>QHPU01000057.1 GCA_003219175.1 Verrucomicrobiota bacterium | reverse complement strand
AAGCCGGTAGAACTTTTGCAATTTGGAACCGCGATCATAAAAGCACGTCTGACTGGCAGGCTGCTGCGCTAGCGACGCTATGTGAGGCGCCGAAGTTCATTATCATTGTAAAGCTGCAACTGTTATAGGACACCGCTCTGGCCGCAGAGCGCATTGGCAGAAATACTCCATAGCCGTCGCTCTGCCGGCAATGCGTGGCTTCGCACAGCGAACCCGCTACAATTTATGATGACGCAGAAGCCGAAACCCTGTGTCTGCCACAACGTCGTAAGAGTTTCCTGCCAAAATCCTGCCGGCTTGCGTTGCCCGGAAATCGTGGAAAATTGTGGTATGAAATCTACAAGAAGTGCGGCTTTGGGGATGCTGTGCGCGCTTGGATTCGTGTCGGCGGTCGCCGCCGATCCTCCCAACTCGGATCGTTCCCAGAACTCAAATCATATGGTCATTACAACCAATGACCCACCGGTGAAATACGTTTTCCTGACCGGCTCGTACATTCCGCGAAAAGTGGTAGTACGAAGCATCGGGACAAACACGAACGACCCAATACGGATCTATAACCGCAGTGAGATCGATCGGACCGGCCGGGTCACGACGGAGGACATTTTACGTCTGGATCCATCCGTTACGGTCATATCTGGCCACGCCTCAGGAGTACCGTAAACCCTACCTTAACTTATTCTGATTAGGCCGGGCGGCACATGTTGCCGCCACGACCTTGTGGGATTTTGTCATCACGGGTCATCGCCAAGTCAGCACGTCTGGTGGGACCTTTTCCCGTTCGAGAGTTTAACCGGAATTGGCGAATCCCGGCGCCGGCATCGCGATGCCGGCTGACAGTTCCAAGCGCGTAGCCTGCTCAATTATCAAGGTCGGATTGCTGGCCGCTTTTGTTTCTACGGTTTGCTTTTTCAGGGTCAATTCGATGAAATGTCTGCGACTAGAAACGCGGTCTCCGCATGGACGTTGCGATTAGCCTCACCCTAAGAGAAGCATCGTGAAATTGTTAGATGGTTTGATTTTCGCATCAGCTTAGAGCAACATTGCCTTTGCCCGAATGCAGTACGTCACGGCATTTTCTCGTCCGCAAACGGTCCCAGCTGTGCCCACCGCAGCGCCACGGCGAACTTTGTGGATTTTAGGTAGCTGGCGTGATCTGATTCTTTACGTCGGCACACCGTTGTTACTGGTGCCAATGTTCGCTCTGGCACAAGCACGCTGGAGCGCACAAGACATCTACATTTTCGTGGCCGCATTTGGCGCCACTGGTCACCATTTACCGGGGATGATACGCGCCTACGGCGATCGCGCGCTCTTCGAACGCTTTAGGTGGCGTTTCATTTTCGCTCCGATCTTTTTACTCGGAGTATGCATCGCCTTTACCTGGTGGGACCTGAAAGGGCTGGTTCTCGTCGTTTTCTTTTGGGGTGTCTGGCACGGCATGATGCAGACCTACGGGTTTTGCCGTATCTATGACGCGAAGACCGGTTCCTTCGCGCCACTAACGCGCCGGCTGGATTTTGCTACTTGCGCCCTCTGGTTTGCCACCGCGGTCCTGCTTTCACCACAACGCATGGCCGATACTTTGGAGACTTACTATGCCAGCGGCGCGCCATATCTGTCGCCGTCGCTCTTGCGCGGCGCGCAGCAGATTTTGTTGGGGATTGCGATATGCGCCTCGGTTCTGTTCCTGGGCAATTTTATCCGGATGTGGGTGGTTGGAAAACGACCCAATCCTGTGAAGTTGGCCCTGCTCGGCACTAGTATCGCCTTCTGGTGGTACTGTAATAACGGCGTGACCAATATTCTTGCTGGTATCGCGCTCTTCGAAGTGTTCCACGACGTGCAATATCTTTCACTGGTATGGATCTATAATCGCACTCGCGTAGAAAAGGATCCCTCCATCCGAGGCTTCATGCGTTTTGTCTTTCGCCGCAGCGGCTCGTTAATCGGACTCTATATCGGTTTGGTTTTTGCCTACGGCTCCCTCGGTTATTTTAAAGAAACAGAAATTGAAACGATCAAGCGCTTCCTCACCGGAGTGGTCGCCGCTTCGGGGTTGCTCCATTTTTATTATGATGGATTTATCTGGAAGGTGCGCGAACGCTCAACCCGTGAACACCTCGGTTTGCCTGGCGGCAGCGTAGCGACGGAACCAACGGCTTTTCTCCCGAGCTGGTTGTCTCATGGCTTGAAGTGGGTGGTCGTATTTGTTATTCCTCTTGCCGCCCTCTGGGTCGGCCAGACGAAAACCAAAGTCCCCGAAGTCGATCGAGCGGCATCAACAGTCTCTGATGTTCCGAACAGCGATCGTGCCAGAGTAAGATATGGTTCCGCCTTGTATGATGCGGGACAGATGGAGGGAGCGGCAGAGCAATTCCGCGTTGCCCTCGGACTCAACCCCAAGGCGGAGAAAGGACATTACGGTTTGGGGCAGGTTTACGTTGCCCAGTCGAAGTTCAGCGAAGGCGCCCGCGAGTTCGAGCAAGCCTTGCGCGATGACGCGCGCAATGGCGACTTCCACTCGGAGTACGGTTACGCGTTAGAGCGTCTCGGGCGTCCCGAGGAAGCTGCAGCCGAACATGAGAAAGCAACTCAGCTAAGTCCAAAGTCTGGTCGCGCGCATTATAACTATGGCGTGTTCCTTCTCATTAGCGGAAAGCTGGATCAGGCCGTGGCAGAGTTCCAGACTGCGTTGCGACAGAAACCGAACCATCCCGAGGCGCATTATTATCTGGGCCGCGCGTTCTATTTGAAAGGCGACCTCCAAGGTGCAAAAACGCATTACTTGGAAGCCGCGCGGCTCGATCCGAAGGCGCCGGTGCACAACAGTCTCGGCGTCATTTATATGAAAATGGGTCAAACTTCCGGAGCGATTGCAGAGTTTAACGAAGCGCTTCGCTTGCGACCCGACGATGCCGACGCTGCGGAGAATCTTCGTTTCGCGCAGAGCCAAGCGCATGATAGCCTGACGAGGCCGCGCTGAAATTCGTCCGCTATGGGGTCCGGCGACGCGACCGGGCCTTGTACTAAATCCCTCCGCGGCGCTGGAACGCCAAGGGCGGGATATGGGTGGCATAGACACTGCTCGTATGTGCCATAATTGTAATGGTTCCAATAGGCCTTTGCCCATTTCCAAGAAAGCGCGTCATCGGCTTCGTCGCCTTCACCTTTCTCGTCCTTTCCGTCGTAGGCGGTTTTGCTGATCCAATCCTATTGTCAGTCAAAACGACCCCGTTTGACCGGCAAATGGCGCGAATTCAACCCGTTCTAGTTTCAGCTCCCACGCCGAGCACCGACCGGGAACTGCCCCTGCGGCTAATCAATCGGTGGATCGGTGAGCTCCGCAATATCCCTTACGGATTTTCCGTGCAGTGGAAAACGCCTGCGGAGGTGGCCCGTGAAACTGTTGCTGATTGCAAAGGAAAAGCTGTCGCCCTTTACCAGGAAATGGCACGGCACGGCGCGCGAGGATTGCAACTTGTTATCGGCAGACGCGCTCCAACCAGCCGCTCCTCGCACACGTGGGTTCAGTGGACAACTGCATCTGCAACCTACATCCTCGATCCGACAATTAATTGGACTGCCCAGACGGTGGATGAAGTCGCGGATAACTCATACGTACCGTATTACGCTTACGCTGGCCATCAAAAGTATCGAGCACCGGCGGCAGGTGCGTTGTACGCTCGTTTGTAAAAGCGCTGGCTGATATGCCATCGCGCTCGCGAATGGCCGTTAATGTGGAACCGGCCTCAATTGGATCCGCCACCTCCTTTCCCCCGCACTCCGCTCTTCGTGTTAATCCCAAAAGTTACGCCGACTAGTTTCTAACGATACTTGGACGGTATTTTGGCATCGCTCGCTGATGCTGTCGCCACCCCTGCTTTGTCAGGCGTCGGAGCGCGGCAGGGCAACCCGCCTTCGCACCGTTTTTGCGTCGGCTGAGTGCCTTTGGAACAACCGTTCGATCGCACCGTTTCAGAGCGCGTCACGAATGATCTCGAATACTTGAGTATTGTCCATCATGCCGCGCAATTTTTCCATCCGCAGACCCGTGGCATTTGCAATCGGGTCTTCCAGCGAATTGAGGGCGGATTGGGCTTGAACAGCTGCCGGCTCGACAGCGGAGAGATCCCTGGCACTGGAAGATTCGACGTTTGCCCCGGTTTTTCCACCATTTGGGCCCGTCGCCCAGGTAACCCACGGTTGTCCGGCTGAATTCAAACCCAGGATCGCCACCCCACTGTCGTAACGAAAGGGATAGCCGTTAACGTTCATCCCGCCAATCGCCGCATCACCGCAAACGATAATGGCAGAGTTTCTGCCGGCATATTCTCGGCTAACTTTGACCGCGCGATCAAGCTCGGCCGTTTCGCGAAGTGTCCGTTCTCCCAGATTTTGCCATGCCGCCGAAGCCATCAAATGAGCATTTACGACCAGGACGTAACCGCGACGGTTCACCTGGAGAAGCTCGATTGCGCGTCGCACCATGTCGGCAAGAGAGGGTTGCTCGGTTCTCGCTGCAACTTCGTCGGTAAACGGCAAGTCGTTGGCGGCAAAAAGGCCCAGCAGACGTGATTGTTGCCATCCGGTGATTTGCTCTAACTGCGGCAAATTGCGGACCACGCGAACATGCGCATGATCGAGTTTTGCTTTATCGAAGTCGGCGGCACCGCCACCGAGGGCGATGTCGACTGTGTGTTGCTCGATCATTGACGTGGCAAATTGCTGGGGCGGCTTCGCCGTGTTTGCGTGGGCATAGAACGCCGCCACGGTCGGATTAGTCAGGGCGCCGTCTGTCACAACGCCGGTGGCGCGACCTTCCTTGTGCGCGATCTCGAGGATTGTCTCCAGCGGTGCGCCCGATTCTGCTATGGCAACCGTTCCGTTCTTTACTCTAGTCCCCGTTGCCAGGGCAGAAGCAGCCGCAGGGGAATCAGGCACCGCGAAGTCCGCCGAGTGATTGGATAAGCGTGCCGAAAACTCCAGGCCGTCAATTGCCAGCGGATTGTTCGCCCCACCGATGTAGACCCGCGTTGCCGCGGTTCGTTGCGCCGTCAATCCTTCGCCAACAAACAAAATAATGCCGAAGGGTTTTTGCACGACCCAGTTTTGAAAGTAGAGGACACCAAAAGCCGCAAAGGCCAGAAGACAAATCATCGCCAGTATCTGGTTCCTCCATTTCATGGCGCGATGTGAATAATCCTCGGCTCCATTGTCAATCCCGCACCTGCGGGAAAGCACTTGTGTGACGATGGGCCGTCGGCAGATTGCGCGCGGTGAGTGGGCCGGTCATGCTGATCATTCGCGACGGCTGGGGCATCAATCCCGGCGGTCGCGAACACGCCACCAAAAATGGCGACGCTACGTTGCTGGCACGCACTCCCTTTCATGATCAACTCTACGCCAGATACCCCATGGCGAAGTTAAGTGCGAGCGGGGAGGATGTCGGATTGCCCGAAGGACAAATGGGCAATTCCGAAGTCGGACATCTCAATCTTGGCGCGGGTCGGATTGTCTATCAGGACTTGACGCGGATTAACAAGGCACTCGCTGCCGGAGAACTTGCCCGCAACAAGGTTGCCCAGGAGGCCTTCGCAAAGGCGCGCGGCCATCGATTACATTTGCTCGGTCTGGTCTCTGAAGGAGGCGTGCACAGTCATTATCGTCATCTCCTCTCGCTGGCCGAAGCGGCGCATGCTGCGGGAGTAGAGGAGATTTTTGTTCATGCGTTTACTGACGGAAGGGATGCGTCGCCGACCGGTGGCGCGGACATTTTGCGGGAATCCGAGAAGGCACTGGCGAAAAGTGGCGCGCAAATCGTCACAGTCGTCGGCCGCTATTTTGCAATGGATCGTGATCGGCGCTGGGACCGGACCAAGAAGGCTTGGGACGCAATTGTTCATGGCCAGGGGGAGCAGACCACGGAATCGCCCGCTGACGCCGTTGCCGAAAAATATCGTGAAAACAAGACCGATGAATTCATGCCCGCGATGATTTTTTCAGATGCCGGAAAAGAACGCGTGCACGATGACGACGTCGTCTTGTTCTTTAATTTTCGCGCAGACCGCGCGCGTCAGCTTTCGCAGGCGTTTTTGTTCGAGAATTTCGATGGCTTCGATCGCGGAAGGTGGCCGCGAGTTCACTTTGTAACCCTTACTCAATACGATGTGACCTATCCTTCTCCCTACATTTTTTCGCCGGAAAACCTCGCCAATATCCTCGGGGAAGTCGTCAGCGCCGCCGGTAAAAGACAGTTGCGCATTGCCGAAACGGAAAAATATCCGCACGTCACCTATTTCTTTAACGGCGGAATTGAGCGCGCGTTTCCAGGTGAAGACCGCATGATTATACCTTCGCCCAAGGTCGCGACTTACGACTTGCAGCCGGAGATGAGCGCCCTGCAGGTTACTGACGAAGTTTGCGCGCGAATGGCAGATTATGATCTGATCATTTTGAATTTCGCTAACCCGGACATGGTTGGTCATACCGGTGTGGTTGAAGCCGGAATCAAAGCGGTGGAGACGGTTGATGCCTGCGTCGCCCGGATTGTCCCTCAATTACTTGAGCTCGACGGAAAATGCCTGATCACCGCGGATCACGGCAACTGTGAATTGATGCGAAACCCCGACGGCTCGCCCAACACCGCGCATACCACTAACCTTGTACACTTCATTTATGTTGCAAAAGACGCCGCGAATTTTTCCTGCCAGGATGGAATTTTGGCTGACGTCGCGCCGACCTTGCTCTTTTTGCTGGGCCTGCCCCAACCGAAAGAAATGACCGGGCGGAACTTACTCGCCCGCAGGTCGGGATAACGAAGCCAAATTCACCAACAGAATGGGGGATCCAGCCCTGCAGCCCCAACGCTCGAATTTCGTGCCCACGTTACGGGTAGGATCGACTTCGCGTTGCGCAGATTTTGTCGAAATTTATTTCCAACCCCTTATTCAGGGCACGGGTGCGCGCGCCTGCGATTCGTTCGAGCAATTTTAGACGATTGCCTGGAATAACATCATGCCAAAGCGGTTTCCGCGCCAGGACCAGCTTGTCATCAGATTCGATCAAAGCGCCCCAGCCAAAAGGAATCTCTGGTTCCTTGAACAATCCCTTTGGCAAAACGAGAAAAAAAAGATTTGCGCAGCGATAGCGAATCAAGCGCTCGAATTTTGTGCAATCGAAGAGACGATTCTGCAGCGCGCCGAGTTGCCGCACGACGCGGGCATAACCGTGATGGTTGATAGCAGCAAAGTTGTATGAATCGAAGTCGGAGAAAAGCGATTCGGGAATGCGCAGCGCCGGATAGTGAACCCGCAAGTTTTTCTCCAAGACCTCGCGGCGTCGAAAGACTTTTTCCAACTGCTTCGTGGTGACGGCGCTGCACCCGTTGTCGCGGCGCAGATCCGGGAAAGCCTGTTTGCATTCAAAAACCGCCGTGGTGCCGATCTCTTTCCCGTTAGGGCGATACGCGGCAATATCGGCGCGGAAGCGGCAGCGAGGCAGGCTTACTTCCACTGCGCAGGCAGAGTAGCCACGCGCTTGTGCCCAGATCAGAGCCAGGTGTTTGAGTCGCGTGTGCGCAGCTGTCTCGCCCCGAGCAGGTGAACTCGGGCCGGACTGGCCTAGTCCTGCCGCCATCGTTATTCCTTCAGCCATTCCATCAGTTCCAGCGCCCAATACGTGATGATGAAATCGGCACCCGCGCGTTTGAGCGATGTCATGATTTCCAAGACGGCGGCGCGTTCATCGAGTACCCCGTCGCGGACGGCCGCTTTGACCATCGCGAACTCGCCGCTGACATGATAGACGGCAGTCGGCCGGCCAAATCTTTCCCGCACCCGCCACAAAATATCCAGGTAAAGCAAAGCGGGCTTCACCAGGACAATATCCGCGCCCTCCGCCAGATCGAGCTCGACTTCGCGCAAAGCCTCATCGGCGTTCGCCGGATCCATTTGATAGGAGCGACGATCGCCAAACTGCGGCGGACTTTCTGCGGCGTCACGGAAGGGTCCATAAAAAACGGACGAGAATTTCGCGGCGTAACTCATGATTCCGGTCTGCTCGAAACCTGCCTGGTCGAGCGCGGTGCGAACGGCACCGATCCGGCCGTCCATCATATCGCTTGGGGCAATCATATCCGCTCCGGCAACGGCATGTGACACCGCGCTCTTCGCGATCAGCTCTACGCTTTCATCATTCAAAACATGAAAATGCTCGCCGTCACGGCGAGTCACGCCGCAATGGCCGTGGCTGGTGTACTCACACAGGCAAACGTCGGTGATCACAGTCAAATCCGGCGCGTGTCTTTTTATCTGCCGGACAGCGTTCTGAACGACCCCGTTCTCGGCATAAGCTTCTCTGGCCTGTTCATCTTTCGATTTCGGAATCCCAAAGAGAAGGACGGCCTGAACCCCCGATTCATAGGCGCGTAGTGCGACGGCCGCGATTTCTTTCCCGGCATGTTGACAGATTCCAGGCATGCTCGCGATCTCTTTCGCGGATTCGATTTTCTCGCTTACAAAAAGAGGCAGGACGAAGTCGTGGCGGTGCAGATTGGTTTCGCGAATGAGATTGCGAATCGCCGGAGTGCGGCGTAAACGGCGGGGACGATGAACAAGCACAACACGAGGCTACGCGCGGCATTTCCCGCTCGCAAGCGGCGGACAAAGCCGGACTTTCTCCTCATCGACGTCAGCAATTCTTTCACTAAACTGGCATTTGCTTCGCGATCTCGAATTGAACGCGCCTCGAAAATTGCCACTCCCTCTTTAAACGCGCGTAGGATCGCGAGCATCATACGCCGGCGAGATCCCCTAACCGTCGTCGTCTCATCTGTGGTTCCGAAGAAAAACCGCGAAATCAAACGCGCCGCCCGCGAGCGAAAGATCATTTGGCTGACGGCGAAGACCCGATTAAACGTGCGCATCGATTATCCGACTCCGAGATCGATCGGCGCCGATCGTCTGGCCAATGCGGTAGCAGTAGCGGAGCTTTATGGTTCGCCTGCGATTGTGATTGATTTCGGGACGGCAGTGACATTCGACATCGTTTCGCCACGCAACGCTTATATTGGCGGTGTCATTGCACCGGGCTTGGAGGCAATGACAAAATTTCTTTACGATCGCACCGCGTTGTTGCCACGAATTTCCCTGCGCGAACCACGAAGCGCGATCGGTAAATCAACGAATCAAGCCATGCTTGCTGGCGCCATTTTTGGTTATCGCGGTCTGATCCGTGAAATTTTGCAGCGAATCATTGCCGAAAAATCTTGGACTGGCCAGGTTCGCATCGTTGCTACAGGTGGATATGCAAAATTGATCGCGCGCAAGCTACCGGAGGTGGACATCGTCCACGAAAACCTCACCCTCGAAGGACTTCGGCTGGTTGGTCGTATGAATACGGAATTGGGACCCAGGAGCAGTTTGTCACGGAATCGCGACTAATTCCTATCCGGCTTTGACGAAAACCACAACATCGGACCAGAAAACCAACCGCTTCGGGCGAAGCGCAATGGTAGTTCTGTTTATGCTGACATGTCTTACCTGTATCGCCATCCGGATCCGCTTGCTCAATGTACCGCTGGAGCGTGACGAAGGCGAGTATGCGTATGCCGGCCAACTGATGCTGCATGGCATTGCTCCCTACAAGCTTGCTTACAACATGAAATTTCCGGGTACCTACGCCTTCTACGCGATGATCATGTCCCTATTTGGTCAGACAACCGTTGGCATTCACCTCGGGTTTTTGCTGGTGAACCTCGCGACGGTCGTACTTGTTCTCGTTATTGGATTACGGCTGGTTAATTGGGAGACTGGTCTTGCCGCTGCCACCACCTACGTTGTTTTGGCAATCAATCCAGCCGTCTTGGGCTTAGCTGCGCACGCCACTCATTTCGTGATCTTATTTACTCTTGTCGGGTTAGTGCTGCTATTGGGGGACACCAGCTCACTTGCGAGCACCTTTATCAGCGGGCTGTCCCTGGGAGTAGCTACTCTGATGAAGCAGCCCGGCATCATATTTCTGATATTCGGTTTCTTCTGGCTACTCTATCGAGAACGAAAACAACCGCTGCCTCGCCTTTCATTCATCCTCGCGATCTTTACCTTTGCTGCGCTACTATCACTAATTACTGCAATCGGCGCGGTCTGGTTCGCCGGTAGCTTGGGGAACTGTTGGTTTTGGTGCGTCCAATACGCCAGCGTGTACGGGACTAGCATCTCCATCAAAGAGGGATGGGATTTGTTTCTGAGCAATATCCGAGTTGTATTTGGAGAATGTTGGCCTATCTGGCTATTGAGTGCGGCCGGGCTAGTCATTGCTTTGGCAAAGCCAGACAAATTCAGGCCGCTGTTTCTGGTCGGTTTGACGATCGCGTCTGCTCTCGCGGTATCGATGGGATCGTATTTTCGACCGCACTATTTCGTCATGCTTCTACCGGCGTTGTCATTGCTTGCTGGCGTTGCAGCCTCGTACGGTGCGGCAACGCAGCAAGTGATTACGCGAGTAATCGCCCTTTCGATCTTCGCCATTGCCGTGGTGTTTCCGCTGGCGACGCGCGCAGAATATTTCTTTCGCATGTCCCCACTCGACGCTTGCCGCTTTCGCTATGGCGAGAACCCCTTTCCAGAAGCAATTAAGGTTGCGGATTTCCTTCGGGAGAATAGCCGCCCCGATGAACGTGTGGTTGTTCTCGGCTCCGAACCGGAGATCTACTTCTATTCGAGAAGGCAATCCGCTACCGGGTTTATCTACATGTATCCACTGGCGGAGCAGCAGCGATTCGCGTTGCGAATGCAGCGGCAAATGATCGAAGAAGTCGAAAAGAACCGGCCAGCTTTTGTCGTTTGGGTCTGGACTCCAATGTCATGGCGTGTTGCCGCTAGCTATGAACGGCTGCTTTTTCAGTGGGTCGATCAGTACCTAAATGACAACTATCGACCTGTTGGATTGGTAAACATGCCGTCACGCGGTCCGACCGAGTACTATCTGCCGATGGAAAATGCTGAGCCACAGCTGGCTGAGAATTACATTGTTATCTTTCAGCGGCGATGAGTTCAGCGAGACGAAAAGATAAGAAAGAAAGACCGCCTGAGCTCGGGGATAACGCGGTTCGTAGTAGCCAAGACCATCGCCCGCGTTTCTTGATATTCTATATCTGTGTTGGTCTAGCGCTGGTCACCTCGATCGCTTTTTTTCCCGCGCTTCAGAACAGTTTCGTGAACTTCGATGACAACACCTACGTCTACGAAAATCCGAAGGTTGTCGCTGGTCTGACCCGTAGTGGGATTATCTGGGCCTTTACCCATTTTCATTCAAGCAATTGGCATCCACTGACCTGGCTCTCGCACATGCTCGATTGCCAGCTTTATCGGCTTAATGCAGGCGGGCATCATTTTAGCAGCCTGCTTTTACATGTCGTCGTCGCCATCCTACTCTTCCTTGTGCTGCAGGAAATGACGGGTGCAATATGGAGGTCCGCATTTGTCGCCGCTGTCTTCGCCATTCACCCTTTGCGCGTGGAGTCAGTCGCATGGGTCTCGGAGCGCAAAGACATCCTATCTGCGTTGTTTTTTATGCTTACGCTAGCTGCGTACGTGAGGCATTCGCGCGCTCCTTCCGTTGCGCGTTACTTGGTGGTGGTTTTGCTTTATGCCCTTGGCCTGATGTGCAAGCCAATGCTCGTAAGCTTGCCCCTTGTCCTGCTGCTCATCGATTATTGGCCGCTTCGCCGTTTGAGCGATCCGTCCTCAGCTCGTCGATTGTTCATCGAGAAGCTCCCACTAATTGGGCTCGCTGGCCTGTCGTGTCTCGTGACTTTGTTCGCGCAGCGATCAACCACCGTCTCAATCGGCCACATCCCGCTCGCTTGGCGGCTAGAAAACGCCGCAGATGCCTGCATGATCTACATCAGGCAAATGGTCTGGCCACTACGCCTCGCCCCCTTTTATCCTCATCCCGAAGATCAGTTGCCGGCCTGGCAAATTCTGCTCGCCAGCGTCGCAATCATCGGCATCAGCAGTGCCGTCATTCTTTGGAAAAGACGGTGGCCTTATGTGTTTACCGGCTGGTGCTGGTATCTGGTAATGTTGGGACCCGTTATCGGCATTGTCCAGGTCGGTCTCCAGGCGCATGCCGACCGTTATACTTATCTTCCGCAGATTGGATTGTACATTCTGGTGAGCTGGAGCGCGGCTGATCTGATTGCGTGGCGGCGAGCGGGCAATCGAATATTAACTGCGGCTGCCGCGATTCTTCTGGTGAGCCTAACGTGGCTCGCTCGTACTCAGGTGCGTTACTGGCACGATAGTGAAGCACTTTGGAAGCACAGTCTGGCGGTGACCAAGGATAACGATTTCCCTCATTATGGTCTGGGCGACGTCTACTTTGAGCGCGGTGAAGTCAACGAAGCACTGGCTGAGTTTCGCGCGGCCCTCTATCTCCGGCCGGGTTCTCCTTACGCTCACAACGACATCGGCCTTGTTCTCACTAAAATGGGTCAGCTTGATGAAGCCGTGGACCATCTGAACGCTGCAATTCAGATCCTCCCGAACCATCCAACCGCGCACTACAGTTTGGGAAACGCGCTCCTGCAAAAAGGGCAGACCGATGACGCAATCAAGGAGTTTGAACGCCAACTGGCGCTTCAACCCGACCACGCTCAAGCGCGATGCAACCTGGCAATCGCCCTTCTCAATCAAGGACGGTTAAATCAAGCAATGGCACAATACGAAAGGACGATTGAGCTGCGACCTGACTATGCGGAAGCATATTACGGCTTGGGGAATTGCTACCTAGAGCGAGGCAATCCAGAAAAGGCCATCAAGCAGTACGAACAAGCGTTGAAACTGTCCCCACGCCTGGTAGAGGCCCGCAACAATCTTGCAACGATTCTTAGTCAAAAAGGTGAAATCGATCGAGCGATTTCTGAATTGGAGGAGGCTATTCGCGTTCAGCCCGATAATATTGATGCGCTTAACAATCTTACCTGGATTCTGGCCATGCCAGTAGGGACCGGGTCAGAAAAGCGGGTGAGAGCGTTGCCACTTGCACAGCGACTGCAAGAACTCGTCGGAAATAATAATCCCAAAGTACTTCGCACCATCGCTGCCGCTTATGCTGCGAATGGCAGGCTTACTGAAGCACTGGATGTCGCGGAACAGGGGGTAAAATTAGCGCGAGGACAGGCTGATGCCGCCTTGGCGGAAGCGCTCGAAGCCGATCTTTCAACCTACCGGATGCGTATTGGAGTCAAATAGCCAGGACGATTGGGTCAATGTACAAAGATCGTCGCTGGTGCGTTGACGCAACCGGCCGGTTCCGCTCGCACGGACATATCAAAATCTTCCACGACCGGATGACTCGCTCCGGTCTGCCAGGTCTAAAGCTCGCCATGCGACGGTTACGCTGGTGTTGCCCAAACCAACTTTAAGCGAGAAACCTACCTTAGTCGGTTGCGAAGAACGCCGAATTTGCCAGTGGCCGAGCGGATTTGCCTGGTTTGGCCTTGAAAAATTTGTTTCCGGAATCGGTAGAAATAACTTGTCACTGTCCCCCACTGATAGTTCTATTCTGCCCAGCATGAAGATTCGAAAACTTGTTGGGATTTCATTGCTCGTTTTTGGGACCCTCGCCGCGAACGATGTCGCGCCTTCGAATTCGGAGCTCGAAGCAATGTACGACAGAGCGTATCGCGCGTTTGACTCTGCCAACTATGTGCAGGCGTTAAAGGAATTGGATGCGATTGACGCACGGAAACCTGATCTGGCGGCCTCGCAAAATTTGCGCGGCGTCATCTACATGCGCCAGGGCATCTACGACAAAGCGGAAGCCGCATTGTCGGAAGCAAACAACCTTGACCCGAAATTTTGGAATGCCCGTTTCAATCTGGCAGAGATTCCGTTTCTAAAAAAGGATTGGTCGGAAGCGCGGAAACGTTTTCAGGATTTACTCACGACCAATGCGGCAGACCTGCAAGGCGAAGCAACGCAGCTGATTCAATACAAGATTTTGCTGACTTATTTGCTGGAGGGAAACGACACCATGGTCGATTCGATTCTGGCGAAATTTGAGTTGTCGCCCGATACGCCCGCGGTTCACTACTCCAATGCGGCGATTTCGCTGCAAAATCAGAAAATTCCCGATGCCAAGAACTGGATGGCGTCAGCGGAAAAGAATTTCTCGCCGCAATTAAACAAGCTCTTTGCCGAATCGCTATATGAAATTGGCTGGTTGCAAAAGCAGCCGGGACAACAGCGGCCGGCTGTGCAATTGCTCTCGCCCGAGGAACGCACGAGCAAGGCGAAAGCACTGGCCAAGACACAATTCGAGCAGGCGCTGCAAGCTTATGAGCAGCGTGATTTTGAGTCCGCTTTGAAATTAGCCGCCGAGGCCGACAACACCGATCCAAACCAGCCGCAAATCTTGAACCTGCGCGGCGAAATCCTGCTGGAGCAACAAAAGTACGGCGAAGCTGAAACTTTCTTTAAAGACGCGTTGAAACGCGACCCGAAATTTCGCGAGGCCCAATTCAACCTGGCCGATGTTCCTTTCCGAAATAAGGATTACGCCACGGCGCGCGATCGCTTTCAGGCGTTATTGAACCAAACTCCCGGTGGAGACAAGAACCACGCCGCGCAACTGATCAACTTCAAGATCTTTCTCACCTACCTGCTGGAAGGAAAGGATAACCACGCTCAGAAACTGATGGAGCAATTCCAGTTCAGCGGTGAGACGCCGTCGCTTTATTACGCGCAGGCGGCGTGGGAGTTCCAACACAATAATCCGGAAAAGGCGAACGATTGGATAACATCGGCGCGAAAGATCTATCCCTTGGCATCGAACGATCTCTACGCAGCGGGATTTTATGATTTGAGTTGGTTGAAGAGCGCAGCCGCGATTTCCTCGCCGGCTCCGAGTGCGGCTGCGATCGCCTCCACTCAGACCGAACCATCGGGGCCTGCGATCGAGCCGAGTCCGATCCCGGGCTCGGAAGTAAAAGCTGAGGAGGCAACGCAATTGGCAATGGCGCAGACGCCGGCACCGTCGCCTGCGGCCAAAGCCAGCGAAGCGGTTGTGAATGCAACGCCAGCGGAGGTGGTCGTCTCGAATGCACAAGCGACTGGTTCCTCGGCCCAACCGGGGGATCTCCCGGCTGCGCCACAAGCGTCCGGCATTTCTGTCGAGTCGGCTACGCCGAACGCAACCCCAGCTCCAGCGCCAGCTTTGGCATCCTTTACTGCGACGCCAGCGCCGGTGCTTGCAACTCCAGCGCCCGAGGTTTCGGTTGTCGCGGCTCCTAGCGCGGCTTCAACACCTCAAGTAGTACCCGCGACGCCTGCACCTGAAGTTGCCGTCGCACTTCAACCAAGTCCGTCAGCGACGCCTGTAGAAGTTACCGCCAGCAGCGCAACGCCCGCGACCGCCTTGGCGCCGGAAAAAGTCGCCCGATTCACGCCGTCGCCTTCATTTGGCGAGCGAATTAGCTCATTCACTGGACAACGGCCATTGGTGTTTTGGCTCTTTATCCTTGGAGCGATTATTTCGGGAGGGGCGTGGCTAGTGATGGAAGCTCGTCGATTGATTGGCAGAACGACAATCGGACATCGTCCTGCGACGGTTACCGGCCCATCACTGCACGACGATCATGCAGCTGAAGAAGAGGCCCCACAGTTGCAAACTCAAAAGCGTTTCGTCGGTGGGCCGCGTCAGGTGTCGGTTGAACTAAAAGCTTCTGAAGCCTCCCTCCGGCGCACAGTGATCCCGGTGGCAAAACGGGCGGTTGAGCCAGAAACGGCGGCCATTGGCGGTCGCACCGTCGAGCCTGCCTACGTCGATTTCGAAGAATCATCCGTGGGACCTGTCATCGAACAGGTGCCGACAAACGGTGAGACTGAGGTTCCGCCCGAATTTCCTGTATCTCCGCCGTTCTTCGTCGAACAGGTGAGCGAGCCGGTTGTGGCAGAGCCCGAGCTTGAACCGGAAGTAGAGCCGGTGGCGGCAATGGCAGTAGCCGAAGAGACGCAAGCCGCTGAACCAATCGAGTCAGTATCCGAGCCAATTGAGGCGGTATCAGAGCCAACTGAGGCAGTATCAGAGCCAATTGAGGCAGAAATGAGTATCCTCGAATCGGAGCCGTGGGAGACCGCGATAGCAAAGGCGACTGCGTCCACCGAGATCGAGGGAAAAGAGCAAGAGTGGTCGCCAGAACCAGAGCCTGTCGAGCAGGGCCAACCGGTTCCCTATCAAACCGTCGTTATCCCTGAACAACCGGCTGCGATCACGTGGGCAGAGGAGCCGGAAGTTGCCACTGTCGCCGAAATCGCTGGTGTTAGCCGTGCCATTGCTGGTATTAGCACGTTGCCGGAAGTGCCGGAAACTCAGCCACCAGCGGCCGTAGAAGATTTAGCTTCACAACCAACAACAATCGAAACCATGCCTGAAACACTCCAGACACCAACGGCTCCCGTTATTCGAACCTCGGGAGGTCCAACGCAGCCCGCACAGACCGCGCCCGCACCTCAAGCAGCCGCTGGCAGCATGCATCCGGCTGTCCAAATCACGCTCTCTTGCGAAATCGCTTCGATGCAATTGACGCCCACCTTCAAAATGGGTGCGCTGCAATTGCGGCCTATCTCGAAGGTTGTCACGATGCGCCTGGCCTCTTTGCCGCAGCAACACGGGGCGATGAATTTGCAGGTCAACTTCGAGATTTCGAACATGCAGGCGGCGCAAGGCAGCCTCGGCCAGATGCGGTTGATTCCATCGCAGCAACAAAAACCTGCGACCCTCGCATCGTCCTCACTTAATATTTCCGGACTGCAACTGGTCTCGGGATTCGAGGCGGCGCCGCTGCAATTGACGCCGTCGCATCAGACCCAGGCATCTGTCGATCTGACCGCTGCCTTCCAGATTACGAGCGTGGAATTTTCTCCCACCTTTGAAATCGCTGCCATCCTCCTGAATTCGACATCTAAGACGGTGGCCGTGCAATTGCCTGGCGCCGGGGCGACTTCCGCCGAGAACGCACCAATTTTCGAAATCGCGAATGTGCAGATGGCGAGCAATGGTGAGATTGCGATGCTGCAATTGAATCCGGCGGGTGCCAAACGCGCATAGCGATCGTAGACCGAGCAGAATTTGCAACCGCGCGGGAGAACTTCCGCGCAGTTTTTTTTATTTCCGCTTAAGCAATCTTTCGCGATTCAAGGATTGCAGGGAGGAAACCACAAATTCGCCGTTCTTGCGAATGAGTTTGCCATCGAAGTAAATCTCGCCGCCACCATATTCGCGGCGCTGAATGCTGACCATGTCCCAATGCACCTGGCTGCGGTTTCCATTGTCCGCCGTCTCGTAAGCCTGTCCTGGGGTAAAATGGAAGGAGCCCGCAATCTTTTCATCGAACAAAATGTCGCGCATCGGATGTAAAATGTGAGGATTAAATCCAAGGGAAAATTCACCGACATAGCGAGCACCGACGTCGGCGTCGAGAATGTCGTTTAGCTTCTTAGTTTGGTTGCTCGTCGCTTTCACAACTTTCCCCTTCTCGAATTCGAGGCGGATATTATCGAAACTTGTGCCCTGATAAATCGTCGGCGCGTTGAAGCTAACGACACCATTAACCGAATCACGGACCGGAGCGGTAAAGACTTCGCCGTCGGGAATATTGCGATCTCCGCCACAGATCACAGCCGGAATCTTTTTGATGCTAAATCGCAAATCCGTGCCCGGGCCAACGATCTTTACCTTATCGGTTCGCTCCATTAATTTTTTGAGAGCGTTCATGCCCGACCGAAGCTTGCGGTAATCGAGCGTACAAACCTCGAAGAAAAAATCTTCAAAAGCTTCTGTGCTCATGTTCGCGAGTTGGGCCATGGCCGGTGTCGGCCACCGCAGCACGACCCATTTTGTTTTTTCAACCCGCTGGTTTTGGACTGGTCGCATCTTTTTCGCCACCAGTTTCATTTTATCGGTAGGGACATCTGCCTGCTCGGTAATATTGTGACTGCCGCGCACCGCGATGTAGGCGTCCATCTGTTTCATTCGTGCCAATTCGTGACGCGCCAGCAGATTCAACTGCAGTTCGGTGGCATAAAGCGCAAGCTCCCGGCTAATCGGTGCCCGTTGCAGCTGGACAAACGGGATTGCACCCCGGTTTCGCGCCGCCCGCACCAGGGCAATCGTCATCTCGTCCGGCGCGTCAAACGCCTCGATCAACACCTTTTGGTTGCGTTTTAGTTCGGTGGAATAACCGGTCAGGAGCTCGGCTAGTTTATCGACACGGGCGTCGCGCATAGATCGCTATGATTCCATCCCCGTCGTGGCATGCAACCCATAGAAATGAATTCTTTGCTGCCTGAAACAGCCAATCACTGTGGTGCAACCGGCTTGCGCCCGATGGAATAGTAGCGGAACCCCACCTTCGCCATCGTCGATGGATCAAACAAATTGCGTCCATCGAAAACAATCGGGGTAGTCATTTTCCCTTTCACAACAGCCAGATCGACGTTGGCAAATTCCTCCCATTCCGTCGCAATGACGAGCGCCTCGGCACCGTCGACGGCTTTGAGCGCGCTCTCGCAAAAGCGAGCTGCCTTGATTTCGGCGACCTCGCGGGCCCGCTCCATCCCTTTGGGATCGTAAACCGAAACCTGCGCCCCCTCGCGCAACATCTCGGCCACCAGATCAATTGCGACCGAGGAACGGATATCGTCGGTATCCGGTTTGAACGTTAGTCCCCAGACCGCGATCCTTTTCTCGCGCAAAACCCAGAGCATGTCGCGAATTGACTTCAGAAATCGCTCCTTCTGTGCGGCATTGATCTGCTGCACTTCTTTCAAAAGCGAAAAGGGAACACCAAGTTGTTCGCTAATCGTGATGAAGGCGGCGACGTCCTTCGGAAAACACGACCCGCCGTAACCGATCCCGGCGTTAAGAAAATTGCGGCCAATGCGTCGATCCATCCCAATGCCGTCAGCAACTTTTCCGATGTCAGCGCCGCTGGCTTCGCAAATGGCGGAGACGGCGTTGATATAAGAGATTTTCAGCGCCAGAAACGAATTGGCCGCGTGTTTTATTAACTCCGCACTGTTGATATCGGTAACAAGAATCGGCGCCATGAACGGCTCGTAGACTTTTTTCATCAAATCGACCGCATGTTCGCTTTGCGCGCCGATGACGATCCGGTCGGGATGCATCAAATCGTGAACGGCGCAGCCTTCGCGCAGAAATTCTGGATTGCTGACAACATCGAACTTTGCGCCATGCCGATTGTAACGCCTGATCGATTCCGCGACTTTTTCGCCAGTTTTCACCGGCACGGTGCTTTTATCGACGATCACCCGGTAATCAGTGAGAACACTAGCAATTTCACGTGCGACTTTTTCGATAAAGCTTAGATCCACGCTGCCATCGGCTTGAGGCGGAGTTGGTACGGCAATGAAAACAATCTGCGAGTTGTCGACGCCTTCCTTTGTGCTTTCGGTGAAACGGAGTCGGTGCGCGGCCACATTACGATGAATTAATTCTTCCAGCCCTGGCTCGTAGATCGGAACACGGCCCGCACACAGCGTTTCGACCTTGCGCGCATCATTATCGACGCAGACAACGTTGTGGCCGACATCAGCAAAGCACGCGCCCGTCACGAGACCGACATACCCCGAGCCGATAATCGATAAGTTCATGTCAAAACCTGGCGAAGTGGCGGGAATGCTACCTGATTTCTACCTTCGTGCGATTAATTATTGTCCGGCGCCACCGGGGTCGAAATTCAGGTCGAACCCGAATTTGGGAAACGCCTTCAAGGTGAAGGTAAGGAGCACTCCATATTGGTTGACACCGTTATTATTACGGACGATCGCGCCGATCGAAGCCACCCAACTGGAGAGATCGCGGTAAACAGCGTAGCGCTGTTGCTCGAGTATCCCGCTGGTCGCCTCGTATTGTTCCGACACTGCTATTCCCCAATTGTCGTTAATCCGATAATATCCGCCGAAAGTAAACAAGCTGCTGTTGATGAAGAATGGATTGTTGTTGAGATAGCGATGCCCAAAGTTCAGCTGCAGGTTGGAGATCGGCTGGACCGTCACATTGGTATTGACTTCGGTGAACCCCTTATCGAACGCCGGCACCTGGGAATCGACGGATAACGAGGCCCACGGCAGCGGATTGAAACGAACTGTGTTGAAAAGGTTCGAGTATGGCGTGCGATCGTAGGGATTGTCGAAGTTGACGTCGAAGTAAGTGTCAAGTTCGAACCAGGTAATGTTGCCGTCGTCCCGCCTCGTTTCCAGCCGGTTGCGGACGCCGAGGCGCCAGATCGTCCAGTGATCAATCGAATCGATGGAAGTGAACTCCGGGAAATCGATTGGGCGTAATTTGGTGGTTGGTTCGAGGCGATCGAATTGTAAAATCGCCGCTGGATCAATGCCGGAATTGGAAACCCATGAAAAATTGCTGAACGGCTGAATAACGTGGCGCAATCCATCCAGACCAAGCGCGCTGCTCTGGACCTCCTCCCAGGCACGGGAAACTTTGAACGATGCTTCCACTCCAGCGTTGAAAACAGTGCGCGTTTTGTCGCCATTAAGATTGAGTGGTTGGCCGAGATCCGGATTTTTGCTCGGATCTCCGATGGCTAGAAAATCGGGGACGAATGGGTTGTCATTCGAAGGAAATATGACCTGCCCGAGATCGCGTGTTTGATTGTAGTAGGTCGCACGAAACCCGGCACGGGGGACGATGCTCAACCAGCCAAAATACGTGTTTGGGTAAAGGAGTTGGTGAAAAGTATCGATCCGCCAACTTTCATAGTCTTCAAACCCGGAGCCGCTCGCGAAATTGCGATGAAGGTCCGCAATCCCAGTTTCGCCCTGGTAAAAGATCGGACCTCCAAAAATGGGAGTCCGGGCGACGTCCAGCACTACTTCGGGAAGACGCTCGGTTGTTTGGAAGAATTCGTTAGCTTGAAAGCGTGCGATCGCAGTCAGGGTATAGATAGGATCGGTTTTAGTTATGGCGACGACGTTATCCGGCACCGGGTTGATGCGAAATTCGCTCTGGTAGAAATCCTCCATGACATGGGCATCACTTAGCTTGGTGATGTCAACAATTCCGTAAATGTCGCTCGTGAAATTCGTGCGGTCTTCGACAGTGACGCGATAACGGGCGCTCCCGATATTACCACGTGGTACCGACGTTTGATTTATATCCGGGTTCTGATCGTTAATGAAATACGTCCGGAGGTTGAGATTGCTGCTGTCGTCTTTACCGTAATGCATCTCCGCATCAAACCCGATGGCCGCGCCGCGGCGCGCCCTGTAATCCAATCTCACTCGACCTTTGATTTTATCGCCGATTGGAAACGTGACCTGGCCCAAGAGCGACGCTCCCCAGGTACTCAGATAAGCGGGCGAAATACTGAAACTAAAGGCATCGTTTAGCGATTGATACAGATAGGGCCACCAGAAGATTGGGACCTTGCCAACATAAAAAGTTACGTTCTGAAAAACGACGCGATCGTTCTCGTAAATGCGCGTTTTGTTTGCGTGGAAATGAAAATCGGGATTGAGCGAATCATCCGTCGTGAAATCGCCATTCTCGACCACTGAATGACCGTCGGAAAAGTTCTCAAATTTTTCACCGTTCACAAAATACGGATCCGATGAAGAACGGAATGTTTCAGCGTGGATTTCCTTGGTATCGAGATTGTAGGTGCCGTGCTCGGCGATAAACAGTTTATCCTCGCGATAGATGCGCACGTGGCCCTGAGCGGAGATCTCGTGGCGTTGCGAATCGTACTGGGCGGAATCGGCGTAGATGTCGGTATCGCCAACATGAATGGCGACATTGTCGCGGGCGAAGGCGATTCCGTTTTCGTAACGGGTCTCGCCCGTGGAAGTAATCTCGACCGGCTGGTTCTTCGGCGTCTCGATATCAACGGCGTTGCTGCGAGCAGCCGCAAAAAGAAGACAAAAAAAGATCGCTGCCCGCGTTCGCATGGCGCGTGGCGAAGGTACCGCAGAGGGAAAGTGTTGCAAAGGCGAAAAGACCGTCATTTGCCCTAACGTTGCAGCCCCGACGGCGCTCTGTCCTCGAGGGACTCGCGGCGCCGAGTCCAGGATGCGCGGAAGCGTGTCCCTCCGCGTGAATCGCTTTGTCCCTCGTCACTCGCGTTGGCGAAGGCGCAGAGTCAACCCGCCCGTCTGTTGATTGAGGCCACAGGCCAAAACGAGGGCCGGCGAATTGGCCGGCAACTCCAACCCTCCTGGCAAGGTTCCGGTCTTTAACGCTTGTGCCGCTGCTATCAGTTGCCAAAGGACCGATGCCCCCACACTTTCACCCAGCGCGATCTTTGGTGAATAAAGCGGCAGTTTGTTGCCGACTGCAGCGCGTTCGGCTCGACCAATAAATGTGCCATTTGCACTGCCAACGCCGAATCCGATTCCATTCTCGAGACGGGCGACCACGGCCCCAAGCTCGGCCGCAGCTTCGGAACGACGAAAGAAGTTTCTGCCGGGAACGATCTGTTCGATCCTTGCGGCTGACGCATGCGCCGCTGCAGATGGAATGCTTTCATCGGGTCGTTCCAGTAAGACTGCGCCGGCGCCTTCGCTCATAATCATGCCATGACCGGTTGGTTTACTTGGATTCCGCAGGAAACGCCATTGCCGATACGCTTCGCAAACGAGGGGATCAATTTCCTCCGCGCTGACCACGAGACAGAAATCCAGATCATCGGATGCGAGAAGGTCTTCCGCCAGCTTTAGAGCAAGAATGCCGACAGCGCCGTCCCCGACAACGGTGTAAGAAGCGCCGTTGATCCCCAGGATTGCGGCAAGATGACTGGCCGGCGCGTTGAAGACAGTCTCGGGAAATAGCAAAGGACTGGCCGATTGCGCTCCGGACTTCACGATCTCGGAATAAAAGCGGCGCGTGTAAACGACGCCGCCATTGGAAACGGCAAAAACCAATGCGATACGGTCGAGAGATGGTGGGAGCTTCACCTCAGCCAAAGCAGCCAATCCGGCTGCGGCGGCAAATCGTGAAATCGCACTCGCCCGGCGCAAACGCGAATGCGCCGGGAATGGTGTGTTGGCCGGAACTCGACGAACCAAATACCGCGCGCCGTTTTCTTCGTTCTCAAGGATTTCGACGGGCGCGGTTTCGCCTGCGAGTAATCGTTGCCAAACATCATCGACGTCACTGCCGAGTGGCGTCACCCAGCTCATTCCAGCGATGCTCAAACTCATCGCGCGAATTTTCGAAAAACAATCGTCGCGTTTGTCCCGCCGAAGCCGAATGAATTGGAAACCGCACAATTAAATTGCGCCTCATGCGCTTCGTTCGCCACGACATTGAGCGATAAATCGGATTCGCGAAAATTAATGTTCGGCGGCAGGAATTGATATTGCAGTGCGAGCAGAGTCACCGCGGCTTCAATCGCACCGGCCGCGCCGAGGGAATGGCCCATCATGCTTTTGGTCGAGCTCACCGGCACGTCACCAAATAATTCCATGATCGCTTTCCCCTCGGCGGAGTCATTGAGAATGGTGGCAGTGCCGTGTGCATTAATGTAGCCGACCTGGTCGGGCGTCAGTTTCGCCTGCGCCAGCGCCTGCTCCATCGCGCGACGCGGACCACTTCCGTCCGGATTCGGCTGCGTCAGATGATGATTGTCGGTGGAAATTCCGTAGCCAATTATTTCGCCAAGGATTTCCGCGCCGCGGCTGCGGGCGGATTCGAGTTCCTCCAGCGCGAACAAAGCTGCGCCTTCGCCCAGCACCATGCCCGATCGATTGGAATCGAAGGGTCTACATTTTTCCGGCGTTGCCGCTTGCAGTGAATCGAACCCAACGAATACGAGTTCGGACAGGGCATCGTAGCCCCCAGCCAGGATGCGTTGATAACGGCCAGCCCGAATCGCATTGAAGGCGTGGCCAATTGCGTTCGTGCCGGACGCGCAGGCATTGGCAATGACTTCAGCAGGAACGTTCATGCCAAATTTTTCCATGGCATCGACGATCTGTTTTTGCGGCGGATAATTCGCAATCAAGGCCGCCGAGCAACCGTTGCCATTTCCTAATGTGCGATAAAAATTCTCACCGAAACTCATGCCACCGCTGGTGGTCCCGACGATTACAATTTCCGGCGGGAAGCCCGGTGCGTCTTCGAGAAGTTCGGCCAATGCAGTAATGACCATGTGAGAGGCCCGATGCAAGCGGCGGGCGCGCCGGCAGCGCTGGGCTTTGGTCAATAGCTGCTCGTCATCAATCTGACCGGCGGTTTTGCATCGTGTTTTGTCGACCGGAAACACAGTCACCGGCGTGACGCAATCGCGCGCCTGCCGCAACGACTGAAGCGTTTCGGTTAATCCGAATCCGAGTGGGCTAACGATACCGGCAGCAACGACGGCGACGCGATGCGGGTCTTGTTTTGCAGAATTCATTATGGTATTTAGAACAGCGAAACTTCTTTCTTTGTTGTTGCGTTTAAGCGGAAAAGCTCCTACTAAGGCGATTAAGAAAACAGCGCTCGGGGCAGTTGGTGAATTGTCAGTTGAGTTTATTCAGTGGCAGTTTGAAATCCGATAACCGGGAACAGTGACCTGGCCGCGTTTTCCAGAATAAACTCAAATGGGTACCAAGTTATACGTTGGGAATCTTTCGTTCAATACGACGGAAACCGACCTTCAGGATCTCTTCGCGCAGGCTGGTGCTGTGCAGGATGTCATGCTTATGCAGGATAAATTCACAGGCAAGTCTCGCGGCTTCGCTTTTGTGACCATGGCGACAGACCAGGAAGCACAAAATGCCATTACCCAGTTTAATGGCAAAACCGTGGAAGGTCGCGCTCTTACGGTGAACGAAGCGCGTCCACGTGAAGCACGGCCTCCGGGCGGCGGCGGCGGTGGGGGCGGCTACGGCGGCCGCGGCGGCGGCGGCGGATATGGTCGCGGCGGTGGCGGTGGCGGTGGCGGCGGCTACGGTCGCGGCGATCGCGGATCGCGCTAAAATGCCCAATCCAGTATTTTTGTAGCAAAAGCGCCCGCTTCCACAGCTGGGCGCTTTTTATTAATTCGTTTTCGGGAAGCGGCTGTAATGTGCCGATGATACGATTAAGCATTGAACCCAGGAGAGCTTATGGCGGAGGAAACCACTGAAAATTCAGCATCGAGTGAACAATCACAATCGAACGAGAACATCACTGTCCCGCCAATTTCCAAGCCTGCTGCCGGTGCGGCTGCGGGCGCGGTCCTTGGCAGCGTAGCCGGTCCTGTCGGCGCTGTGGTCGGCGGGGTAATTGGGGCCATTGCAGGCAAATCAGCGGCCACTGGGAAACCGATTGCCGCGACCGCGAGGAAAGCGATTGGTTTGCCCCGACCTGCGCGTGCCAAAGCAAGGCGGCCGCGTGCGGCGCCTCGGCGCAGAAGACCGGCGGCATCTAAGAAAAAGTCCAAACCCGCGCGGCGCTCAGCGGCTAGGAAGGCCGGCAAAAGCAAAGCACGCAAAACGAGCAGCGCTCGTCGGATGCGATCGACCAAATCGCGTCGCCGTGGCAAAGCCAGAGGCCGCCGCACGGCATCGCGGAGAGCGAAGCGCGGTGGGGCGAAATCGCGTGCGCGTCGCGCCGCGAAAAAGCGCCATTAAGAGAGAACTCGAACGAACGCGCTTCTGGGTCCGCAAGAATCTGGGCAGGGCTGGATTCGAACCAGCGAAGGCGTAAAGCCAGCAGATTTACAGTCTGCCCCGTTTGGCCACTTCGGTACCTACCCGTTTGCGAGCAATCCATATAGGATGGCGCTGAATCGGCTGCAAGTGGTCACTTGCGTTCGAGCAATTTGTCATCCCGAGCGCAAGCCAGGGATCTCACCTAAGCTGCGTTGATCACACAAAAGAGATTCAGTGATCTTCCATGCGAATGTGTGCTCCCTCGTCGTCTGCGCGATTCGAGATGACACAACCACATACTCTACCCGTAAAATTCGGCGATTTTATCGACTACGAAACGTTGCGCGTCTCGACTTAGCTCCGGATAAATCGGCAGAGCCAGCGTTTCCGCTGCTGCGCGTTCCGCCTCTGGGAGATCACCTTCTTTGTATCCCAAATAAAAAAAGCATTCCTGCAAATGAAGCGGGACCGGATAATAAATCTCGGTTCCAATTTCATTGCGGGTCAGATGCGCTCTCAATTCGTCTCGCGCCTCCGCTCGAACAACGAATTGATGATAGATATGATGATTGCCGATTCGTTCCCGATAGGGTTCGGATGGTAGAATGATTGAATCGCCAAGGTTGCGCCGCGAAAATTCCGCGCGGTAAAAATCGGCCGCAGCCCGGCGGGCGCCCGACCAGTTCGAGAGGTGCGGAAGTTTGACCTGCAAAATCGCCGCTTGTAGTTCATCGAGCCGGAAATTTCCGCCGATAAATTGATGGTGATATCGCGGTTCCATTCCATGTTGGCGACACGTCCGGATGCGCGTTGCCAGATTTTCGTTGTCACAAATAATTGCGCCTGCGTCCCCGGCGGCACCGAGATTCTTGGAAGGATAGAAGCTGAAGCAACCGACGTCACCGATTGTGCCAGCCAATCCAGTCGCATCGGTCTGCGGATATCCGGCGCCAATTGCCTGGGCTGCGTCCTCCACCACGAGCAAGTCAAATTCGCGCGCTATTTCCATGATCGCGTCCATGTCGCAGCACAATCCAAAAAGGTGCACTGGGATGATCAGGCGAACGGCCTGTCGCTCCCGGGTCATCAACACGCCGTCGGTTTGTCGGCAATTTTTCTCGATGAAAGACCGGAGTGCTGCCGCTGAAATATTAAAGGTCGCGGGATCCATATCGACAAAGAGCGGAGTTGCGCCGACACGGGCGATGCAAGCGGCGGTCGCAAAAAAAGAATACGGCGTGGTGAGGATGGCGTCCCCCGGGCCAATCTCCAAGGCCATCAGGACCGCGAGCAGGGCGTCTGTGCCCGAGGAAACGCCGATGGCAAATTTCGTACCGGTATAATCGCATAGCGCGCTCTCGAACTGCTCAACCTTGGGCCCGAGGATGAATCGTTGCGTCTGTAAAACCTCATCGATCTGCTGGCGAATTGGTCCGGCCAACGCTTGATATTGCGCGCTAAGATCGAGCAGTGGCACCCGCATGGAGAGGCAGAATCGCAGCTTCCCCTTAGGGTTCAACCGGGAACGGTCCGAAGGACCAATCGAGATTGGCTGGTCGCGCCAGCGCCGGTCTTCAATGTGTTTTCGCCCGATACCGGCGTTGACCTCGCGCCATCACTGCTTTAAGGTCGGCGCGATGTCTCTGATTCGCGGGCTGTTCTGGCTCGTCCTATTCATTTTCTTCACTTTCTCGTTTGTCGTGCTCTTTGAGTACGGCACACATGATTTTACCAACGGCTTTAAGCAGGAGGCCGAGCGGGTGAAGAAGTTCTGCGTGGACATGGTGAGCAAACCAAAAGCTTCGCCCTCTCCAGGCGCCAAGAAAAAATAAACGGCGGACGAGATTTACCTTACGAAGTCGATCGAGACTTCACGATCGACGTAACCGCGTTCGCGCGCTTCCCCAAGAAAGCGCCGGATGGCTTTGCGGCCGACTTCTCCATAATCGCGGGTGAATTCGTTCACGTACATCCCGATAAATTTGGACGTGAGATCGCTATCCATGTTTCGCGCGTACGGCATCGAGTGCTGCACCGCCTCGGCTCGATGAGCCAATCCGAATTCGATGCTCTCGCGCAAAATCGCACTGAGCTCGCCCTGGATTTCTACTGGAATATCCCTCCTCAGAACATTACCGCCCAGCGGCAACGGCAACCCCGCGCGATGCTTCCACCATTCCCCGAGATCGATTAATTTTGCGAAACCCGAATGGGCGTAAGTGAGCTGGCCTTCGTGAATGATCAAGCCTGTGTCAGCATGTCCGCTCCGCACCGCCTCAAAGATTTGGTCGAACGGTACGACGATGTAATTGAATTCACCGAGATAAAGTTTCAGAGCCAGAAACGCGCTCGTCATCGTACCTGGCACCGCAATCACGCCACTTCGCAGTCGCTCGCGGATCTCTTCATTCGATGTTCGGCGTTCGGTGTTCGGCTTTCGATGTTCGGCATTCAGTAGGGCGTTGGGCGTTGAGCGTTGGGCGTTGGATGTCGAATTTTTCTCTATCACCAGTGGCCCATAGCCATCTCCCATGCTCGCACCGCAAGGCAGCAGCAAATACTTGTCCGAGACGTAGGCGTAGGCATGAATCGAGACCGCGGAAATATGCAGCTCGCCTCGCATGGCGCGTTCGTTCAACGTTTGAATGTCTTCCAGCTGGTGTTTGAAACGATAGCCGCGCAAATCGATTTTGTTCGCGGCCATCGCGTAAAACATGAATGCGTCGTCGGGGTCGGGTGAATGCCCGAGCGTGAAGCTCTCGGTGACCGTTGCGGCCATGAACGATGCTATTCATGCTGCAAAATGCTGCAACGAGCTGTTTGCGTTGGGGAGTTGGTTCCGATAATCTCAGCCCGATGGCAAAGATGGCGCTTGGCAAAGGTCTCAGCGCACTCATCGCCGCGCAGCCGGCACCGGCGCGCGTCGCGCCAGAGAAGCCGGACGATCATTCCGAAAAAATTTGGCAAATCGGTTTAGACAGCATTACGCCAAGTCCATTGCAGCCGCGGAAGGAGTTCGGCACAGATGCGCTCTCGGAGTTGGTCGAATCTATCCGGCAACACGGCATCATCCAGCCCCTGATTGTGCGCAAGGTCGACGGGCGCCACGAATTAATTGCTGGTGAGCGGCGCTGGCGAGCGGCGCTGGCCGCGGGATTGGTGGAAGTGCCGGTCATTATTCGAACGGCAGACGATCGCGATGTGCTGGAACTTTCATTGATCGAAAATTTGCAGCGCGCCGATCTCAATCCGATCGAAGAAGCGCAGGGTTACACGCGGCTTGCCGGCGAATTTGGAATGCGCCAGGAAGAGATCGCGCAAAAGGTCGGCCGAAGTCGGGCCGCAGTGGCCAACGCAATGCGATTGCTCGACCTGCATGAGCAGGTGCAGACATGGGTGACGCAAAATTTGATCTCCGTCGGGCACGCCAAGGTTTTGCTCGCTCTGAAATCGTCGGAGGAACAGTTGGCGGTAGCAGAAACAGTCTTGCGACGCAGCGCCACGGTCCGCGCAACGGAGCGACTGGTCGCGCGCCAGCTTGGGTCCGCGAAGCCGCGTCGTCGCCGCGCCTCATCAGTTTCGGTCAATGCCAGCGCGGTGGAGCATTTGCAATCGCGGCTGCAGGAATATCTGGGCACCCGCGTGATTTTGCATCACGGCGAAAAACAGGGCCGAATCGAAATCGAATACTACGGCGCAGATGACTTGCAGCGCATCGTGCAGGTAATGGGACTTCCGCCAGAAACCTAACAGATTATTGAAATATCCTCATCCTAACCTTCTTCCCGTGGGAGAAGGAACCGTTTTGATATCTGCCGATAGCAAAGCAGAGGATGAATCCCATTCTCCATTCTCTCCCATGGCGAGAGACGCACGCGCATCCGTCAGTCCGGCCGAGGCCGGCAGTGAGGGCAGTTTTTCAACAACGTGCTGAGCCCGCGCATGGACGGTTTTCCCATGCGCGCGCTCTGTCTCACGGTAATGGGAATCGTATCCGCTTGTAGTTTTCGGCCGGCGCCGCTGTGGGAAAATTTTTCCGGCGAAAAGGCGCTTGCCCATGTTCAGCATTTGGTTGAACTCGGCCCGCGGCCAGCCGGCTCAGAGGCGTTGGCAAAATCACGGTTTTATATCATAGACCAGTTGAAGTCTTTCGGTTGGACGACAACCCGATCGGAATTTTCAGCGCCGACACCACGAGGAATGATGACGTTCGTAAACCTAGTCGCGCGTTTCGGGAACCAAAAAGGACCGGCGCAGTTCCTTCTTTGTTCGCATTACGACACCAAAACATTCGACACGATTCGTTTTGTCGGCGCGAATGATGGCGGTTCCAGTACCGGCTTGCTTATCGAGATGGCGCGGGTCCTGGCCATAAATCCCGTCTTAGCGGCAAAGGTTGAGCTCGTCTTTTTCGACGGCGAGGAAGCATTCGAAAATTTTACTGCCACCGATGGCCTCTATGGCAGCCGTCATTTCGCGTCAGAGTTGGGCGAGTTAGCGAAGAGTTTTCGGGGCGGTATCCTGTTTGATATGATTGGGGATAAATCGCTCCGGGTGACGCTGTCGCCAGACTCTCCGATCGATTTAGCTCGTAACATCTTTGCTGCTGCCGATGCTCTGAGGCAACGCGCGCATTTTACCTACTTTGGCGGTGGTATCACTGACGATCATACACCGCTTAACGAGATCGGGATTCCAGTGATCGATTTGATCGATTTCGATTTTCCGCCATGGCATACCGCGGAGGACACGCTGGATAAAATTAGCGCCGAAAGTTTGGAAATCGTGGGACGGGTTGCCCTCTACGATCTAGTACAATTTGAACTGAAATGAAAAATGCCGTTCTTGCGTTGGTCGCGCTCGTTATCGGAATTGTGGCGGGCAGTTGGATTGTTCGCGACCCAGCCGTTCATCGGTTGGTGGGTCGAATTCTTCAACGCGGCGAACTGCTTGCGTTAGTCGGGCAACGCGGAATTTTCGAGACCGACGTTCAGGAGGGGGCGCGGCAGCAACAATACTGTTCTGGAATGACCGACGAACCTCTCGATCCAGCCGAGAAAATTGCCCTACTCGACGAGGTAATTGCGACGCAGGCATTGCACATGGTTGCCGGGAAATTGGATGACTCCGATGTGGCTGATGAAGTCGCCGGCTTAGAACATCAATTTGCCGACGAAAGCCAGTTTCGAGCGGCCTTGCGACGCAGTGGTGTTTCTCAATCGCAACTCGGGCGGTTAGCGGCGGAGACGATTGGCGGCGAACGATGGATTGAAAAGCAAATCGGTGCGCGGTTGGCCGTGTCTGACGCGGAAGTGCAGCAATATTTTCAAGAGCACGAAGCGCAGTTCACTCAACCGCAGCGAATTCGTGTCCGTCACATTTTTCTGGCAGCGCCGGAGGGGTCGACCGCGGAGATCACGGAAGCAAAAGACCGCCAGATGCTGGATATTGCTGCACGCTTGGGCCAGGGCGAGGATTTTGCCGAACTTGCGGCGACGGTATCGGAAGATGAAGCGAGCAAAAAGGACGGTGGCGACCTCGGCTTTTTCGCGGCTGACCGTGTCCCCGCGGAATTTTTTGATGCCGCTGCGGAGTTGCCGCCCAATGGCTCTCCGCGTTTTCTGCACTCGCATCTGGGCTTTCACGCGCTCCAAGTTACCGATGTCCATCCAGCTCGCCTGGTGACGGTTACAGAAGCCACCCCCGAGATTAGAGCACTCCTGGCCGCAGAGAAACGGCGCAGTGCCGTGGCCGCGTTGAGGTCCGAACTGGCGCACTCACCCCATTTTGTGGTGCAATGAAGAATTGCGCGCTCGCGGGTTTAATCGCAATTTCCAAATGGAAAGGATATGACACGGACCATCCGAAAGTCTGTTGGGATAATCGGCCTCGGTATTATCGGCCGCCGCATTGCTGATCATTTGCGGCACCAGGGACTGTCGGTCTTTGTTTGGAACCGGACTCCGAAACCAGTGCCTAACTTTGTCGGTTCCCCATCGGAGCTGGCGCAGACCTGCAATTACCTTCAGATCTTCGTCTCCGATGATGATGCGCTGATGCGAATGATTCAGACGATTTCGATGGCGCTCACCCCGCGTCACATTGTGATTGCGCATCCGACGGTTTCGCCCGACACCATGCGCGAGGCCGCGGGGTTGGTGGAACGCCGCGGGGCCCGCTTGGTGGAAGCACCGTTTACCGGAAGCAAGCTGGGTGCTGAAAAAGGGCAGCTAGTCTATTACGTCAGCGGTGATGAAGCCGCGATTAATGAAGTACGGCCGTTACTCCAGGCCAGCAGCAAGGCGATTGTGAATATCGGCGCAATCGGCGAGGCCAGCATTGTCAAAATTGCCACCAACATGGTGACGGCTGCGAGCGTGCAAGGCGCGGCTGAGGCGATGGCGATCGTTCATTACTCAGGCATTCCGCTGGAGAAATTTGTGGAAGCGCTCAAGCAAAACGCCAGCAACTCCGGCACGCTCGACCTGAAGGTGCCGCAGATCATTGCGGCAGATTTCAAGCCGCATTTTTCGGTCAAGCACATGCTCAAGGATATGCAGATCGCGAATAGAATGGGCCGGCATTTCGACCTTGATTTGACGGTTTCCGGCGCGACCCGCGATCGGCTGCTCGACGAAGCGCGCCAGGGTCGCGGCGACGACGATTATTCCTCAATTGCGCGACGATTTTTGCCCTTTGTCAAGACGCCTGATCTGGAGGAACGGCAGCCGGATTTGTTCTCGCCAAAACCGGTTGCTGTGCCGCATGAGAATCCCGAGTTTATTGAGCAACAACTGGCGGAATTGGAGAAGACGCAGATACCGGCCCCGACTTTCGAGCAGGAGGAAATCCCGGAGGGACGTGCCTCTGACCTTGAGCCTGTCGAGACGGCTCTTGCGCGGCCAGATGCGGAGGTCAACCCCGAGCTGGAGCAGAAGCCGGTTGAGATGGAGACCCCGCGTCAAATCGAGCCGGCGCCGGAGGAAGCCAAGCCAGTCAAGGCAGCCGTGGAATCCAACGGCGATTCCGAACCGGAGCAGGAAAAGCCCGGATTTTTCAGTCGCTTGCTGCGACGCACCGACTATTGAACGCGGCTTCGCGGTTTTTCGATCTTTCCACGCGGACGAAGCTGCGCGTGACCGGCGCCGATCGGGTTCGTTTTCTGAACGGGCAAACCACGAACGACGTTCGGAAAGCCAGTTCTGATGCCACGCAGGAATCATGCGTTCTCAACTCCAAAGGGCGTCTGCATGCCCATATTTTTCTTTTCGCCGTACCTAACGAGATTTGGATTGATGCGGATGCAGAATTACGTGAGCAATTACAGGGCCGACTCGAACGTTACATCATCGCGGATGAGGTGTTAGTGGAAGATGCGAGCGAGGGCTTCGCGTTTTTCCATGTGCTGGCAGAATTGAAACCGGAAGGAGTGGAAGCCAAGTTTTGCGTGAGATCGCGCCGGCTGGGACGTGACGGATGGGACCTATGGGTCGAATCGGTCGCGGCGAAGGAAGCGACAAATGCACTCGCCGCCACTTATCACCCAGCGGATGAAAACGAATGGGAACGATTACGAATAGAGAATGGAATCCCGCGCTGGGGCCGCGAGTTAACAGCCGATGTTATTCCATCGGAAGCGAACCTGGCAGAGCGCGCAATCGATTACGAAAAAGGCTGCTATATCGGCCAGGAAGTGATCTCACGGATGAAAATGAGCGGGCAGGTCCGACAGCGATTATGCGGGTTAGTCTCGGAGAACGGGCTGTACTCCGGCATGGAATTGCGGGTGGAAGAAAAAGTGGTTGGTCGTGTTACGAGCGCTGTTTTTTCCTCGCGAACGAACTCGAACATTGGCTTGGCGATGATCAAGCGCGGCTACAACGATATCGGGACATCGTTGGTCGCGTCGAACGAGACGGCGCAAACGAACGTTCGCGTCGTAGCACTGCCGGTGAAGGGTAGATCGCCCGCTCCGTCCGGCGATGCTGAAGGATGCAGCGAAGTCGCCTTGCCTGCGTAAACGGTCCAACTGCTGGGACCAGACGTGCTGAGAAGGTTTGACCATCTTAAGGCGTGCCCTCTAAATTTGCCAGCCAACGTCCCGGGCAAAGCAAATGGCGAAAGTCACCGTTAATCACGTCTACAAGATCTATCCCGCCGAAAAGGGAACGAATGTGATTGCGGTCGAGGATGTGAACCTCGAAATCGCAGATCGCGAGTTTGTTGTACTGGTGGGGCCATCTGGCTGTGGCAAATCGACCACCTTGCGAATGATTGCGGGCCTCGAAGAAATCTCGCGCGGTGATATCTACATCGGCGATCGACGGGTTAATGACGTTGCACCGAAAGACCGCGACATCGCGATGGTATTCCAGAATTACGCGCTTTATCCACACATGAACGTCTTCGATAACATGGCCTTTGGTCTGCGGTTGCGGAAGTATGCTAAAACCGAGATCAAGAAGCGGGTGAACGACGCCGCCAGTATTCTTGGGATCGAAGGCTTGCTTGATCGCAAACCCAAGGCGCTTTCCGGTGGGCAGCGCCAGCGCGTCGCCGTTGGCCGCGCCATCGTGCGCCAGCCGAAAGTTTTTTTATTTGATGAGCCGCTTTCAAATCTCGATGCAAAAATGCGAGTGCAGATGCGCACGGAAATTACAAAGCTGCATCAGCGTTTGCAGGCGACGATAATTTATGTCACGCACGATCAGATTGAAGCGATGACGATGGGCGATCGGATCGTCGTCATGAACAATGGCAAAGTGCAACAAACCGATACGCCACTGAAACTTTACAACGAGCCGGATAATCTTTTCGTCGCGGGATTTCTCGGGAGCCCGCCGATGAATTTCATCAATGGGGAACTGAAACAGGAACGTGACGCCGTCGTCTTCAAGGAAATGCAGGGCGGAACAATCGAGGTGCGATTCAAAGATCGACCGCGGGCGCGCGAGTTTTTTGGCAGACCGATGCTACTGGGGATCCGACCGGAAGACATTGAGCTGGCGGAGTTTTCCAATACCGGCAAGGCGGCCGCGAGGTTTCCGGCAATTGTGGATATCGTGGAACCAATGGGAGCAGAGACAAATTTGTACCTGCAGACGGGCGCGCATACCGTCGTGTGTCGAAGCCAGCGCGCTCTCGATCACCGCGAGACAGGCCATCGCCTGCAATTCGACCTGAACGCGAGCAAGGCACATCTGTTTGATCCGATGACCACAAGTCGTGTCATTTAAGGCCTTTACGGAACGGCTTTTTTACGCGATTTTGATTGCATCGCTTGACTTTTTGCTCTTAAACTAGTCGCTTACCTCTGAGGTCATGAATCAACGACTACTGGCAGAAATCGGCCGCACGCAGCGGCTCGAAATTGTCAACGCGCTCAAACGCAGCCGCGGATTATCGGTCAACGAATTAGTCGATCGGATGCGGATGAGCTACATGGGGATCAAGCAGCATTGCCTAACTCTCCAGCGCGACGGTTATCTCGATACCTGGCGGCGTCCGCAAAAAATGGGGCGTCCGGAAATGGTTTATCGTCTAACCCGCCGGGCGCACGATCTTTTTCAGGCTGACAGCAATCGGTTTACTCTCGATGTGCTCGAATCCGTGCAACAGATCTACGGGACCAACGCGCCGGAAAAACTGCTTTACAATTTGTTTGAAAGGAAGACGGCGATCCTGAAGGAAAAACTCAAAGGTGCGACGGTCGCCGAGCGAGCTAAATCACTGGCGAAAGTTCGCGATCTGGAAGGTTATATGTCGCAGTTTGTGACTGACGATGGCGGGCCGCAGATTCTAGAGTGCCACACCCCGCTCCAGAATGTTCTCGACAAATACCCAATTATCGGGCGCTTCGAGCAGGAGATGTTCGAGCAGGTTCTTGGCACGCGAGTGCGACGACAGGAGACCCGCAATTCCGGTCTCTACGAGTGCGCGTTTTATTTCGACGCGTGAACCCTTACCTGTAGGAACAACTTGTTCGACGATGCGCCGAGATCGCATCGCGTTGTCATCCTGAACGGAGTGAAGGATCCCACCTAGGTGCTACGGTTCACACGTACTTTATCGCGTGATCATTAGATCTTTGTGAGGTCCCTCGCTTGCGCTCGGGATGACGGAGCTTGTTAGTTCGGGCGTGCACACTCAGACGATTTGCCTTTCCCGCAAATTCGCTTGATGGAACCACTATGCTTCGGACGTTTCCGAGCGCGGTCATTGAGAATTTGCAGCCGCTAATTGACGGCGGGCGCTACCCAGTCAAACGCGTCACCGGCGAAGATTTGATTGTCGAGGCTGATATTTTCAAGGAAGGCCACGATGTTGTCGCGGCGGCGTTGAAGTGGCGAATGGTGGGCGAAACCCGTTGGCACGAGACGCCGATGAAGTTGATCGTTAACGATCGCTGGCGTGGAGCGTGTACCTTTTATGAAAACGCCATCTACGAGTACACCGTGGAAGCCTGGATTGACGCGTTCACGAGCTGGCAACACGAATTTTCGACCAAGTTCAAAGCCGGCGTTTTCCCCCTGCGAAGCGAAGCGCTGGAAGGCGCCGCGCTGATCGAAGAGGCGGCGGAACGTTCGCGTGATCCGCACGACGCAAAGCGGCTCTGCGAAATCGCGGAGGCGGTGCGGACAAAAGCGCCGGCCGAGGTCGATACATTGATTCATTCCGGCGAGCTTGAAGTTTTGATGGCGACTTATCCCGATCGCGCCGGCGCGACGCAATGGGCTCCTCCACCGCACGTGGTGGTTGATCGGCTGCGCGCGCGAACCGCAGCGTGGTACGAATTCTTTCCCCGCTCGGCCGAAGGGAAGGGCGATCGCGGCTCCAAGCTGCGCGATTGCCTGCCCCGGATCGAAGATGCCAAAGCCATGGGATTCAATGTCATTTATTTTCCACCGATCCATCCAATCGGCACCACCAATCGCAAAGGACGAAACAATTCGGTCAACTCTGGGCCGGATGATCCGGGAGTGCCGTATGCGATTGGTAACCGGCATCTCGGTTGTCCCAATGGCGGAGGGCACAAGGACATCGATCCCGCTCTGGGCGCACTGGAGGATTTTACCTGGCTGGAAGAGGAAACGCGTAAACTGGGACTGGAAATTGCCCTCGATTTCGCGATCAACTGTTCGCCCGATCATCCCTACGTGGCCGAACATCCGGAATGGTTTTATGAACGACCGGACGGCACGATTAAATTTGCCGAAAATCCGCCCAAAAAATACGAAGACATTTATCCGCTGAACTTCCGCTGCGCCAATTGGCTCGAGCTCTGGGCAGAAATGAAGAGCATCATTTTGTTCTGGGTCGAGCTCGGTGTTCGAATTTTTCGTGTCGATAATCCACATACTAAACCAATGCCCTTCTGGGAATATTTGATTTCCGGGGTGCGGGATGAATTTCCCGACACGATCTTTTTATCCGAAGCGTTTACCCGCCCCAAGATGATGAAGGCGCTGGCTAAGGCCGGCTTTAACCAGAGTTATACCTATTTCACCTGGCGCCACTACAAGCACGAACTGATCGAGTACTTCACTGAGCTGACGCAGACCGAAATGCGCGAGTATTTTCGTGGGAACCTGTGGCCGAACACGCCTGATATTTTGCCCCCGATTTTACAAAACGGCGGGCGTCCGGCTTTCATGATTCGCGTCGTGCTGGCGGCAACGCTCTCGAGCCTTTACGGGATTTACAGCGGATTTGAGCTCTGCGAAAACGCCGGCTTGCCCGGTCGCGAAGAATATCTCGATTCGGAGAAGTATCAGTTTAAGGAACGCGACTGGGACGCCCCTGGGAACATCAAGGACTTTGTCGCGCGTCTGAACAGGATCCGCCGCGAAAATCGCGCCCTGCAGTTTTATGACAACCTGCGCTTCTACAATGCGGACAATGGCGCGATTCTGTTTTACGGCAAAACGACGCCGTCAGGCGACAACATCATTTTTGTGGTGGTAAACCTTGATCCATATCGCCGCCAGTATTCCATGATCGATCTGCCGATCGAGCTGTTCGGCTACAACGAAGGCCAGCCCTACGAAGTGCACGATTTGCTGGATGATTCCCGTTATACCTGGTATGGGCGGCGCAATTACGTCGAGCTCGATCCCTTTACCCGGCCGGCCCACCTCCTCCGGATACGCCGATTTGACTGACTCTGGTTGCGCCGAAACGTCCGTCGTTTATCGTAGCGACTGCCTGGGCATGAAAAAATTCTTGTGGCTGTTTCTAGCGCCGGCCAGCGCCTTGTCACTTCTAGCGCAAACTCCGGCACCCGTGACCCCCGAACTGCCGCGCACGACAACTACGATGTTGCACGCGATGTTCCAGGCCGGGCCAGTCATGGCCGTGCTTCTGGTGCTGTCGATTATTTCAGTCATGCTCGTCATCGTTTATTTTCTGAGCATTCGGCGTGGTGCTGTTGTCTCGCGCGGATTCATGGCGACGGCTGATGCGCTGCTGCGAAAACGCGACTATCTCGGCCTTCTCGCGGTGTCGAATCGCCACGGCGAAGCCATTGCGCGGGTCGTGCAGCAAATTCTCGATTTCACGACCAAGAATCCGAGCGCCGACTTCGAGCAAATCCGTGAAATTGCCCAGACCGAGGGGACCCGGGTCGCTACTAATTTGAATAATCGTGTCACCTACCTCGCCGATATCGGTATGATTGCGCCGCTGTTGGGTCTGCTTGGAACCGTAATCGGTATTATTCGCTCGTTTGGAGCCTTAGGTTCCGACCTGGGAAGTCAGCGTTATATGCAGCTTTCTCACGGTATCAGTGAAGCGCTTTTCAATACCGCTGCCGGGCTGGCCATCGGTATCCCGGCGATGATCTTTTATGCCTTCTTCCGCGGACGCTCGCAGCGATTGATTTCGGAATTGGAATCGGCTGTTACGCACATTCTCGCGCTTCTCTCACTGCAGTTCGGCCGGCGCACCGAACGCACACCCGCCCTCCTCGAATCGGAATTCTAATTTCGCAGGATTGCCATGAACTTCCGCACTCGCACGGCGTTGCAGCATCCGGGAATTCAGCTGGCGCCGCTGGTCGACGTGTTAATGCTGTTGTTGATTTTCTTTTTGCTGACGTGGAGCGCTGCGCGCAACGAAAACGAGCTCGATGTCAAAGTCCCAAAAGCGTCCGCGGCGAAGGAGAAAATGGCGCCGCCAGGCGATGTGGTGGTGAATGTGAAGACGGATGGGAGCGTGATTGTGAATCGCCGAACCATGTCGGGGTCGGAGTTGGGCAAGCTATTGCAAGACCTGGTGAAATTATATCCAGAGCAGGCAGTAGTGATTCGCGGTGATGAGAGCGGGGCCTACAAAAACGTCGTTAACATTTTGAATATTTGCAGCGAGTCTGGAATTACCAACGTCGCCTTCGCGACCGCAAAATGAAGCTATCCCGGCGCAGTGCCGGTCTCATTGTAGCCGCGCTCCTCGGTGGGAATGGCGTCGTATCGGCGCAGCAGGTTCGTCGCGCTCTGCCGTTGAATGAACCGCCGGTTCCGCGGGCGCTACCGGTTGACGAGGGAACGCCGGCGCTGGAGGAACGCCCATCAATTCCGGAGCAACCGAGTGACACGCGCCAGCTTGAGTATGCCAACGCCCTGTTCAGCCGAAAGATGTACGACCTGGCTATCCCTGAGTACGAGAAATATTTGAGTGATTATCCCGATGCTCCGGGACGCGGCAATGCGTATTTCGGGTTAGGCGAAAGCTATCGCCAGCTTGGTAAGAACGGTTCCGCCCGGACGAACTTCCAGAAAGTGCTGGAAGATTTTGGGGACAGCGAATTTGCGGGGCCGGCAGCGTATGCACTCGCGGTCCTTGCCTTTTCGCAGAAGGATTTCAACGCTGCGCAACCTCTTTTCCACAAAGCCGCGGCAAAGTCGAAAGACGCCTCGGTTGCACTCTCGGCGAAATATTTCGAGGCCCGTTGCCTCGAAAACACCAAGCGAGCGGATGACGCGCTCATGCTTTATCTGGAAGTGGCGGAAGCGAAGAGCCAGTATCGCGAAGACGCGCGCGCAACCGCCGGTACGATGTTGTTGGCGCGCGGCAGCCGTGCTGAGGCTCTCAAACAATATGAAGCACTCTCGACCGAGGCCGAAAAACCGACGACAAGAACGGAAGCCGCCGTCCGCGCGGGATTGATCGCGCTCGATCTTGCGATCGCCGATCGCGCGAAAATTGACCGCTCCATGGCAGAGAAAGCGCGTGCGCTTCTGCAAAAGGGACGGGCTGATTCCGGGAAGTGGAAGGGTATTGCGCAATCCGGCCTTCTCCGGCTTGAATACCAGACCGGTCAGTTTGCCCAGGTAGTTAGCGATTACAAAAAGTCGGCCGAGCAATTACCAGACGAAGCGAAACCGGAGGCCATGCTTCTGGTCGCCAACGCGCAACGACAGCTGGGCCATATTCAGGAAGCGGAAGCCGCTTATCGCGAGATCATCGAAAAATTCCCCAACCGCGAAGAAGCGAAGGACGCGCGTTACCAGCGCTTGATCAATATCTACAATTCGGATCCGAATGCCGTCATTGCCGAGGTCGACGAATTTTTGAAGACCAATCCAACGAGCGAACGAGCAGACCAGGCCAAGTTGTTAAAAGCGGAAGCACTCTACAAACAACAGAAGTTCGCGGAGGCAGGGCCGTTTTACGAGGAACTTCGTGCCTCGCAACTAAGCCCGAAATTGCGGGCGGAGGCGGCTTATAAGCTGGGCTGGTGCGCGGTGCAAACGAAAGATCCCGCACGTGCGATCGATGCATTCAGCTATTTCATCAAGACATTTCCGGATGATCCACAGACACCGATCGCGTTGACGCAACGCGCGCTGGCGTATCAGCAGAGTAATAATGCCGAAGCGGCCATCGGCGATCTAAGCTTTCTCATCGCGAATTATGCAAAGGCAAAGGAACGCGAGGCCGCGATTCAGCAAAAGGCGCTGCTGTTGGGTGAGCAAAATCGCGAGCCGGAAATGGCACAAACCTTTCAGCAACTGCTCAAGGAATATCCGAAGAGTAGCGCAGTGGCTCAGGCGAATTACTACATTGGGAAAGCCGCATTCGACGGCAAAGATTACAAACGGGCTGTTACTTTTCTCGATACTTCGCGCCGATTAAATCGGGAACAATATTACACGCCTGCAACGCTTCGGATCATCCTCAGTCGTTACTATCAGCACGACCGCAAGGCGACCACCAGCGAGGTTGATGCGTTTCTCGCTGCTAGCAGTAACGCCAGCATTCCGGCCGAAGTATTGGAATGGATCGGGATCGAATATTACAACGACAAGAATTACCCGCTCGCCGAAAAATATCTCGGTGTTCTTTCACGCGTGGAAAATCTGTCGGGCGTTAAGCCCGATTTCTGGTTTTATCTCGGCGACGTTTCCGGAAAGCTGAAGCATTACGATCAGGCGGAAAACGCTTATTCACGTTATCTGCAAAGTTCCGGCGACGCAGCCGGGAAAGCGAAAGCGCTACTTGCACTTGGTGCCACGAAAATTGCCGCGCACAAACCGGATGATGCCGAGAAAATCGCAGCCGAGATCATGACTTTGCAACCAGAGGGCAAGGTCAACGCAGAAGCGCGTCTGCTCGAGGGCGATGTTCAATTCGAGCGTCAACGGTTTGAAGAGGCAGGCAAAGCTTATGCTGGCGTAGCTTTACTCTATGACGATCCTGCCATCACTCCGCGTGCGCTCGATAAAGCGGCCGACGCCTACCGCCGCGCCGGCAAAACCGAAGCGGCCGACGGCGTCGCCAAACAACTGCGCGACCGCTACCCAAACTACGTCCCGTTAGCGAAGAGTTGAAATTGGCGGATCAGTTTGTTTTTAAGCTTCCATGAGGAGCGTTTCGATCGAGAGCGGGGCGAGAAATGCTTTGGTTTCGGTGACGTGGGTGACGGGTTCGGCACGATGAGCGGCGAGAAAACTGGCGTCGGGGTTTTCGGCGATGCTGGCGCGGGCGACCAGATCGCAGCGGGCCAGGAGATCGATGACGCAGCCCAGTTTTTCGGTGAGAGCATCTGGATTTTCCCGGGACCAACGGTCCGAGCTACAGGATTCCATGAATTGGACGGTGCAAACGCCGGGGGCGGTCGCTTCGACGAAGGGCGAGAGCATGAAAGCGTGATGCAGGAGAATGTCGCTGATTTGTTGCTCGCAGTCGCGCGCGCGCGCTTTGATTACGAGATGAAGACAACGCGCCAGGGCCTGGCTCGGAGCCATCCCCGCACGAACACCTTCATTTTCCGCCGCTTCGTTTAATTGCAGGATCACCGCTTTGATGACGGTGTCGTCGAGGACAGCGAGTGGTTGGGCACGCAGCTTCGGTTGATGGCGCGCGATCGCTTGCAGATAAAAATTTGGCAGCAAAATGGTGGCGAACATTTTATCCAATAGCTACGGCGATTGCCTTTGCCCGCCTCACTTTGAAATGCAATTGCGTGCTCGGATTGTCGCGCGACAAATCGGCGAGGCTCCAGCGGTTCTCGAGCACAATCTTGGTCCGCGCGCTCGCGACCATGTTATGGCGGCTTATTACCACAAAGGCAGTCGGCGTCGGTTCGACCAATCGCTGCAGGCGATACCAGCTGGTCGCCGGAATGCGACGCAATTCGTCCGCCGGATTCAAAACAAGATCGAGAATTACCAGTGGGAAATTGCCATCACGCAAAAGAAAATCGGCGGCTTTGACGGCTGTGCTTGCCTTTTCGCAACGGACCCAGAGCAAATGTTGCAAAGAGCCGGCATCGTAAACATCGAACGAATCCCGTCCGTCAATGAGCGCGAGGAAAAAACGATCGCGTTGCGCAATTTGGAGCAAGCTGTGAATGAGCAAGGCCGAGCCGGCGCTCGGATTTGGGCTGATGATTTCCGTGATTGCGCCTTTGCGCAGACCGCCCTCAAGCGTCTGCTCAAGTAGAGGAACGTTGATTTGTCCGCCAGTGAGAGTGGGCGGTTGCTGGAAGCGTTCTGTGAGAAGTTTGCGGAGATCGATGATACGCTGGGTCGCCGCCATACCTCAGCATGACATGGAGTGGTAATATGTTCAAGTGAACATTATTTACACAGACATGGAGCACTTGCCCTGCCTGTGTTCCTAGCCTCGTTTCGCGGGCGAAACCGGCTTTATTCCCCCACTGGCTTGGCGGCGAATAAGCGAGACCATGACACCCTGGACCCGTAGGTCATGGGCCGGTCGTTGATCGGGATAGCGCGGGTTTTCGGCCCGCAAATAGGGGCGGCCGTGTTCGGTGACGAAACGCTTCAATGTTGTCTCGCCGTCGATTAACGCTGCGACAATGTCGCCGTTCTTAGCCTCTTTGCGATCGTCCAAAATCACAATGTCGCCATCTAGGATGTGGGCGTTTATCATGGAATCGCCGCGCACTTTCAGCGCAAAAATGCGTGCATTTTTCGAGGCATTGGCGGAGCGGGTATCGAGCGAGACATGGCCCAGTACGGTTTGCTCGGTCAATGTTGCCATGCCGGCCGGGATTTGTCCGTAGATGGGGATATCGGTGATGCGGACCTTTTGGACCGGTGTAACAAGGGCGCGTGCTTTGCGCGCATGCCGATCGAGGAATCCTTTACGCTCAAGGGTGGTGATGTATTGCATCACTGACGTCTGGCTGGCAAAACCGAAATGACTTTGGATTTCGCGTGTGCTTGGGGTGATGCCTTTCTCGCGCTGTTCACTCTGAATGAAATCAAGCACGTTTCGCTGGCGATCGGTCAGCATGCGGCAAGATGGCGCCGTTTATGGCAAAGGCAAGTTCAAATGAACACTAATGCGTTGAAACGTTAAAGCGTCGAAGCGCATGAACCACACTAATGGAAGAAAACGATTTTGGACATGGACGGGAGAACGGGATTCGTTTCTTATTCGGTACAATCCCGCCTATTCCTTTACGCGGCGAAGCTTTCGCCGCAGGAGCAATGTGAGGTGGCGTTTGGGTTGGTGACTTTAAACCCCCCCTTTTGCAGATCATCGCTGAAATCTAGGGTCGAGCCGCTGACGAACAACGCACTCTTGGGATCGACTACGATCCGGACATTGGAAGAATGAACCAGAATATCCCGTGGGGCAGGGCCTTCTACTAGGTCCATTTTATATTGCAGACCCGAGCAACCGCCACCGATCACGGCCAGGCGCAAAGCACCTTCGGGCCGCCCTTGTTTCTCGAGCAGGGAACTCAGGCGACGCGCGGCATTTTCCGTGACGCGGATCAACTTTTCGTTGCCGATCTTAATTCCAGTTCGATCCGGACTGGCGGTCCGAGCCGGACCGGCGGTGTCTTGGGGCGTGGTTTCGCTCACGAATTTATAATCACGCTATCGGACTGAAGTTCAACATGCTGCGTGCTGCCGTGCGCCATCTGCCGGCAGGTCCGAGCCCGCTTCCTGCCCGGAGGGCATCCAGGCCGGAGGGGACTGGCGTTTGGAAGCAACCATTCCCTGGACGCTCTTTGGTGCGCCTCCGCAATGTCCTCGATCTCGGCGACAGCCGAAACGTGCTGGAACTTTTCCCGCAACGCTTTCGCTTCTGGAAAATTTTTTGAGTAGGCCATCAAGTGTGCGCGCATGGAACGGATGGCTTGTTCCTCGTCGCCCCAATCGTCGGCATGACGGCGGCAATGCTCGATGATCACATTCCAACGCTCTGATAACTCTGGCGCGGGCAACGGCTCGCCCGTTACCAGATAATATTTGATCTGCCGGAAAATCCATGGTGCGCTCATGGCCGCGCGACCGATCATTACGCCGGCAATTTTCGTTTCAGTGCGCCGACGTGCGACTTCCTGGGCGGAAAACAAATCGCCGTTGCCGATTACCGGTATCGTCACCGCTTCCGCTACTTCGCCAATGACGCGCCAGTCTGCTTCGCCAGAATAACCTTGTGCGCGGGTCCGGCCGTGCACGGCCAGAGCCGCGATGCCGCACTCCTGCAGAATTTCCGCGACGCGCACCGCGTTGATGGAATTAGCATCCCAACCAATTCGAATTTTTGCTGTAACGGGCAAAGGCGCGACCGCTCGCACTACCGCTTTGGCCACGCTGCTGAGGGTGGGGCAATCTTTCAGCAGAGCGGAGCCGCCATTTTTCGCGACCACTTTGTTAACGGGGCAGCCGAAATTCAGATCGATGAAATCGGGGCCAACCCAATCAACCACCTGCTTGGCAGCCTGTGCCATGTGAGCTGGATTAGCGCCGAAAAGCTGTACCCCGAGCGGCCGTTCGCGGTCGTCGAAATCAAGATATTGGCGGGTGCGTTCGTTGCGCCGAAAGATGCCTTCAGCGGAAACGAATTCAGTGACAAGAACATCGGCGCCGTAGCGTTTGCAGATCTGGCGGAAAATCTTGTCGCTCACGCCCGCCATCGGCGCGAGATAGAGAGGGAAGGCAGCATTGAACCAGGGCAGGGTGGTGGACATCACAATATTTTCTCACAAAACCGGCCCGAGTGCAGGCGGAGAAAAGGGTGAATGCTTTTTAAGAATGACGAAACACGAATGACAAATGACAAACGAATGACGAATGTTAAATGACGAAAGGCTATTGGCGCATTCTTTTAATCATTTCATTTGGCTCCCAGCAAAGACCTTATAGAGCGGACAGGATGTCCGCTCGCCGAGTCAGCCAAGATGCCTGACTTCCAGTCGCCTTATGTTGCTGCGCCGCCGCGCAGCAGCGTTGCCACTTCCTCCTGAACGCGTTCCAATTCGCTCAGACGGAGTTGCGGGTCGCGCACAATGAAGACATCGCCATTTTCCCGGTGCTCGTAAATAAGCAGGCGATCACCCTTGGCAATTTCTGTGCGCACTTGTTTGAGGACGCGTTTGCGTTCGAGCATGACGGCTAGAACAAAGCAGGCGTTTGCCGGGGGCTCCGGCTGCGTTATGAGGCGGCGGAAAAGTTGCTCTGCGTTTTCCTTTGGCAGCGCGTCGGGAGCCGGCGGCGGCGCCGGTTCGAACTTCGTTTTCCAAAATGAAAACGGCTGGATGTTTTCATTGCGATTGCGCCAGGCTTCTTCACTCAAGTCTTCGCGCCGGAAGCCGTCGCCTTCGCGATAGAGCAGGGTGTAGAAAAGTTCCCCAGCCGCGAACGGTCTATGGGTGGCGCTGCAAATCTCGGAGCGCTGCTTGATCGGCCAATCGGCCGCCAGTGGATTTATCATCGCGCAAGTATATGGCGCGGCAGAAGCCAGCGAAAGTCGGAAGGATCGCGATTGGAAGTGCGCAATTGCAGCAAATACAGTCCGATTGTTCCAAAAACGATGGCAGGTGCCCAACCGGCGATCCAGGCGGGAATACGGTCGCCTTCGCCTAGAGCGAGGAAAAAGTGCGTGGAAAAGTTCAATGCGAAGACGAGCAGAATGGCGGTGGCGACGCTGGCAAGAACACCGCGGCGTGAAAAACCAACCCCCAGCGGCGCGGCGATAAGCGCGACGACGAGACATGTCCACGGCAGCGCAATTCGGTAATGGTAATGTGTCCGAAAAGGCGCGAGCAACGTGCCGGGAAAATCGGAGTTGAAGGTCAAGTAGTCCCGCAATTCCGGAAGACTCATCAGTTCGGCGCGCATGTTGGCACTGCGCAAACGATAGGGTGTTTCGCTCCAATGCCGGATGATCACGCTCGGCTCTATCGATTCGGAAGTAATATTACCGGCGTCATCGTAGTGCACGATCTTCGCCTGCGACAACGTCCAGGCATGTTCCCGCGGGTCGAACTCCGCGCGTTCGGCTAAAAAAGCCACGGTGACGTGATCGGAGGAATCTTGTTGCAGCACCTCGATATTATCGACCCGGTTGGATTTTGGGTGGAGACGTTGAATGAACCAGGTGCGTGAGTCCCGCCGGTTGCGGAAAATTTGTCCTTCGCCGCTGCTAGCACTTTTATCTTCCTCCAGGAAGATTTTTCGCGCCATTTCGGCGTGGGGCGCCACCGAATAGTTTAGTGCGAAACAAGCGGCCGTTGTCAGAATACCGAGAATAAAGAGGGGCGTGAGGATGCGGATGAGACTGGTGCCAGCAGTCAGCATGGAGACGATCTCATTGGCGCGCGACATACGACTGAGAACGAAAAGGAGGGCGAGAAGGAGCGCGACTGGCAGCAGGATGACCAGAATCTGTGGGACCTGGGTCGCGTAAAATTCCAGGACGCGCCCGAGAGTGAAGTGGAGGTCGAAGAAGGTCGAAATGCTGTCGCTGACATCGAAGATCAGCCAGATCGCAATGAACCCGACGATGCAGTAAAGGTAAGCCTGCAGGAAGTTCCGGGTGATATATCGATCAAATAACTTCACAACGCTTTCCCAACGAGTTGGGGTAGGCTCTAATTTAACGTCATGATTGCGCTGCGCGACTCCATTGACTCGGATTTCTTGGAATGGACGGCATCGCTCTTTTCGGCGGACGGGCTTTTGGCGAAGGCGAAAAATTTCGAGCGACGTCCGCAGCAACAACAAATGGCAGTGGCGTTAGCACGTGCGCTGGAGGAGGAACGCCATCTAGTCGTCGAAGCGGGCACCGGCGTGGGTAAATCGCTAGCCTATCTGGGTCCTGCGGTTCGGTTTGCGCTCGACCAAGAGAAAAAGGCCATCATCTCGACGCACACCATCAATCTGCAGGAGCAACTTCTCTACAAAGACATTCCGATTCTGCAAAAAGTTCTCGCAGAGACGTTCGATGCGGCGCTGATCAAAGGCCGCCAAAATTACATTTGCCCGCGCCGGCTTTTGCGCGCGCGCGAACAGCAGAACGATCTGTTCACCGGCCCGGAGCAGAATGAGCTGGAAGAGATTGCTGCGTGGGCGGCGCGAACACGAGACGGTACACTCAGCGATTTGTCGTTCGAGCCGAACGCAAAAGTTTGGGCACAGGTTTGTAGCGAGGCCCACATTTGTACCAAGAAATCGTGTGGGCAAAGCGATCGCTGTTTTTATCAGCGCGCCCGGAGGAAATTCGAGAACGCCCAGGTCGTCGTCATCAATCACACGCTGCTGTTCATGCTCCTGGGAGGCGTCGAGGAGCAGATGGAACGTGAAAGCGGATTTCTCTTTCCCGACGATTTTTTGATTTTGGACGAAGCGCACACGGTTGAGCAAATCGCTTCGCGTCAGATCGGGACGGTCGTCTCGCAATATCTCTTACGCGCGACGGTGCAGCGGCTCTATAACGCGCGCTCTAAAAAAGGACTGTTTACGGTAACGCGCGACGTTGAGGGCGTGCGACTGGCTGCGGAAATTGTCGAAGAGGTCGATCAATTTTTTGAAGCATTAGGAACGCGCTGTGATTTTCGCAAAGGCCGCGAGTTCCGAGTACGCCTACCGGATATAGTGTCCGACAGCATTACGGGGCGTCTGATTGCATTGCAGTCACGCGTGGCGGAGGTGGTCAAACGTCAGGATGACGAAATGTTGAAGTCCGAACTGCAGGAGCTTGGCCGACGCCTTTTCGAGGCGCGTCGCGGAATACAAATTTTCCTCGAACAATCAGCCCGCAATCACGTTTACTGGGTGGAGCGGACCGGTAAAATCGGACAACTCCTCACCCTCAACGCCGCGCCGATCGATATTGCGCCAGCTTTGCGGCAAATCCTTTTTCGTGACGGCTGCACCTGCATTATGACCAGCGCCACTCTGGGAGTAGGACGAAAAGATCTGGCCTATTTTCGAAAACGCGTGGGCGCAGAAGAAGCCGTGCCGCTCCAGCTCGGCAGTCCATTCAATTTCAATGAACAGATGAAAATGTTCGTCGTCCGCAAAATGCCGGACCCGCGCGAGGACGGCTACGAAGACGCGCTCGAGCATTGGATCGAACATTTCGTCGGGAAAACCGACGGCCACGCCTTTGTCTTGTTCACCAATTATCGGCCGATGCAGGGGCTAGCTGTGCGAATGGAAAATTTTTGCGCGGAACATGATTTGAATCTGCTGGTGCAAGGCGGCGGCATGCCCCGGACGAAATTGCTCGAGCAGTTTAAGAATACGCCGCGCAGCGTACTTTTTGGGACCGACAGTTTCTGGGGTGGGGTTGATGTGCCCGGTGACGCGCTGCGCAATGTCATTATCACGCGGCTGCCGTTCGCCGTGCCGGATCATCCTTTGATTGAAGCAAAACTGGAAAGCATCGAAGCAGAGGGTGGCGATGCTTTCACGGAATACTCGCTTCCGGAAGCGATCCTGAAATTGCGACAAGGGGTGGGCCGACTCATCCGGACGAGAAGTGATCACGGCATCATCGTGATTCTTGATAATCGAATTGTTACCAAGCCGTACGGCCGAGCCTTCATGAGCGCGCTGCCGAAGTGCCCGGTGGAAATCTTGTAATCCTACTATGTTCATTTGAACATAGTAGGAAGCCGCCTTAAAATGGGCGTATGAATGCGCCTGTTTTGTCGATTCCGTCGGCGGTTTTGCCGGAACGCACGGCCAAACAGATCGAACGTGCGAAAGAAACAGAACGCATTCTCTCGATTTTGCATCAGTGGGGGATTCATACCCTTGGTCAACTCGCGGCCTTGCCCCGGGATGATCTGGCGGCACGACTGGGTGCACGCGTGGTTGAACTTTGGGAGCGCGCCAATGGTCGGGCGGAACGAATTTTAAAACTCGTTTCGCCGCCCGAATCGTTCATCGAAAGTTTTGAGTTCGAAAATGAAATCGAAACGATCGAGCCGTTGCTCTTTATCCTGCGTCGGTTTTTGCAGCAGCTGGCAACACGTTTAAACGCGATCTATCTCGTCGCCAAAGAACTGCGGCTGCGGCTCACTTTTGCCGACAAATCGGACTACGAAGGTATCTTCAAAATTCCGCAGCCGACCAACAACGAAGACATTCTTTTCCGGATGCTGCACACGCATCTGGAAAACTTTACATCGAAACATCCGATCGTGGCGGTTGAATTGGAAGCGCAGCCGTCACGCTCAGTGCGGCAACAATTTGGACTGTTCGAAACCGCATTGCGCGATCCGATGCAATTGCATGAGACGCTGGCGCGTCTTGTTGGATTACTCGGCGCGGATCGTGTCGGCACACCGGTGCTGGAAGAAACGCATGAAACTAATGACCCTTACCCTACCCTCTCCCCGGGGCAGAGACGCGCGGGCGAGAGCACGGCGGTGAGGGAACTTATCCCGCTACGTCGTTTTCGAAAACCCACAAAGATGACAGTGTTACTAGAAAGTCATCGGCCTGCTCATGTGCGCACTGAGGGGGTCCGAGCCGGACTGGCGGTCCGGGTCGGACTAACGATGGACGGCGCAACGGTGATGCAGGAAGGACCGTATCCGCTTTCAGGAAACTGGTGGGATGAGCAGGCCTGGGCGCGGGTGGAATGGGATGTGGAAATCGAGAATGGAATTATCGCGCGCTGTTACTGTGATCAGGAGGGCTGGGCGATCGATGGGATTTATGATTGAGGATAGTTGAAGCGTTAAAAGGGTTGAAGCGTTGAAGGGGCAGAATGGCATCGCTCATTTCCGCTGAACGCTTCAACTCTTCAAGGCTTTAACGGTTCAACGCTTTTTATGCCCTACATCGAACTGCACGCCTGTAGTGCCTTCAGTTTTTTGCGCGGCGCATCTTCACCGGAACAACTGGTGGAAGTGGCGGCGGAATTGGAATCGCCGGCGCTGGCGTTGCTCGATCGCAACGGGGTTTATGGTGCGCAGCGATTTTCGGTGGCGGCGCGGGAGCAAAAAGTGCGGTCGATCACTGGGGCGGAATTAACGATGGAAGACGGCAGTTTGTTGCCGGTGCTGGTGGCAAGCCGTCTCGGTTACGCCAATCTTTGTTCGCTCCTTACCCAGGCGCATCTGCGCAGCAGTGTGAAAGGCGAGTGCACTGTGAGATGGGAGGAGCTGCCGGAATTTGCGCAGGGGCTCGTTGCGCTCTTTGGATCGGGGAGCGCAGGCTGCCAGCCTGCGGCGTGCGGCAGCTTGCCGGAGGCAATTTCTCCACGCGTGAAGTGTATTGTTCCAGGTTTGCGGCAGGCTGCCGCAAACGGCAGGCTGGCAGCCTGCCCTCCCCAGAGTGCAGAAGATCGGGCGCAAGGTCTCATCGAGGCGTTTGGGCACGAGAATGTGTACATCGAAGTTCAGCGGCATTTTTTGCGCGGCGAAGATCGGGTTAATCGCGCATTAACTGATATTGCTTCGAAATTTCAGTTAGCGGTTATCGCGACTAACGGGGTGCAGTACGCGAAGCCTTATGGTCGCCAGGTGCTGGATGTTTTCACCTGCATCCGCGAGCACACCCACCTCGATCTCGCCGGAAAACTTTTATCACAAAACGCCGAGCGTCATTTGAAGAGCGATGCGGAGATGCGCACGATTTTTCGCGATTTACCAGACGCAATCACGAACACCGAACGACTCGCAGATCGCTTGCAGTTTTCCCTCGAAAATATCGGCTACGAATTTCCCGAATATCTGGTGCCGGACGGGCACACCATGAATTCGTTTTTGCGCACGATGGTGTTGTTTGGAGCGCAGCAGCGTTACGAATCAATTTCAAAAAGAGTAAAACGCCAGCTGGAAAAAGAACTCGCGCTCATCACTCGACTCGGATTCTCCGGATATTTTCTGATTGTCTGGGACATCGTAAATTTTTGCCGCGAAAACAACATCATGGTGCAAGGCCGTGGGAGCGCGGCCAACAGATCTCGATTTACCGAGCGGTAATCGGCGCGAGCGGGTCATCCAGGAAATTTACCGGCGCTACGGCAAACACGGCGCGGCCATGACCGCGAATGTCATCACCTATCGTGGGCGAAGCGCAGCTCGCGAAATCGGAAAAGCGTTGAATTTTTCACCGAGCACGATCGATCGCTTCTCGCATTTGTTCGCGAACGGCGATTTTCCACACACCCTCGAGCTCGAAGCTCAAATCGAGCAGGCGGGTCTGCCGAAAGCGCATCCGCGCATGCCAGCATTCGTCGGTTTGTATCACGCCATCTACGGATTGCCGCGGCATCTCGGGCAGCACTCCGGCGGGATGATTATTTGCCAGAACAAACTGAGCTCGTTTGTGCCGTTGGAAAACGCCTCCATGCCGGGCCGCGTGGTGGCGCAATGGGACAAGGATGATTGCGAAGATCTCGGAATCGTTAAGGTCGATCTGCTTGGCCTAGGGATGATGTCGGTGATGCAGGATGCGTTTGAGCTTTGTCGGGAACGTGGTCGCCCTCTCGATCTCGCTCACATCCCAAAAGACGACGCGAAAACTTTCGAGATGATGCAAACGGCCGACACCATAGGGGTTTTCCAAATCGAAAGTCGGGCGCAAATGGCGACGCTGCCCCGACTAAAGCCAAAATGTTTTTACGATGTCGTGATTGAAGTCGCGATCATCCGGCCGGGACCGATCCAGGGCGACATGGTACATCCGTATCTGGCGCGGCGGGCCGGAAAAGAACCGGTCACGTATTTCGATGAGCGACTAAAGCCAGTACTGGAACGAACGCTCGGCGTCCCATTGTTTCAGGAACAGATGCTGAAGATCGCGATGATTATGGCGAATTTTTCCGGCGACGAAGCGGAAGAATTGCGGCGCGCGCTCAGTTTTCATCGCTCGGAAGAGCGGATGAACCGGGTGAGTGTGAAGTTGCGGGAGGCGATGGCACGCAACCAAATCGCGCCGGACGTAATCGAGAAAGTCTTGCATTCCATCACGTCGTTTGCGCTCTACGGATTTCCGGAATCACATGCCATCAGTTTCGCGATTCTGGCTTATGGCAGCGCCTATTTAAAAGCGCATCGTCCGGCGGAGTTCTACGCGAGTTTGATTAACAATCAGCCAATGGGTTTTTACACACCGGCGACAATTGTGAAAGATGCGCGGCGGCACGGAGTGAAAGTGAAACCGGTGTGCGTGGCACAATCGGAATGGAATTGCACCATTATTGCCGAAGACACAATTCGATTGGGCTTTTGCGTGGTGAGCGGATTGCAGCGCGAACACGCCGAGGATTTTTTGCGGGAACGCAATGAGCGGCCCTTTACGTCGCTGGAAGATTTTCGGAAGCGCGCGGTCCTAACGAAAGAGGAACTACGGCGGCTGGCGAACTTGGGAGCGCTGAATTGTTTCGCGGAACATCGCCGCGCGGCGATGTGGAAGGTGGAGGAAACCCCGCGTGATGATTTGCTTGCTCCAGCCCGTCGTTCCGAGCGAAAACACCAGTCCGGCTCAGACCAAGGGATTCCGTTGTACTGCGGAAAGGTGCCGCAACGGGATCCCTCCACTACGCGGTGCTCCGTTCGGGATGACGAGAAGTATAATTCTCCGCTAGCGCCGATGACGTTACCCGAGCGCGTCCGTGCGGATTACGAAGTGATGGACCTAACCACTGGACCGCATCCAATGAAATTAGTGCGCGAACAATTGTCGGATGTATGGCGGGCCGCTGATCTGGCGCAGGCAAAACATGGCTCCATCGTCCGCATCGCGGGAAATGTGATTTGCCGTCAACGGCCGGGCACAGCGAAAGGCTTCGTCTTCATCAGTCTCGAAGACGAAACCGGAGTATCGAATGCGATTGTCACGCCGGATTTATTCGAACAAAGCCGATTACTCATCACCGAAGAGCCATTCCTTGCGATCGAAGGCGAAGTCCAGAACACCGACAACGTGGTGCTGATTAAGGCTCAGAAAATCCTGCCGCTAACAAATCACGGACTTGTCGGTTCCGAATCGCATGACTTTCGTTGAAGCGTTGAACCGTTGCAGCGCTGTTATTTGCGCGGCGAGGGATTGTGTCCGCCTCAACGCTTTAACTCATTTAACGCTTCGACGGCTTGCATTATTCGCCGGCGTGGCGTTTTGCCGTTGGTTTGGGCGCGCTGATTTCCTGCGCGGGTTGGTCGCCGATCCAGTCGGTATGGAAAATTCCCGGCTTATCGACGCGCTCGTAGGTATGGGCGCCGAAGTAGTCGCGTTGTGCCTGCAACAAATTTGCTGGCAAACGCGCGGAACGATAGCTATCGAAATAGGCAAGAGAGGCGCTGAACGCGGGTGTCGCCACGCCATAATTGATGGCAGTCGAAACCGCAACGCGCCAGTTATGCTGCGTCCTAGCAATGATATCGGTGAAATATTCGTCCAACAGTAGATTGTGCAGCTTCGGGTTGCGCGCGTAAGCCTCGACGATGCGATTGAGGAATTTCGCGCGAATGATGCAACCGCCACGCCAGATGGTAGCGATATCGCCAAAGTTCAAATTCCAATTGTAGGTAGTACTGGCGGCGCCGAGCAGTTCCATCCCCTGCGCATAGGAGACAATTTTGGAGGCGTAAAGTGCATCGTGCACCGACTGGATAAGCTCGTCACGATTGCCCTCGAACTTTGGCAATTTCGGTTGTGGCAAAATTTTCGACGAAGCTACACGTTCGTCTTTTCGTGAGGAAATGACGCGTGCTTCCACGGCGGCGTTGATGGTTGAGATGACGACGGATTGCGTCAGCGCCGATTGCAGAGTCCAGAGTCCAGTCCCTTTTTGTCCTGCTTTGTCGAGAATGACATCGACCATTGGTTTACCGGTATCGGGATCTTTTTTCCGAAAAATGCTGGCAGTGATTTCGATGAGATAACTCTCCAGAGCTCCGTGATTCCACTTCGCGAAAATTTCGGCCAAATCTTCGGCCTCGAGGCGAAGGACATTTTTCAGAATGGCATAAGCTTCGCAGATCAACTGCATATCGCCATACTCGATCCCATTGTGCACCATCTTGACGTAGTGGCCGGCGCCGTCCGGGCCCATGTAGCGACAGCACGGTTCGCCGTCGACCTGGGCCGCGATCTTGCGGAAGATCGGCGCAATCAATTCGTAAGATTCACGTGAGCCGCCGGGCATGAGCGACGGACCTTTGAGTGCGCCTTCCTCGCCGCCGGAAACGCCGCAGCCGACATAGTGAATTCCTTTTCTTTCGAGATCGTGAAAACGTCGTTGGGTATCAGTAAAAAGTGAGTTGCCGCCGTCGATGAGGACGTCGCCTTTTTCCAGGAGGGGCGCGACTTCGCCGATCACTTGATCGACGGGGTTGCCGGCCTTGATCATCATCATCACTTTGCGCGGAGATTTCAGCGCACCGATCTGTTCCTCGACGGTCTTAGTTGAGATGATGTTCTTACCTTTGCCGCGGGTGGCCACAAATTTTTCCGTGACCGCGGTAGTGCGGTTGAAAACAGCTACCGAGAATCCCTTTGACGCCATGTTGAGAACGAGATTTTCGCCCATTACCGCGAGGCCGATCAGGCCAATATCCGATTGCATAGTCATGACTTTCAGCGTTGGTTTTGAGGTGCCTTAAAATCCCAGCAACTCATTAAACTGTTAGAGGCAGCGAATGGCAAATTACGATTGTGATGTAGCGTTAGTAGATGCCGCGCTCGACGTCAACGCAGCGGAAAACACGTCCGGCGCAGGGGCGATCGTTCAATTTTTCGGCGACGTCCGCCCGCTGGAAAACGGCGAGCACATTGATGGAATCGAGTATGAGGCGCATCAGGAAATGGCCGAATATCAGTTACGAAAGATCGCGGACGAAGCGGCAGAGCGGTTCGGTTTATTGGCCGTTTGCTTGCATCATCGCGTCGGTTTTGTGGGCGTGGGCGAAACCTCATTGTTCCTAAAGGTGGCGGCGGCTCATCGCGGTGCAGCATTCGACGCCAGCCGGTGGATCGTGGACGAGTTGAAGAAACGCGTCCCGATTTGGAAGTCGAGCGTGGTTAGATCGGACCAGACGAGGGAAATGGCGGCGCGCTTATGAATTGGGCGAATCGTCTCACGCTCAGCCGTCTTGCCTTAACCGTACTCTTCGTGGTGGCGTTAAGTTCGCCCTGGCGCTATGCCCATACTACCGCATTAATCACTTTTCTGGTTGCCGGCATAACCGACTTTTTTGATGGCGAGATCGCACGTCGTTATCAAACGGTGACAAACTTTGGGAAGTTAATGGATCCACTGGTCGACAAGATCATGATTGCGGCCGCGTTCATTTCGCTGGTGCCGTTACGGGCGATTCCGGCCTGGGCCGCATAGTCAAGGTCATTTTCTTTCTCACCTTGCTGGCGACCGCGGAGTGGAGTGGTAAGAGCGCAAGCAGCGAATGGTGGCACCGGGCCTGGAATGAAGCCGGACCGGCCTTAGTCTGGTTAACGGTTGCGCTGACGCTTTACTCCGGTCTTGGATATGCGTGGCGACATCGCGCCATTATCGAGTCTGACGTCTAGGCAGACCGGTAGCAAGCAAGCACAGGGGGGTCTTCCCTAAACGACTGCGACCGTGGCCGAAGTCTACGGCTCGTTATTCGGGCGGGTTCTAGAATGTGTAGGTGAGGCCGGCGAAATATCGATTGTCAGAGTAGCTAAGCAACTGGGAGGCAATCGCTGATCTGGAACCTTGATCCAGCTCCCGGTGACGGTAACCGGCGTTAATAGCAAGAGATGGTGTAATGGCGTAGCGAACTCCGGTTGAGACTTCAAAAATGTTCTCCGTGCCGCCGGCAACTCTACCGTTAAATCCAATCTCTGCGGCCTGGGCCCCGGTCCCATGGCTGTAACTAACAGCGAGATTGGCGGAAATTCGCTCGGTAATTCTGCAATTTAGCGCCAGATTTGTACGAAATGTCTCGCGCCCCGAACCTGCCCCCGTACCAGATTCTTCGATCGAGTACCCATTTGTCCAAATCACACTCGCCGCCTTAACCGAATAACGAAGTCCAGCCTCAATGTAAGGCGAAGTCTGCTCAGAGCGAAGTTGCAGGCCGCCCCGAAATATACCGCTAAGGTGTGGTCCGAACGTCTGGTCTAATCCGGCGGTTAAGGTTTGACTAATCCGATTGTGTCCAGTGTTCAGATAGTCAGTAATGCCAATTCCATACCCCGCAGTGGCAGTTGTTGTCGGAAACAAGAGATATCGAACCTCCTCGCGAAAACGGTTTTCTAAACGATCCCCTGACGAGGCAGCAGAATTGTTGTACGCGATCGCGCTGAAAGTATAACCGGTGATGGTCGAAAAGCGGGGCGTCCACCTGTAATGTGCGGAAATGTTATCTTCCGTCCTGAAGAAGTTTCCCAATCGTCGATTCGCGCTCAACGCGCTCGTGATGTCGGGTTGCGCTTGGTAGGCAGCGAAAGCCGAAATGTCCAGCGTTAGACGCTCGCTCATTTTGTATGCGAGTAAGAGCCGGAGATAGATGTTCGGATCATAATCCCTGCCGCCGGGATGCTCGAAGTAGTACGTGATTCCAGCTCCCGTAATGAGATGCATCGCAAGGCGTGGATTGCCGAACTGGTAGATAAGGACCGCATTAGGGCTTGCAAACCAAGAGGGCGACCCGGTCGGAGCCAGATTAACGTTGTCATCGTATCCGCCAGTGAGCGAGGCTGAAAGTTGAATTCGCCGACCGAAGCTAAAGATAGGAGGCGAGATCCCTCCGAGCCCCGCGCGAATGCTACCATCATCGGGGTTCGTTGGTGCGATTAATTGGCCGGTGGGAGCGGTCTCGGATGGGTTTTCAACCTCACCGCTCGTGTTCTCTTCCGGGGCGATATCTTGAGCTGAAAGGGAGGTAGAGCTAGCAAAAATCATAATAGTAGCCGCTCTTTTAATAGCTTTTATGATAGCCACGTGTTTTTTGGGTAGATGTCTATGAGTGGGACGCGACAAGAAAAACAAAAAAGCCTTGCGGCAGCCTAGGAAGTGATATTACTCAGATCAACTTTTTTCTGGTGGCACTAAGCGCTTCCCAACCCCACAAATGAAGCTTCCGGACTATGATTTTCCTCCTTATTCTGCCTATAAAATTCTTTCCAGCGACGGCTTAACCGAGTCGAGCCTTCGTCAATAACTCGAAGCTTACTCCGCTATCCGATTAGCTAGACTCGTGCCTCGACGATGATGGCCTGGCTGCCCATCTTCACTTGCTGGCCCAAGCCTCAGGCGCTGCCGCAGCTAGGAAAAGCTTTCCTCAGCGCCGCAAAATCCATCAATCATACTGTACTCGGTTGATGGACAGGCTCGTCAAGTGTACCCGAAATCAGCCCAGCGGGTGAAGGGAATCGAACCCTCGTCAGTAGCTTGGAAGGCTACAGCTTTACCATTAAGCTACACCCGCGTTAGAGCTGTCCAAGTTGCCGCGCCTGCAGGTTCCTGCCAAGTGCTTTTTCCATGGCATCGCGACTTGCCAATCCCAGCGGTCGCCAGTAGCACTCTCCTATGTCTAAAATTGCATTCTTCTTTCTTCTGGCTGTCACGACTTCTCTTCGGGCAGACCTTACCCTTATCCAAAAAGTCGACGCCGCAGGCACGACCGGCGAAATGACGATCAAATTCAAGGGAGATAAGGTACGAATCGATCCGGCGCCAGAGCTTTCGATGATCACTGATTCAAAAACAGGCGACACGGTTACCCTGATGCACGGAGAAAAGAAGGCGATGCGGATCTCCGGCGACAAGATGAAAGCGGCCGCGGAAATGGTTAAGAAATTCACCGCCGCCACTCCCGCTGACCGAAAGGCGAAACTGACGCCGCTCGGCCGCAAAGAAACCGTGAACGGAATGTCAACGGACGTTTTCACCGCGGACACCTCAGTTGGTAAAGCGACTTATTATATCGCCATGAACTATCCCGATGGGCCGGCAATCATTCAGGAAATGAAAGCAGCGCAGCCGTCAGCCTTGGCAAACTCTGGTACGAACATCCCTGATTTCCGAGACCTGCCAGGGGTTCCGGTCAAAATAGAGATGGATACAGCGAGGGGCCATGTCGTCATGACCCTTATTTCGGCAAAACGCGATCCTATTCCCAATAGCGTGTTTGATGTTCCGGCGAATTACGCAGACATGAAAATGCCGGACCTTTTTGGCGGGAAGAAGATCCCGGAGAATCCCGCCGGATCGGGAGTGCCCGGATCGCCGTCGACGGTCCCGGTGCCGTCCGTGACTCCATAAAGAGGGCGCCTGCGTGGCGGCGCCGTTTATTCTCGCGTCGAACTCGCCGCGCCGTCACGCGCTCCTGACGGAGGCAGGCTATGAGTTCGAGGTAGTTGTGCCGGCAGTCAGCGAGCTTGCGGTTGCGCAGCTGTCCTTGCGCGAGCTGACAATTGCAAATGCGACGCGCAAGGCAATAGCCGTCGCGCGCATTTATCGGGATAGAGTAGTGCTCGCGGCCGATACACTCATCGCGATGGAGGCGCAGATCATGGGCAAGCCCCGTGACCTAAACCATGCGCGAATGATTCTGCGGCGGTTGAGTGGACGAACGCACGACGTCTGCACGGCCGTTTGCATCGTCGATCCGCGAGGAAGGATTAGTTTCGCCGAAATTTCGCAGGTCCGTTTTCGCAAGCTCACTGAGAGCGCCATTACCAAGTATTTTAAGGTGGTGAATCCAGTCGATAAGGCGGGTGCCTATGCCGCGCAGGGTGCGGGTGGAAACATCATCTCCGCCATTGCAGGATCGGTGACCAACGTGATTGGCCTGCCAATGGAGCGCACCACAGAAGTGCTGGCGCAGGTCGGGATCCGACCGCTCAGCGAATCTCGGCCACAACTTCCCGAGGCTGAATCGGAGCGTCTGTCGGTTCACGTTTCAGCACCCGATAAAGAAACCAGACGATGAAGCAGTTAGCCAGCAGTAGGACGGCTGCGCCAACCGTGGGTTGATGAAAGAAATGCCGTACCTCCAGCGGGATCAACGCGGCAGTAGCAATTATCATTAGGAATTCCGCCCAGCGTTGTTGCAAATACACGCCGATGCCCTCAGTGCATAAGATCGCTGAATAAAAAAGCGCAAGCAACCCAGCCGCATGGAGAGCGCCCCCCGCAAGCACATGCTGCAGCTGACTGAGGAGATAATGCGCCGCTTTTCCGTGGACGACGAGCGCTTCGTCATCGATCCAGTCGGAGATCGCGTCGGTCCAAGCGGGGCGGCTATCAAGAAACATTACCGAGATGCCAAAGCATAACAGAAGGGCACCTTTGGCCAGTTTGAAAAGTGCGATGAGCTTGAGATAGCGAACGCGGTTTTGCGGCCGCAGAATTTTGAGATCAGCTGTCCGGTGAGACACTCGTAATATTGCCCCGATCTGCGTCACTCCGCAACGACTACGCTTCCCCGACAGCAAATCTCCAGTTTATTTCCATCGGGATCCTCAAAGAAGAGTGCGTAATAATCTGGACTGTATTCCGGCCAGATTTTGGGGCCTTCCAGGTTTCGGCCGCCGGCTTCACGGACAACTTGAGCGACGTGATCGACTTGTTCGCGCGTCTTTGCCCAGAATGCGATTCGCGTATCATTCGGGCGATGATTGATGTCTTCGGTGAAGCCAAAGAATTCCGAGGGTTTCCCGGCGCCGTCTTTTTCAAACGCACCCCACTCCTCCGCGCTTTTATCGAGAGCGAAGCCAATTGCCGGCAGAACCTTGGCGAAAAATTCCTGCGCCCGCGCCCGATTTCGGACACGCAAATCGATATGATCAAAGAGATCTCGTGGCAAGGTTGGAATTGGTAGCGCGACTACGGCTACCGTCTTGGAGCAATCGTTAGCTCTTCTTCAATTCGGCCAGAGCTTGGAGCACTTCCTCGCTATGGGTTTGCGGTTTTACTCCGGTAAATACTTTCGCGATTTTGCCTTCCGGGTTGATGATGAAAGTATTGCGCGCGGACATCTTTTTCCCGTCGTAATCTTTTAACGAGCCATAAGCCTCGGATACTTTGGTATCGGTGTCGGCCAATAGTTTAAAGTTCAAGCCTTCCTTCGCACAAAATTGCTTGTGTGAGTCGGCATTGTCCACACTGACGCCGAGGATGACGGCACTTGCATTCTGGTATTTGGCTAGGTCGCGCTGGAAGTTCTGTGCTTCCAAGGTGCAACCGCTGGTGAAATCCTTCGGATAGAAGTAGAGAACAACCCATTTACCCTTGTAGTCATTTAAATTAACTTGCCTCCCATCGTTGGAAGTAAGACTAACTGCAGGCGCTTGGACGCCGACTTGAGGTGTAGTTTGTGCCATGACGAATGATGCTGCCGCTAAAATAATCGTAAATAGTATCGTTACCTTCATAATTGGCCTTCGGTTGACTGTAAAACTGCTTCTTCACAGACTCCATCGAGTAAATTCCAGTAGGCGTCGAGCGCTTCCTCCGCCGCATTTATGATAGTGGCGGGCGACGTGCCAGAATCCAGACAGCGCCCTATTGCGGATCGTTCGGCGGCACGATGCTCCAGGTCAGCGGTGGCATGAACTGCAAAATAACTAAGCGCTTGAGGGCTGTGAATTCCGTAGCAGTCGCGGAGACCTCGCAATTTTTCTGCTGCTACTTCCGGCTGCTGTGATTCGTAGGCATAAAGCGCGGTGAGCCCGCTGGCAATATCACGATTGGTTAAGCGGTCGAACGTCGCGATCGAGTCGGCTGTTTTGGGAACTGGTTCGGCACATTTGACTCCTTGTTTCTCCTGCCCGGTCGCAGCCGCGAAATCGAGCCATAATTCCGGATGCGGCGCGGGATTCGTCAGTTCATCGCGCAGATTTTGCTCGAGCGTGCATTTGATCGAAGAATCGGCAGTGCAGTTAATCACATTCTTCAGATAAGTGGGAAAGGCTGCGACATGCGGATAATAAACGCGGGAATAAGTGCCGAGTTGATCCGGCGTCAGTTCGCCACGCTGCCAGGCACGGTAAAATGGATGCCGCAGGATGGATCGTTCGCGGATCAGGTCATCCAGGGTGTGCAGTGTTGCTTCGGTTCTCATAGCATTTTAATGCTTCGGCGGCCCGTTCCCGAACGCAAGTCCAAAAAACCTGTTCTGAACGTGTCGAAAGCGAAAGAGCGAGCGAGTGGGACGAATCGAGAACGGATTCGCTCCTCAAAACATTCGCACGAATATCAAAAGTGACAAAGATTTGGACAATCGGACATTCAACTCGAACAATCGAAGAGTTTATTGGCGCATTGCAGGCACACGGGATCAGACTGGTGGCCGATGTCCGGCTCTTGCCGGGTTCGAAACGGTACCCCCAATTCAACAAGGAGGTGCTCGCGAAATCTCTGGCGGACCGCGGAATAGTTTACGAGCATTTCCCCGAACTCGGCGGCCGGCGAAAGCCGCGAAAGGATTCGCGCAACACTGCTTGGCGCAACGAATCATTCCGTGGTTACGCCGATTACATGGAAACGGCGAAGTTCGCCGAAGGCATAACGCGCTTGCAAGAAATGGTAGAAAGGCATGGTGCGAGCGTGATCATGTGTGCAGAAGCGGTCTGGTGGAGCTGCCATCGAAGCCTCATCGCGGATTACTTGAAAGCGCAAGGGGCCGAAGTCATTCACATTATCAAGGCTAACAAGGCCGGGACGCATCCATTTACTTCGGCAGCGAAAATTGTGAATGGAAGGCTCAGTTACTCTGACGAACTGCCGGAACTGTTGTAGGGCGTCTGCCAGACGCCTCTTCAGGAAAGTTGCGGCTATTGCCGAGTCATTTCTGGAATCGTTACACGCCGAAGCGAGTGTCCTGTGCAAGTGATGCGTGTTGCCGCTTTGTTAGACTTCGATGGTGTCAACGCGAATCGCGCCAGTTGCGGTGCGCAATGTAAGCAGGCACTGGCGGCGAGGCCTTTTCGCGTTCAAGCATCCGTTCCGCAAGCCAGTGAAACCACTCGTTGCCGGTCTTCCGGTTCAAGTTGCGCCGCCATTCTTCGGAATAAACCTTTAGTTTCTGCCACGAGAGCACGAGCGGGCCGCTGAAGAAATCATCCACCAAATCAAGCGTTACCTCGCGGCGAAAAACCAAAACACCGAGGCTTTCCCAGGTCAGCGAAACCAAATAAATTGCGTCTTCGCCATCCGGGCCGAGAAGTTCTCGGATTTTTGCCGCATCAGCGCCATCAGGCAGGGAAAGGACGCGTCGCAAAGCAGCGGTGAATGCGGGGCTTTGAAACGAACGCACCAATTCCAGCATCGCGTCGCGCTGGCGCCGTCTCTGATACTGACGGATCTGCACCGCCGCGAAAATCACGCCTGCGGTCACTGCGATGGCATTGATGAGATTGGCAATGTTGGAGATGTCCATCGGAACCCCGGCGAGAGGTTTATGTGGGTCGGCCGGGACTCGAACCCGGAACCAACGCCTTAAAAGGGCGCTGCTCTACCAATTGAGCTACCGACCCGCACAGGAACCGTTTTCTAATCCGATTTGAAGGTCGAGGCAACCGTGGAGGAGCCGCGTTCGTTCTAAAGGATGGGACGCGACAGCGCGCGTCCCTCCGATCTAACAACTCTGCGGTTGTAGACCACCGCTACAGGATCGCGAGCAAATCACGGAGGGAATTCTTGTTTCGATCTAATTTGAAGATCGATAGGCCGGCGATGGCCGCAGCGTGCCAGTCGCGCTCGCGATCATCCCCGACGTGCAGGACATCACCAGGTTGCAAGCCAAGAAACTTGACTGCGCGACGGAAAATTTCCGGGTCGGGTTTATCGGCACCGATTTCGCTTGAAACGAAGATGTGGCCGAAATATTTCGAGATGCCGAGGCGCTCCAGAATCACGCGCAGCCGACCATCGAAGTTGGAAATGATCGCCAGTTGAAAGCGGCAATGCAGTTGCTTGAGAATGCCAATGACCTCGGGATACAATTCCCAGACGCCGCACTCGGCGAAATGCTCGTAGGCGACCTCGAAGAAATTATCTCGATCCAGTGCGCCGACTTCGGGCGCGACTTCTTTCAACACAAGATCAGTCAGTTCGTGCCACCAATCTTTGTCGTCATTTTCACGGGGGCCATCGATCGCCTCGCGCGGTGGCATCTGCGCCCACGCGCAATAGAAGGCCGCGTCCAGTCTTTTGGCGTCCAAATTCAAACGGACTTCCTCCCCAACGAGCGCGTAATGATCGCCCACGGTTTTCGTTAGATAAAAGAGGGTGCCGACGGCATCGAAGAAGATGGCTTTGGGCGAGTCGTCTTGGATCATAGGTTGAGTGCGGCGGTGAGAACGCTGGAGAGCACAGGCTGCCAGCCTGTTGTTTTCGGCAGCTTGCCGAAAAATTTCGCGCCGGCAAGCTGCCTGCGCTCCCCGTAATTTATGCGAGATTAATGACCGCATGCTCTCGGTCGAGCACAACGATCCGATCAACGAAAAGATTCTGACGATTTCGGAGGACAAAATCGAAGGGTTTGTGCGCGAACCGTTCGAGGAAATCGCGGAGCGTAGTGGGGTTGAGGTCGATGTGGTGATGGCGCGGATCGCGGCGATGTTGCGCGCGGGAACAATCCGTCGGGTGCGTCAGACTTTGCTGGCAACTAATCTGGCCGACGGCGCGCTGGTGGCGTGGAGAGTTGGGGAAGATGAAATTGACGCAGCATTCGATTTCATGTTTCAACGCGACCCTTTTTCCGGTCACGTGGTCCTGCGCTCGACTGACACGCTGACGGCGGGCTCGGAGTACAAGCTTTGGACCACAGTGAAGGTGCCTCATGGCTTCTCGCTGGACGAACATTGCCGATTGCTTGCCGGTAAAGTCGGCGCGGAACGTTTTCGGATTATGCCGGCGAAGGGAATTTTCACGCTTGGAGTTGGGCACGTTCGCCGGAAAACTATCGAGCCGGGAAGTCGCGCTGACGCATCGGCGAGAATGATCGAAGTGCGCGCGGTGCAGTTGGGTGAGCGCGAGTGGAGGGTTTTGCTGGCGCTGAAAAGGGAGTTCGCGCCGGAAGAAATTCGATCGACGCCATGGGCCGCGCGCGCGAACGAGGCTGGAGTTTCGCTCGAGGAATTTTATGGCGTGGCTGAAGCGCTGAATGCTCGGAAAATCATCGGCCGGTTTTCCACGTTCCTCGAACACGTGAAACCGAGCGCGGGCGGTGTGCGAGTGACGCGATTCAACGCGCTCTTTCATTGGGCGGTGCCGCCGGGCCGCGAGATTGAAGTAGGTGGTGAGGTGGGACGGCATCATATCCTCACGCATTGTTACTGGCGCGAAGGCGGTCCAGAATTTCGGAACGTCAACATCATGGCCGTCGCGCACGGCACTGACAAAAGGCGGCTACTCGAACACAAGGCGGCAATCGACGCGCATCTCGTTGCGAAAAACATTCCGGTTTCATATACCAATGTTTTTTGGGGCGGCCGCAGCGAAATCAAACCTTCGGAAATCTCGCCCCTGGTTTATCGGGATTGGCTGCGCGAAATGACGGCGCAGGCGGCATGAACGCGCTGATCGAAAAAATTCGCAGTGGCAACGATCTCTCCGCATTCGACGTACAGGAAGCGGCGGCATTTTTGCTCTCGGATTCAATTGAAGCACAAACGAAGGCCGATTTTCTCACGGCGCTGCACGAAAAGGGCGAGAGCGCGAGTGAGATCGCCAATTTCGTGCGTGTCCTATTGGAGCGCGCGGTTCCGTTGGAGATCGACGGCATCGGCGGGCCAATCATTGATGTCTGCGGCACCGGAGGCGACGGCATCGACCTGTTCAATGTTTCCACGGCAGTCACATTCGTGCTGGCGGCGGGTGGAGCGACGGTGGTAAAACACGGCAACCGCGGCGTCACCTCGCAGAGCGGTAGTGCGGACGTGCTGGAGGCGCTTGGTATCGCGATTGACTTGGAGCCGGATGATCTGCGCGAATGCATTAAGCGGCTCGGCTGCGGATTTGTTTACGCGCGAACCTATCATCTGGCGTTTCGGGCGATGGCGGAAATGCGTTTGCGCCTGGCCAGAAAACATCAACGCACAATTTTCAATTTGCTCGGCCCGCTGCTAAATCCAGGGCGCCCCAAACGGCAATTAATCGGCGTGTTTGCTCCTCACCTGACCACACTCTTCGCCGAGGTGTTGCGCCAACTCGGTTGCGAGCGTGCCTGGGTTGTAAGCGGAACCGCGGTCGATACGCTGGCCCTGGATGACGTCTCGACGATTGGACCGACCTCGGTGGCGGAACTTGATGGTGGTAAGATCACATCTGCTGTCCTAGATACGCGCTGGCTCGGAATTCCACAGGCGACGCTGCCGGAATTGATCGGCGGGGACGCCCGGACAAATGCCGAAACGATTACGCAAATTCTGACGGGAACCGAAACCGGGCCGAAGCGCGATCTCGTGATTGTCAATGCGGCCGCGGGTTTCGTCGTCGCCGGTTTGGTTAACGAGATGAATTCTGGAATCGCAATGGCACGGGAGGAGATCGATTCTGGCCGGGCCCTGGAAAAACTAAAGGCGCTGCAAAATTACAGGGTTTAGGACAGGCGCTGCGGTTGCAAATTCCAAATCCGGCAAGCGGTACGCTTGCCCTACAATTGTAGGGCGTTTCGGTGAAGTGCCGGGACGGGCGGAAACACGTCTCTCCCTTACAAAAAACCTTCGCGGTACAATTGATCGAGATTTCTCAGCAACGCGATTGCCAGGGTATTTCTCTCGAGGGGGCCGCCGAAAACGATGGCAAGCGAGGTTGCATGCTCGCGTAATTCTTCGGCAAAGTGGCTCGGAGTCTGGTTCACGTTGACGCCAATACCCACAACGGCGAGATGCGATGCATCGGGTTGAGCACGCATTTCTACCAACACTCCGGCGACTTTGCGTCCATCAATATAGATGTCGTTAGGTGGTTTGATTGTCGCTTTGCAAAGACAGGCGCCTTCGATTGTCCAGGCAACTCCCTTAGTGGCCCACTCCACCAATCGTGCCGAATCCTGTACCGCGATGTTCGGTCGGAGCAAAATAGAACACAGGAGTCCTTTTCCTGCCGACGATTCCCAAACGTTGCCGCGTTGCCCTCCCAATCGCGCAGTGACCAAGCCCGGCGCGCAATTTCGCCGCGCTCAACCGATCAGCTGCCAACATGCGTTAGCTCTAGCGAGATATCGATGGCCCGCGGCGAATGGGTGAGGGCGCCCACTGAAATGTAATCGACACCGGTAGCGGCAATGCGCCGGACCGTTCTCAAATTGATCCCACCGCTGGCCTCGAATTTCACGCCCTGTTTGCGACCGAGCGCGATCGCCTCCCGCATTTCCGCCGTCTCCATGTTGTCGAGCAGGATGACGTGGACGCCGTCCATCTGCACCAGCGCGCGGACTAGTTCGAGATTGTCGGCTTCCACTTCGATCTTCATATCGGGGTTTTGTGCCCGCGCTTGCCGAATTGCCACCGCCAGTTTTTCGAGATCCTGTTCCGCCGCGAGATGATTGTCCTTTATTAAAATGGCGTCGAACAGACCAAAGCGATGATTCGTCCCGCCGCCGGCCACAACCGCAGCCTTTTCCAGCGCGCGCAAACCCGGCGTGGTCTTGCGCGTATCCATGATTTTGGCCGGATTTTTTCCAATCGCTTCCACGTATTCGTTGGTCAGCGTCGCAATCCCGGAGAGTCGCTGCAAGAAATTCAGAGCCACCCGTTCGGCAGTAAGAATACTTCGGGCCGCGCCCTGAACCTTAAGAATCGTTTCGCCGCCGAGCACAGCGCTTCCGTCCGTTAGTTCAACCGAGACTTTTAGCGCCGGATCGACCCGGCGAAACACTTCTGCCGCCGTCATTGTCCCAGCGATAACGGCCTTTTCTCGCGCCAAAATGCGAGCCTGAGCGCGCCTGTCGGCAGGCACAAGCAAGGCGGTTGTTACATCGCCCGCGCCGACATCTTCATGGAGCGCGAGATCAATCGGATCAGCCTCTGCCATTTTTGCGGCGCCGGCGGGATAATGTTCCAATGCCCCTCGGGTTGCAGGCGTAATCCCGCATTTTGAACTGTTTCCGCACCCTCACCAGCTTGCTATCAAACTCGGCTGGAGGCGACGCGCAACGGTGGATTTTCAGCCCCCCGAACAGGGCAAAAAAAGATTCGGGCAGCGCACGCCAAGGAGAAACAGCAAATACAGCCACGTGCGACTACCCGAATCGCCTTAACCTGACTTCTTTGACAGCAGGATTTTTGGACTCGTTCGAAAATTCTCGGGTTTTTGCGAAAAAATTTCGGTCCCTATAAACTTAGCTCGGCCTGGGCCGTGGCCGCTCGCCGGGAAGCCTCCTCCTTGACCTCCTGTAACAGCGATTTGAACTCGCACTTTTCCAAGGCTGCAATGAGTTCCGGGTAATCCGGCCGAATCCGGAGCTGATCGATCGCTACCGGGAGCTCCGTCTTGCAATCCAATTCAACCATTTTGCGGTTCTGGAGGATTTGGTCGCGCCCGTTTTGCAACTTCTCGCGGCTTTTGAGGCTCTTTACCGCCCCCAGATTGCCGAGTAACGATTCCAACCCGCCATGTTCCAGAATCAATCCGGCTGCCGTCTTTCGGCCAATCCCAACGCCCGGGATGTTGTCCACGGTATCGCCGGAAATCGCCAGCACATCCCCGATCAGCGCTGGCGGGACTCCCCATTTTTTGGTGACGTCATCTTCTCCGAGTAAGGCAAACGAGTCTTTGGGCGAAGCCAGATCGGCCTTGGCCGTCGTATACACTTTCACGCACGGGCCCACCAGTTGATAGAGGTCCTTGTCGTTCGTCGCCAGGACCACCTCGATGTCTTTCTTGCAAGCGGCGATGGAATAACACCCCATCAAATCGTCCGCTTCGGTGTCAGGAAGCGAAATGTTGGCGAACCCAAGCAACCGCGTAATCGTGCTGCGAATGAAATCGAGCTGCGGGATCATCGGCATCGGCATTTCCTTGCGTGTTTCCTTGTAGTTGGGCTGCAATTCGAGGCGGCGCTGAGGTAGCCCTTCGTCCCAAAAAACTGCCCCCAATTCTGGCTGCAAATGTTTCACCATTAATCGAAGCGTCTTAGTGAAGCCGAAAATAGCATTGGTCGGTTCGCCTCGTGAATTGCTTAGATTCGGGATCGCGAAGAACGAGCGGTAAACGTAGTAATGACCGTCAATCAGCAGCAGTTTCATGGGTAAAGGAACGTAGGCGATTTCGCGGCCGAGGCTACCATTTGCCCGTTCCGTGCTGACTTGTAGCCGCTGTGTCGCGATTCGACTTCTTTCACTATGATAGCTTAACTCTGCCATGCCTGATCGCTGGATTATTCGAGTTGCCGGAAAGGAATATGGTCCTGTCGATCTCGAGGTCCTGAGAGAGTGGAAACAAGAAGGTCGGCTGCTGTCGGCAAACGAAGCGCGCCTGGAAAGTGAAAGCCAATGGTCAAGCGTCGGCGCAATTCCAGGCTTATTTCAATCGGTGCCTCTAGCGCCTGCGCAATCCAAAGCAAAAGAGTTCGAGCCGCCGCGGGGTAAACTTTTCCGCCGAACATTTCAGATCTATGGGCGAGGGTTTTTCCAATTCCTGGCTCTAAGTGGGCTAATCATTGTTCCCTCATTGTGTGGGCAATTGGTGAGTGTTTTCGCTGAGCGACTACCCAGCAACGGAGCCAATTTCCTCGGGTTCTTCTCCGCTCTGGTCGCGTTTTTCATGACGGTCGTCTTGATGGTGTTGTGGCCGGTCTATCTGGCTGGTCTTCAGATTGTGACAGGCGAACTAGCTGCTGGCCGGCAAATTGGACTGGGAGCCACATTAAATCGCGCGGCAAAATTTTGGCCACGCGTCGCCATATTGTGCGCCATCGTTTACGGCGTCTTCTTCTTGCTATTGGTGTTCGCCTTCGCCATCGGATTGATGGCAGCCGGCGCTGCTGGAGCGCCATTTTTGATTTTCCCAATTCTTATTTTGCTCGCCCTTCAGGTTTGGCTGTTTGGCCGCTGGTTCATCAACGTTCTCTTTTGGCAACAAGCGGCGGTTCTCAACAATGCCACCGTCCCAGAGGCCTTGCGCCAAAGCAAAGAAATCGCCCGCAGCGGTCGGGAATTGCCCTGGTATAAGCGACCTCTTTGGCGAGGCGCGTTAATCGTCTCAATTTGGTTTGCTTTCAGCGCGACGTTCGAGCTTTGGAGTTCGTGGCCGGCGATACATCACTCCTTTGAGCTCCTAATGACGACACCGGACCCGCAGTCCCTGCTGACGGCGATGACAGCCGAGTCGACATCAACCGGTTTTGATCTGCTCCGGCTTTGCCTCGGCCTGCTTCAATCTATCTTGCGCCCTCTCCTCGGTATTGCTTTTGTCCTCCTTTATTTCGACGCGCCCCAAGGAGAGGCGCGGCGCTTCAACGGAGGCTGAGATACGGCAGCAAGCCGTGCCGTCCACCTTCACGGCCGAAACCGCTTTCCTTGTAGCCGCCGAATGGACTGGACGGATCGAATTTGTTGTAAGTGTTGGCCCAGACTACTCCGGCGCGGAGCTGATGCACGATTTTGAAAATCTTGCTCCCCTTGTCGGTCCAAACGCCGGCGCTCATTCCGTACCGCGTGTTGTTGGCGCGCGCGATTGCTTCCTCGGGCGTGCGAAAGGTCATCACGCTCAGGACCGGACCAAAGATTTCTTCCTGAGCGATCCGATGCGAGGCGGTGACGCCGGTGAAAAAGCTCGGTGGATACCAATACCCTTTAGCAGGTAAATGGGCGCGTGACTGCACCAGTTGCGCGCCTTGTTTCAAACCGCTGTCCACCAACTCGCAAATCTTGTCCAGCTGCGCCCGCGAATTAATCGCGCCGATATCAGTGTTTTTGTCGAGCGGATTCCCGAGGCGGAGAGTAGAAATGCGATCGCGCAACTTGCGAATGACCTGCCGGAAAACGCTTTCCTGCACAAGCAATCGCGAACCAGCACAGCAGACGTGACCCTGATTGAAATAAATTCCGGCGATGATCCCTTCCACTGCCTGCTCGACCGGCGCATCGTCAAAAATGATGTTGGCCGCTTTGCCGCCCAGTTCGAGCGTCAGCTTCTTCTTTGTGCCGGCAAGAGCCATGGCAATTCTTTTTCCGACTTCAGTCGAACCGGTAAACGCAATCTTATCGACATCGGGATGTGTAACGAGTGCGCTGCCGGTCTCACCCGTGCCGGTGACGATGTTGACCACGCCGTCGGGCAGTTCGGCTTCCTGCAAAATCTCGGCGAGATGCAGCGCAGTAACGGAAGTCGTTTCCGCCGGCTTCAGCACGCACGTGTTCCCGCAGGCCAGCGCAGGCGCGAGCTTCCAAGCTGCCATTAGCAGCGGGAAATTCCAGGGAATGATCTGGCCCGCGACGCCGAGCGGCCGCATTTTCTGCCCGGGAAAAGCGTGGTGGAGTTTGTCGGCCCAGCCCGCGTAATAAAAAAAATGTGCCGCCACCAAGGGCAGATCGATGTCGCGCGATTCCTTGATGGTTTTGCCGCCATCCATGGTTTCGAGCACGGCCAGCTCGCGTGCTTTTTCCTGAATCAAACGCGCAATGCGAAACAGATATTTTCCACGCTCACGTCCCGGCATTTTCGACCAGATGTTTTTGTAAGCGCGTCGCGCTGCTTTGACCGCGAGATCGACATCCTTTTCGTTGGCGGAACTAATCTCCGTCAGTTTCTCTTCCGTGGCCGGATTAACAGAATCGAAATATTCGCCCGACTTCGGCGCGACAAATTTCCCGCCAATGAACAATTGATAGCGGTCGCGAAGTCTGATGTAGCTGTGCGCTTCCGGCGCTGGCGCATAACTCCAGCGTTCACCGAAGTCGAGACTTCGTTCTCGTTTGCCAATCGGTCGTTCTCCACGCTCGCCATTTCGATCAAGGATCGTGAGCTGAGATGGTTTCCGTCGCGGCATAGTTAAGGCAGTGAAAAATAATCCGCGCTTTGGTAGTTGGCGTCGACCACTTTTACCAGTTGCATGAGGATATCGTTGAGGAGCGTGCTGGCGCCGAAGCGGAAAAGATCGGGTGTGAGCCAGGCGTCGCCAAGCGTCTCTTTGAGCATGACGAGATAGCCGAGTGCTTCCTTGGCGCTGCGAATTCCGCCGGCTGGCTTCATTCCGATGCGAATCCCGGTCTCGTAAAAAAAATCCCGGATCGCTTCCAGCATTACCAATGCCACCGGCATGGTGGCGGCAGGCGAGATTTTTCCGGTTGAAGTTTTGATGAAATCGGCCCCGGCGCGCATTGCGATTTCACTGGCAAGTCGAACGTTGTCGTAGGTCTGTAGCTCGCCCGTCTCGAGGATCACTTTCAAATGCGCCGCCCCGCATGCCTGTTTCGTTGCTGCAATCTGGTCGAAAACGCGCTCGTATTCGCCAGCGAGAAAATTTGCCCGATTGATGACCATGTCGATTTCATCGGCGCCATCGCGCACGGCAGTGCGGACCTCCTGTAATTTTAGTTTTACCGGCATCAATCCCGCCGGAAAAGCGGTCGCGACAGACGTCACCTTTACAGTTGAGTGTTCGAGAAACTTCTTCGCCATCCTAACGAGATTTGGATAAACACAAACTGCGGCGCAATTCGGAACTTGATATCGTGGATGGAGCGGTTGCATGGCTTTGCGGCAGAGAATGGCGATTTTTCCGGGGGTATCGCCGCCCTCGAGCGTGGTTAGATCCATCATCGAAACCACCAGCTTCAGGCCCTCGAGTTTGGCCGAAGTTTTAATGCTGCGTCGGGTGAAGGCGGCGGCCCGTTCTTCCACCATCACTTGATCGACAGTTGGCACCGTCCAGCGTGAGCGGCCGAGGGGCGCTGATTGCGAGTTGGAACGCGAATGGGCAGCGGGGGTTTTCACAAGCGACCCAATTATATACGCTGCAAAAGCCTTCGCGAGGAAGCAGGATCTCTATCGCGTTTAGAGCTAATTCATTTTTGCCTCATGACCGCGCAAGATCAGGGGCGCAATTCGGTGATAGAATCGCGTCACGTAAACCAGGTAGATCAGAAACGACAGCAACTGGGCGGCGATCAACCAGACGTTGCCGGAACGCTTGAGGAAATAGTCCGACCAGCGATTAATGGAGAGCGCGCAGGCGAGATTGAAGAAGAAAAGGCATGGCATTAACAGCCGGATATTGAGCAATTGGTCCTCCCAGGTTCGTTGATAGAGCAACCGCTCGGCTTCGGTTGTCGTTTCCCGGAATCGGGCCCGGATCAGGCGCAAATCGTAGACGAAAAGCAGCCAGACAAATGCGGCATAAGCGGTGCTCAAGCGGAACCAGGCCAGCGGACGTTCGAGGCGAGTGAAGAGAATGGCTTCGCCCAAGGCGCAGGCGATGTAGAGAAAGTTGTGCCCGAATTCGAGTGGCCATTTGATGAGAGTAAGTGTGTGAATGATTGAGCGCGACCAAAAGATGCAAATTATGCACAATCCCGCGCTGAGATAGAGAAGCGACGGCCAATTGTTGAGCGATAAAGCGGTTCGCGCGTTCTCGGTCAGGAAATAGAGCGCAACGCCCTGAATAATGCTGGCAAGAGTGAGCTCAATATTAACGATGTTGGCGTCGAGTTCGCGGCGGGAAAGACTCATCCGAGGACGATCTGGCGTGCCTGGAGGGATTCGAACCCCCAGCCGTCTGATCCGAAGTCAGAAGCTCTATCCAGTTGAGCTACAGGCACAAGCGCAAAAATAGTGAAGTGTTGGAGTATTGGAATTTTGATGGCGCGGAATTATCGGTACCACTGCATTACTCCAGCAAAAAATGGGGTGGTCAACGGGACTCGAACCCGCAACAACCAGAACCACAATCTGGGGCTCTACCATTGAGCTATGACCACCAGCTCACTCAGATTTTAGGTTTGAGATTTGCGATTGCAAAGGCAAAGGTCCCAGCTGGCCATTGGAACATAGACATTCTGTCTGTGAGCCAGACGGCCTTCTGCCTGTTTCCGGCGAAGACAGCAGGCTAAAAGCCCGCCGGGCGCACAGGCTGGAAAGCCTATGTTCCGGTTCAGCTTGGCACGCTCTTCGCTCCAGCGACCGATGTGGTGCTTCTCCTTAGCATTGCAACCGGTGCTGGCTGGGTTATTCTAGCGGCTCGTCCCCGCATGACACGACTAGGTTCCCTTCTGCTCGCTGGACTGCTAATCGCCCTCGTCACCGCGCAAGCGCAGAGTGACGATCCGAGTGAGACGTTTCTCAAAGCTTACATGACCGCGCAGCAGGGCGACAAGCTCGAGCGCGACGGTCAATTTACTCGCGCGCTAGCGAAATACCGTTTCGCTGGGAGCCTGCTCGAAGAACTCAAGAAAACACATTCGGATTGGCAGCCGGCGATTGTGGAATACCGGAGCCGGAAGGTGTCGGAGAGCATTCTGCGAGTGCAAAGCAAATCCGGGACGCAGCAGGACCTCGCCGCGACCAATGCGCCGCCTCCCGAGGCACAGCCTTCACCGCAGCGCTCGATCGAACCGACGGTCGACATTGGGGCGGCGAAATCGAAGCCGTCGATAGTTGTGCAAGCGGCGGGTGAGGGCTCGCCGGCTCCAGCCCAGAAAGAAGCCGCGGCACCAGCTCCTGCTGCTAACGAGAACGCGATCAAGAATGCAACGCGAAAGTTGCGTGAGAAAGTCGATCAATTGGAGGCGGAGCTCCAGCACTCGCGCTCCAAGGTTAGTCAGGTGGAAGACGAAAAAGAAAAGCTGAATGCAAAGCTAAAGGAATCGAGTTCGAAGTTGGAAAAGGCACAACAGGACCTTGAACGGTCGAAGGACGCGGAGAAAAACGTGCGCGGTCAATTGGCCGATGCGCAGGCGTCGTTGAAGAAAATTCAGCAAACCAGCAGCGCCGATCAGAAGGCACAGGAGGCCTTGAAAGGGCAGATTGCGGAGTTGAAGCAGGCCCTCATTTCTGCAGAGCAGGGCCGAACAACGGCGGAAAAGGAACGCGACGCCCAGAATGCGAAACTGGCTGACGCAAATTCGCAAATCGCCGAGATGACGAAAGAACGTGATTCGCAGGGCGCCAAATTGGCTGATGCCAACACCGAGATCGTCCAAATCACGAAGGAGCGCGATGAGGGGAATGCGAAACTGGCCGACGCGAATTCGCAAATTGACCAGATCACGAAAGAACGGGATTCGCAAAACACTAAACTAGCCGATGCAAACTCACAGATTGCCCAGATCACAAAAGAGCGGGACGACGCTCTGGGGCAGCTGGCGGGCATGAAAGATTCGGAGCATCGCGTTGCGGTGTTGATGGCCGAGAATACGGAATTAAAGGAGAAGCTGGCCGCTGCGGAACAAACCGTGCAAGAGATGGGCGAGGACAAGCCGAAGAAAGAGCAGGAGCTGGTCGATGCGAAGAAGCAGCTGGAGGATTTGCGTGCGCAACTGGACGCGAGTGAAAAGCAGAACAAGGAATTCGAAGTGGCGATCGCCACGTTGAGGTCGCAATTGGAGGATACTTCATCGCAGTTGGAAAAAGCGAAGTTGACTGGGGCCAACGCCGAGGAGACGGCCAGGTTAACGCGCGAAAACCAAATCTTGCGCAACATCGTGGTGCGTGAACGGCAGGAAGAAGCCCGGCGTGAGCAAGCCAAGAAATTGATGCTGGCCGAGTTCGATAAGCTAAAGATCAAGTCGGATACTCTGAACGAACAAATCGCCCTGCTGGCGCAACCGGTGACGAAGTTGACCGATGAAGAACTGGCGTTACTGCGGCAGCCGGTGATTTCGATTTCCGACGAGAGTCCAAACACCGTTAAAGCCAGCTTTACCTACGCGAAACCCTCAACTCCTCAACAGCCGAACGAACCGATTGTCGAGACGACGCAAAGTCCGTCACCGGCGCCAGAAGGTACTTCACAAGGTGGCTTCAAACCGGATGTGCCAGCTGATATGATGGATATTGCGAGGCAGGCAAAGGAAAATTTTGATCATGGAAAATATCACGCGGCCGAGCGGCAATATCAGGAACTCCTGACCAAGAGTCCGAACAATCTTTATTCCCTGTCAAATCTGGGCGTTGTCTACTTTAGATCCGGTAAGCTGAAGGCGGCTGAACTTACCTTGAAGAAGGCAGTGGCTATAGCGCCGAAGGATGAATTTGCTCATACTACCCTGGGTATCGTTTACTATCGGCAGAGTAAGTTCGATGAAGCACTGAACGAACTGACCAAGTCGCTTGCCATTAATCCAAAAAGCGCGGCGGCCCACAATTATCTCGGCATTACCGCCAGCCAGAAAGGCTGGCAAGAAGCGGCGGAGAAAGAAATGCTCGAAGCCATCGCGGTGAAACCCGACTATGCTGATGCGCATTTTAATCTCGCCGTGATCTACGCCACCGCTTCTCCGCCTTCGAAAGAACTAGCCAAGCGCCACTACGCCAAAGCCACCGAGCTCGGCGCCGAACCCGACGCCTCGCTGGAAAGGTTGCTGCGCTAGCGCGAGCGTCAGACCTGAGACGTCAGCAAGCAAAGACGGCCGGTGCGCGGATCGAACGCCAGTCCGGCATCCGGACCTAGCCCCGTCGATATAGATAGGCTACGAAAAAAATGAGCGCTCCGTCGCGTAGAATGAGCGCGACGAACCCCGGGAGTGCCTGCATAGGTGATCGCATCAAATAGATGTAGTAATTCGAGATACTCAGCAGGAACGCAACTACCAGACAAATCAGAACACACAGAGTAACAGCTTTCCGGTCCATAACTGACGATTTTGACGAATGACAAGCTGCCACAGGCTAAAGAAACCGGCTCCGGAAAGCCAGCATTATTCCGCGCCTGCTAATTCAGACATTGGATAGCGAGCAGGAGAACATCCAACGTCCAACACCTAACTCAGAATGGGATGGAGTGATGAATCCAACATCGAGTATCCAAGATCCGGGATCAAGCATCACAGATCGGAACAGGAAGGCGACGAATAGTTAGAGATCCTTCGACTGTCGCTCAGGATGACGGGAAAGGAGCTATGCCGGTGCGCCGCCGAGGGCGCCGGGAAGAGGAGGTGTAACGTCAGGAGCGACGACAACCTGTTTCGGCGGTTTCTCAGGCTCCATCTTTTCGCCGCTTCGCGCGGTGACACCCGGTGGCGGGTTGAGCATGCGGCCGTGCTTGATAATTTCTTTGATTTGCGAGCCGTCTAGCGTTTCGAACTCGAGCAACGCTTTGGCAATGGCATCGAGCTTGTCGCGGTTCTCAGACAAAACCTTCTTCGCGATGCCGTAGGCTTCGTCGAGGAGCTTGCGCACTTCGTGATCAATTTCCTCAGCCGTTGCTTCGCTGTAATCGCGGGCACGGGAGATGTCGCGGCCTAGAAAAACGTAATCCTCGTGGTCGCCATACTCGACCATTCCCATTTTCTCGCTCATGCCCCATTCGCAAACCATGCGGCGCGCAGTCGCAGTCGCCATCTTGATGTCGCCGCGGGCGCCATTAGTCACATCGCCGAAAACAAGCTCCTCAGCGACGCGACCGCCCATGCTGACGGTGAGACTATCGACCAGCTCGGCCTTGCGGTTGGTGTATTTGTCTTCTTCGGGCAGCCACATGGTGCTGCCTAATGACGGGCCGCGGGGAATAATCGTGACCTTATGGAGTGGCTCGGTGTGCTCGAGTAATTCAAGCAACAGCGCGTGACCGGCTTCGTGATAAGCGGTGTTCGTTTTTTCCTTCTCGCTTAAGGCGAGACTGCGGCGTTCCTTTCCCCAACGGACCTTGTCGCGCGCTTCTTCGAGTTCTGCCAAAGTAATGCCTTTCAAATTGCGGCGCGCCGCCAGCAAAGCAGCTTCATTGATGACATTGGCTAATTCCGCGCCGGAATAACCGGGCGTGCCACGGGCGACCACGGCGAGATCGACCCCTTCAGCCAGCTTCACTTTCTTGGAATGGACCCGCAAAATTTCCTCGCGCCCTTTCACGTCGGGAAGATTGACGGTGATCTGGCGATCAAAACGGCCAGGGCGGAGCAGAGCAGGATCGAGAACATCGGGCCGGTTAGTGGCAGCGATGATAATGACTCCTTCCTGGGTATCGAATCCGTCCATCTCGACGAGCAAGGCATTGAGGGTTTGTTCGCGCTCATCGTGGCCGCCTCCGACGCCATGGCCTCGATGACGACCGACCGCGTCAATTTCGTCGATGAAAATAATGCAAGGTGCGGATTTCTTGCCCTGCTCAAACATGTCGCGAACCCGGCTGGCGCCGACGCCGACAAACATCTCGACGAAATCGGAACCGCTGATCGAGAAGAATGGGACATCAGCCTCGCCGGCGATGGCGCGGGCGAGCAATGTCTTGCCGGTGCCGGGCGGCCCGACCAGAAGCACGCCTTTGGGAATGCGCCCCCCGAGTTTCTGAAACTTCTTCGGATCACGCAGAAACTCGACCAGTTCCTGCACTTCATCCTTGGCCTCCTCGACTCCGGCGACATCGCGGAAAGTGATCTTGTTCTTGTCGCGGGCCAGCATGCGCGCTTTGGATTTGCCAAAGTTGAGGGCGCCTTTGCCGGCCATGCGGATTTGCTGGCGGAACAGGAAATAGAGGACGAGGAGAAAGAGCGCGATCGGGAGAAAACTAAGAACGGTCTGGGCGAACAGGTTCGATTCGGCGCGGATGGCCGGTTGAATGCCGGCAGCGGCAAGTCGCTTCTCCAGATCGGGACTGAAATTCAGATCGACAATCGTGCGAAACTTCACCGCCTGTTCGGCGCCGGCGGTTTGTTTGCGGTAATAACCGATGAGAGCCCGGGTGGGCTGGCCTTCCTGAACGAGCAAGGTAACTGGGAGGTTTTTGTCGCTAATGATCTGCTTGTT
>QHPU01000037.1 GCA_003219175.1 Verrucomicrobiota bacterium | reverse complement strand
TGCCGTCAATACTACGGCATCAATTCGTCGGCAGGCTTCACCGGCCGATCTGGTGTGCCGCCATCGGGTAGACGCCACGCTCGTTGGGCACGCGCTTCACAGAACGCACGTCCGGCACACAATGGCGTGAACGTCGGCTCGACCGAATGTTAGCAGCAGATGTCGATCTTAGGGGACGTAAAGTTCCGCGCCTTTTTCCACGAACTCGCGGGCTTTTTGTTCTAAGCCAGCTTGGAGCGCGCCCTCTTCGGAAATTTGCTGCTGTGCCGCAAATTTCCGCACGTCCTCCGTGATTTTCATGGAGCAGAAGTGCGGACCGCACATGCTGCAAAAATGCGCGGTCTTGGCGCCTTCTTGCGGGAGGGTTTCATCATGAAACTCTCGCGCTGTCTCAGGGTCTAACGACAAGTTGAACTGGTCTTCCCAACGAAACTCGAATCGGGCTTTGCTGATAGCGTTGTCGCGGTACTGCGCGCCGGGATGACCTTTCGCTAAATCGGCGGCGTGGGCGGCGATCTTGTAAGCGATGACTCCGTCTTTGACATCTTTCTTGTTCGGCAAACCGAGATGTTCTTTCGGCGTGACGTAACAAAGCATGGCGCAGCCGTACCAGCCGATCATAGCGGCGCCGATCGCGCTGGTAATGTGATCGTAGCCGGGAGCGATATCGGTGGTTAACGGGCCTAACGTGTAGAACGGCGCTTCGTCGCACCACTCGAGTTGTTTCTCCATGTTCTCCTTGATCAGGTGCATCGGGATGTGGCCGGGGCCTTCGTTCATCACCTGGACATGCTGCGCCCAGGCGCGTTTCGTTAGCTCGCCCTGCGTGTATAGCTCCCCGAATTGGGCCTCATCATTTGCGTCAGCAATACTGCCTGGCCTCAGGCCATCGCCGATGGAAAAGCTGACGTCGTACGTGGCCATGATCTCGCAGATTTCGTCCCAATGGGTGTAGAGAAAACTCTCCTGATGATGCGCCAGGCACCACTTGGCCATGATCGACCCCCCGCGCGAGACGATGCCGGTGGCGCGCCGCGCGGTCAGCGGGATGTACCTTAATAGGACGCCGGCGTGGACGGTGAAGTAATCGACCCCCTGCTCCGCCTGTTCGATGAGGGTATCCCGATAAATTTCCCAGGTCAGTTCCTCGGCCCGGCCGCCGACTTTTTCCAGTGCCTGATAAATCGGCACGGTGCCGATGGGCACGGGTGAATTCCGAACGATCCATTCCCGGGTGGCGTGAATGTTTTTGCCGGTGGAAAGATCCATCACGGTGTCGGCGCCCCATTTTGTGGCCCAACACATCTTCTCGACTTCTTCCTCGATCGACGACGCCACGGCGCTGTTGCCGATGTTGGCGTTGATCTTTACCAGGAAATTGCGGCCGATGATCATCGGGTCGGATTCGGGATGATTGATGTTGGCCGGAATGATGGCTCGGCCGCGCGCGACTTCGGAGCGCACAAACTCTGGGGTGATTTCATCCGGAATGTTCGCGCCGAACGATTCGCCGGGATGCGCGAAGGCCAGCGCGTTCGCGGCGCGGGCATCCTGCCTGTGGGGAAAACGGGCGTCTCGCCCGTTCGATTCGGATCGCAGGCTAGAAGCCTGCTGGCCCCACAGGCCAGAGGCCTGCGCCCCATTTTCTCGAATCGCAATGAATTCCATTTCCTGGGTCACGATGCCTTTTTTCGCATAGTAAAGCTGCGTTACAGAGTGCCCCTTCGCGCGGAGAGGACAGCGATTTGCCGCCAATTTTTCGATTTTTCCTTCTTCCTTCTGACTTCCGTTACGACGCCCGGTACGATGCGCTTCCGAAAGGAAGCCATCGTCGAGAGGCGTAACGGTGCGCCCCTCGTACTCCTCCACGTCGCCGCGATCGCGGATCCATTTTGCGCGTAACACTGGCAAACCGTTCTCAACCTTTCCGTCGAAATCGGCGTCGCCCCAAGGTCCGCTCGTGTCGTAAACGCGGACCGGCTCGTTCACCTCAATCTGCCCCGACATCGTTTTTGTCGGGGCTAACGAGATTTCGCGGAATGGAACGCGGATCTCGGGGTGGATCCTGCCCGGGACATAAATCTTCCTCGAGTTCCTGTAGCCGCTGTCGTCGGCTGCGGCTTCGGTCGATCCATTTTCAGTGCGAGCCGCACCGGCATTTCTGGGGTCAGCGACCCCGGCTACATCAATTTTTGGAGGGATGCTCATTGTTGAGAAGGAATCGTAAAGTTAGAGATGCCTCGGCTTCGCTCGACATGACAAGAAGCGATCATGTTTTGTAGGGCGGGCGCTTCGCCTGCCCGCTTTCAGCTATCCATGGCAAGGTCCGGGCCGGACTGGCACCTTGCCCTTGCCCTACAAAAGCCAATAAAAACACGCGGTTCATAAAGGTTGTTCAGCTGCGCGGAAGTCGCATGGCTGAGATAACTGGCAGTCCGCCTTCGGACCCAGCCCGGCATCGGACCCTCGCTCCCTTCGGCGGCATTACCCGCATCAGGTTCAAGGGGTCGTCCGATTTTCGGACCTCTCAGCCTTTGCGGCTCCCCCGCATTAATTATGTTCAGAATAGAACCACGCGGGGCGAAGTCAATGCCGGGAGAATTGTAGCGGGCGTTTGTCTCAAACGCCGAATCCTTGAAAGGCGCTTGGCACAAGCGCCTCTGTTAAGTTTGCGCAATCAGGGGAAGCATTCGGAGCATTTACCGGCCGTTATGTCATCATGCCAGATCGCGTTCACGTTTTCGTCGCTTTTGACGAAGAACGAATCAATCTCTCGCGCTGGATGAAGGCACTCAAGGAATCACTTTCATCATGGTTCCGAAATAAGCACCTCGATCCGCCATTTTGGCAAAAGTGATTTTTCGACCATGTTTTGCGCACCGCCGAGTCGTACGAAGAGAAATGGCACTACGTGCGCGACAATCCGGTGCGGGCCGGTCTTGCCCCACCTGGGAGGTGTGGCCATACGCCGGCGAAATATTCGACTTGGAGTTCCGCTCTGAGCTGTAGCGGCGTTCTCTGAACGCCGAATTCGGCTAGTTGCGACGGTCAGAGACCGCCGCTACAAAAAGAGATAAATGAAAATCACCGCCATCCTGATCGCCCTCTCGTTTGTAAAGATTGGATTCGCCGCCGATTCCGAAACGGATCGGCTAAAACCCGCGCTTGATGCCATCACAGCCGATGGGTTGCTTGCCCATATCAAAATGCTCGCCTCCGATGAATTCGAAGGGCGCGCTCCCGGTTCAAAAGGCGAAGAACTTTCAATCAAATACATTGCCGACCAGTTCAAAACGATCGGGTTAATACCGGGAAATCCCGACGGCAGTTATTTTCAGGAAGTTCCGCTGGCGGGGATAACAAGCGCGCCCACTGCCTCGTTTGTTGTCGGCGGGCCAACAACGACGCTGAATTATCCCGATGATTATGTCGCTTCCTCAGCGCGGTTGCAGGAGCAAATCAAAGTCGACAATTCCGACATCGTTTTCGTCGGCTATGGAATCGTCGCTCCGGAATATGGCTGGAATGATTACAAAGATGTGGATGTGCGCGGCAAAACGCTGCTGATGTTAATCAACGATCCTCCCGTTCCAGATGCAAAAGACCCAGCCAAACTGGACGAAAAGATGTTTGGGGGGCGTGCCATGACCTACTACGGACGCTGGACCTACAAATACGAGATCGCCGCAAAAAAAGGAGCGGCCGCCGCAGTGATTATTCACGAGACGGGGCCAGCTGCCTATCCCTATTCGGTCGTGCGCACCAGCTGGTCGAAGGAAAACTTCGAGCTCGATGCGCCGGACAAGAACGCGGACGCCGTCTCGGTGCGCTCGTGGATTACGCTCGATGTTGCGAAAAAATTGCTAGCTGATTGTGGACAGGATTTCGAAGCGCTGAAGAAATCCGCCATCAACAAAGACTTTCGGCCAGTTGCATTGAAGGCAAAGGCGAACTTTGAAATCAAACAGCAGGTTCGCACATTCAAATCGCACAACGTCATCGCAAAACTCGAAGGCAGTGATCCCAAATGGAAAGAAGAATATGTGATTTTCAGCGCACATTGGGATCACCTCGGCAAACATCCCGAGTTGTCCGGCGACCAGATTTTTAACGGCGCGGTCGATAACGCATCTGGTGTGGCCGCGGTCATCTCGCTGGGGCGCGCTTTTACAAAGGTTAATCCGCCCCCCAAACGCTCGCTTCTTTTCATGGCTACGACCGCGGAGGAAGCGGGCTTGCTCGGCGCCAAATATTACGCGCTCCATCCGCTCTACCCTCTGAAAGAAACACTGGCTGACATCAACATCGATAGCATGAATGTCTGGGGAAAAACGCGCGACGTGGAAGACACGAGTTTCGGCATGTCGACGCTGGACGATGCCCTGGCAAAACGGGCACAAGTGCAGGGCCGCATTGCTATTCCGAATCCGCGCCCGGAGAAGGGCAGCATTTATCGCGCAGACAATTTTGAATTCGCCAAAGTTGGAGTACCGGCGCTTTACATCGGGAAAAACGAGCATCTGCTGTCGCGCCCGGCGGATGCGCCGTTACGCGGCGACGAATTTGACCTGCACGATTATCATCAGGTCTCCGACGAAGTGAAAGCCGACTGGGATTTGTCCGGTGCAGTGCAGGATGTGCAACTCCTCTTTCAAGTCGGTTACGAAGTCGCGAATGGCGGGAAATTTCCGGAGTGGAAACCGGGAAATGAATTCAAACCGCAACGCGATGCCATGATGAAGAAGTGAAGCTTCGTAAAGCGCCGACTGGCGTTCCGCTCGGGATGACGGATAGGACTGAGCACACTGATGAACGCTTCAATTCCCATCCTCAGCGCTTTGATTGGCGCAGCCGTGTTGTTGTTTGGTCGCAAACTCTTCTGGCTTTGCGTGGCGGCGATCGGGTTTGCCGCAGGCGTAACCCTCGCGTCGCACATCGTGAGTGAACCAACACCGTTGCTGCAACTAACCTTCGCAATCTTACTCGGGTTCATCGGGGCGTTACTTGCACTTTTTGTGCAAAAATTAGCGATTGGCCTGGCCGGTTTCATCGCCGGCGGCCGGTTCGCTGTCGGACTGGCAGCGACGTTTGTCGCTCAGTATGCCTCGCATTATTGGCTAATTTTTTTTATCGGCGGATTGATCGGAACAGTCCTCCTTCTAATGTTGTTTGATTGGGCGCTGATCTTTGTCTCGTCGCTGATTGGGGCACACCTGATCACAAATGCGATTTCTTTGCCGCCGACCGGAGAAGTGCTCTTGTTTAGCGCATTGGTTCTATTTGGTATCCTCGTTCAGGCCGCGACGATGCGAAGGAGGAGAACGTTACCTGCATAAGCAGCTTCTGGGTTCGCAACGGAATTCCTCGGCCGGCGATTTCCAAGCTGAAGCGACGCGAGGACGCGGACGCACTCCCAAAGCTGCTACGAAAGGGAATCAGGCGTTTCCGGCGAATTTCGCTCGCGGGGCTTTGGAATGCGATGCCTCCGCGCATCGCTGTCAAAGCGAGAGGCCCTTTCCGACGCGAGAGACTCAATCGCCTTCCCCGCCAAGGCACTTGAGGCATTTTCTACTTACGTTCATTGGTGATCTCGCTGATTTTCCTTGAGTCGGCGACCAGCACACGGTGTGGTTAGGGAGAATGCGGTGGGTCGGTTTGAGTTTGATTCTCGTTCTCGGCGCGTTCGTTTCGTGCGGACGAAAACCTTCCATTGTTCGCGCGACCGAACCTTCTCCGGCGGCGGTCACACCAACGCCGTCGGCAGTCGAATCCACAGCCGCATCCTCATCACAACCACAAAAAACCCCAGTCAGTGTTTTCGTTGAAATGGCACAACGGATTCGCGGTGCCGTCGTCATTGTTTCGGTCTTCGATGGAACAGGACGCTTGAGTGCAAACGGTCATGGCTTTTTCGTTTCCGATGACGGAAAATTCATTGCAGATCGCAGCGTCACGACAGGCGGAGTTAATGCCGTGGCAAAAGTCGCAGACGGAGCAATTTGCAATGTCTCGGGCGCCCTCACCCGAACCGCACTGCAAAATTTGGTTCTCTTGAAAGCGGATGCGACCCATCGGTTACCGTTTCTTGTGCCGAGCGCGAGCGCGCTGCCGGATACTGGAGACGAGGTCGCGATCGTTCTGAGCCCGATTGAACGGGCAAACCCGGTCCTGTTGGAGGAGAAAATCAGCGCCCGCTTCACCGACGAAGCAGGAGAATGGTTCGATGTTACGCCGGCGTTATCGAAAACGATCGCGGGCGCACCGGTTATCAATCAGCGTGGCGAGCTCATCGGCGTCGTGACATTTCGCGCCGGAAGCAATTCGTGCGCGATCAGACCGGCCGCTGCGGCGGCAACACTTCTATCACAAGTTTCATCGAACACGACCGCGAGTTGGCAAAATCTGATGTCTGCGTCGGGTCCGATACCGTCATCATCAGCGACGCCGGCGCGAACGGGAACACCATCGAAAATCCCACTGAAAGAATCAAAGCTGGTTTACGCGCCCGCACCACGTTATCCGTCCGACGCAAGACAACCGCGCGGCGCCGGGCAGGCATCGGGTAGCTTCCGCGTTTTGTTCGACGCCAATGGGCGGGCTGTTGCGGTTCAGACTATTCGCTCGACCGGTAACTCCATCCTCGATCAAGCAGCCGTCTCCGCGCTTCACCAGTGGCGCTCTGAAGCGGGGCAGGAGTGGAGTATCGTCGTGCCGATTACGTTCAAACCATAACGCTGGAGAAACTTTGAACTAGAGCGTTACTTACAGGATAAACAGGGATTCAGTTCGGAATCCTCCACCATCTGTAAATTCTTTCTATCAATGCCGAAAATGACGGATGCCGGTAAAGATCATTGCCATATCGCGCTCATCGGCGGCGGCGATTACTTCTTCATCGCGCACCGAACCGCCCGGCTGAATCACACAGCTGGCGCCTGCATCGGCCGCAGCAAGAAGCCCATCCGGAAATGGGAAAAACGCGTCACTGGCCAGTGCGCTGCCCTTGAGGGAAAGCCCCGCTTCCTGTGCTTTCCAGATTGCAATCCGCGACGAATCGACGCGTGACATTTGTCCGGCGCCCATAGCCAGAGTGCGATCCGGCCCGGCGTAAACGATAGCATTCGATTTCACATGTTTGACGACACGCCAACCAAATCGCATCGCGTTGAGTTCACTCTCCGTCGGCTGACGTTTTGAGACGACGCGTTCGGCTTCTTCAGCGCCAACGTCCGCGTCCTGCACGAGTAAACCGCCGCAGACGGAACGGATATCCTTCTTTGGCAAGAGTTCGGCGGCCGGATCAAGTAACCGAATCAGGCGCAGATTCTTTTTCTTCTGTAAAATCGTGCGCGCCTCTCCGGAAAATTCCGGCGCAATAATGACTTCACTGAAAATTTCGCTGATTGCTTTGGCCAACGATTCGTCGATTTCGCGATTGCAGACGATAATCCCGCCAAAGGGTGCTTGTTTGTCTGTGGCGAACGCTTTTTCCCACGCTTCGCGGAGATCGGGATCACTCCCGACACCACAGGGATTGGTGTGTTTCAGGATTGCAACCGTCGCTTCACCAAAGTCGCTGATCAGGCTGGTAGCCGCGCTGATGTCGAGAATGTTGTTAAAGGACAACTCTTTACCGTGGAGTTTTTCAAAATGCTTGTCGAAGTCACCATAGAGCGCGGCTTTTTGATGTGGATTCTCGCCGTAACGCAGATGAGTAACGAGCGGCATCGTCAGTGAAAACGACGCATCAGTTGCTTGTTCCTGGTTCAGAAATGTACCAATCGCGCGATCGTAGGCAGACGTTTTAATGAATGCTTTGATCGCGAGACGCTCCCGAAGTTTCAGCGTCGTCTCACCATCATTGTCGCGCATGGTTTCGAGCACGAGATCGTAATCGGCTGGATCGACAACAACGGTGACGCTCTCGTAATTTTTGGCGGCACTACGGATCATCGACGGGCCTCCGATGTCGATATTGTCGATCGCTTCGGCCAGCGTCACATCCGGTTTGGCTACCGTTTCTTCGAACGGATAAAGATTAACGACGACAAGATCGATCGGTTCGAACCCCTGATCGCGCGCCTCCTTTTCATGTTTCGGATTATCCCGCTTGTAGAGCAAGCCGCCGTGCACACGCGGGTGCAACGTTTTCACCCGGCCTTCCAAAACTTCGGGGAAACCCGTAAAACTGGATATCTCGCGGACAGGGATCTTTTTCTTACGCAACAGTTCCGCCGTTCCACCGGTAGAAATAATGTCGACACCTTGTTTTTCGAGGGCGCGCGCGAAATCGGCAATGCCAGTCTTGTCAGAAACGGAAATGAGAGCCCGCTGAATCTTCATGTGAAGGGTTAAAAGAGTTACGAGGGTTACAAGGTTAAAAAGGTGGCCGTTGTAACAATGTAACGCTTGTAACCTCTTTAATCTGATCGCATCAGCGATCAATGATCACGTTCTTCGCTGCCGGATAAAGCACGGGACAGCAACCGATCGTTTCGCAGAACGCTTTGCTGAAATGACTTAGACTGGAGTAGCCCACTTCGATCGCCGCTTCGGTGACATTGTAACGGCCGCTTCGCAAAAGCTCGGCGGCGCGTTCCATCCGAATATTGCGCAGATATTGCGGAATTGTCAGACCGACTTCGCGCGAAAAAATCCGGCTTAAATAAAACGGACTGCATCCAACTTCCTGGCCGAGCATCTCCAACGTCGGTGGATTCACCAAATCGCGAGCGAGTAATTCCTTGGTTCGCTCCACCCGATCGCGCGCGACCCGCTTCTGGCGCATGCAAAAAAATTCCGGATCCTTCGGTTCGAACAGGAAATGCGCCATCAATTCGAGCGCTTTGCTTTGGTACCACAAAATCTGGGCAGCTTTTGCGACTGGCGGCTCGCTCAACGAAGCCACGACCTTGCGCTGCTCCGCTGTCATCGGCCGCGGTGTGGAAACATGGACACCATTATCAAAAATCGATTCGCGCATAGCGGAATCGAGATCGCTCACATTTTCGGCGAGCTGCTTTTGCAAATGCGCCCGCGAAAACTCCAAGGTCACGAACTGATGATGATCATTCGCTTCGCGGGTCGCGCTCAGTGGTTCCTCGGTGATGGCGTAGTAGCCGGAAGTCCCCCGAAGAAATTCGCCGTGTGCGCGCGTTGTTCGCACCGCACCGCGACCATTGAGATTCAAACAAAACTCAATGCTTTGCGGGTGGAAGCTGCGGCCCCAGTCGAGTAACCGCGGCGTTTGAAAATCATGCCATTCCACACTGACGCCGAGTTTTTCGAAATCGCCGTAGAGTTGTCGCCAGCCTTGTGGCACATCTCGCCAGGCGCCCCTTTCAGCGATCGCCGGATCCACAGAAATCATGGCTGCTAATTACGAGTGGCGCGCAGCCGAATGCAAGGAAGGTTTGATTTCTTCAAAAGCCGCCCGGTCCCATTTCGCCAGGGTTGAAGCTGCGTCATAAGTGCTCTGCGCAAATTCGAGGATGACCTTGTCGGGTGACTCAGCCCGACGCACTTCGTCATAAGGGAGGGCGAATTCGCGCAGCTGAGGATGAAAATAGGCGCTGGCCGGTTTCACCTTGGCCTCCGCGAAACCATCAGGCGAAGGATAGGCATAGGAGTAGAACAGCGCCGTGGGAACTTGATCATTGCCGGGCCAGAATCCGAGGCTGCTCACCTCCTGCGAATAGGCCTCGCGTGTGATCGCGTCCGGTAAATGGGGAACGCCGCCGGGATGAGGTGGCGCCGGCCTCCCGGAAAAGCGCGTCACCGCCAGATCGAAGCTGCCCCAGAAGAAATGTACCGGACTGCATTTGCCGCAGAAACGCGAACGAAATTCTTTGAAAACGCGATCTGCCTGCAGGAGCACGCGCCAGAAGCGGTTGGCATATTCCAGATCATAAGCAGCGTGTTTCTCATCATGATCGAAGGGAATCGCTTCCAGCGTTTCGTTCGGTTTCATTCCAATTTGTACGTCAACCGCGAGCTCTCGCAGGTTGTCCATTACCGCACGATAAAAATTCGCGACACTCTGCGGTTGCAACGTGATCACACGCTCATCGCCCTCTGCCGTGATAATACGTAATTCGTGGCAGATGAAATCAAACTCGATCTCAAATGCGCGTGAATCATAGGGAATGAGTGACGTGGTCAATCCGCGCGCCGTGACATACAATGTGACACCCCACGAATGGTTGATCCAAGGGCCGAGAGCCAGCCTGATCTTACCGATGATCTGTGTCCACAACTGCAATGTCGCGCAGGTCTCGCGCCACTCCGAATAATCGAGAGCTGGCCAGATTTGTTCGCGTGAATTCTCCGCCATGGTCAGTCGTTGCCGCGGATGTAATCGGCAAAATTGTGGCGCACGCGTTTGAAGGTTTCGCGGGCTTGTTCGCGCGTCCGATAAAACATCTGCCGCACACTGCGCATGATCGGATTGTCGCCGCTGTGCTCTTTGTCCTCGATGTCTCCCTCGCGGTGATCCTCGATCACAGCATCCATCGGCGCGCCAGCAAACATTCCTTCGGTCCGCGTCACCGTTCCCTTGTTCGCGCCGATGTAAATCGTGCCTACCGGCCGATGATTTTGATTTTGTAACGTAATAATCCAGGTACCGTCCCCACGTGCGTTCGTGCGCAGAGTGTAATTGACGTAGGCGAACGGCACGTGCGAAGAGCCGGCGGTGCGGCTCGCCACCTCATAAGCGCCGCTGGAGTCCAGATTCAAACGCGCGGGATTGACCGTCGCGCCTTGCGCTGTTCCAACGATATTGCGATTCGAAATTCGATTGGAAGTAACACGCCCGTCTCTCACCTGGATTTCGCGAAACCCCTGCGCATTTTGATCATCAACCAAAATTCTCCAGGTCGACGGCTGGGGATTGCCGTCGAGTCCGGTGACCGAAACCACGCGATTAACGTAGTCACGATTCAGCTGATTGCCGACGGTGCGAAGAGCATCGTAGGCAGTGGGATTGGTTTGCGCAAAAACAGCGGACGCAGAGAACAGAAAGAGCGCGGCAAAACTTTTCAACATGCGGGAAATTGAAGCGCGGTTTGTAATTGTGTCCAACGCGGCGGGCGCGTTTTTGTGAAAGTGAGCCATTTTGGCTGACTCGGCAATCAAGCTTCCAGATTGAACGCCGCGGATGCGACCTGGAAGATCGCAAGCCGAGTCAGGCTGGAAGCCTAACTTCCAGCGACGGAATTGCGCGTGACGACTTCAGTTAAATCTCCGATGCGCTACCCCGCAGCATGAATTATTCTGTCACGCGACACTTGAAGCGATGATAACCCTCGGCAGCATGACTGCGGTTGGAATGAAAAAACGCAAGCTCGAGTTTTCTAGTCATCCTGGAAATCTCTCTCTGATGCGCAGCTTCGTGAGAAGATTTTTGGATAACCTGCCAATCCCTGAGCGCGATCGCACCTTGATGGTGCTGGGGGTGGATGAAGCGTGCACCAATATTATCCGGCATGCCTACGAGCTGCGCGACGACCAGCTCATCGCACTTTCTCTCGAGCAACGGCAGGACTGTGTGCGAATGCGACTGCGTGATTATGGAATGCAGCCGGAGACGGAAGCGCTGCAGCGCCGACACGATAAAGTTGTTCGACCCGGCGGGCTCGGCCTGATGATGATCCGCAACGCCTTTGATCAGGTTGACTACATTTTGCGCCAACGCGGGACCGAACTGGTTTTGACGAAGAAGATTCTCGTTGACGGGTTAAAGAGCTGAAACATTGAAGCGGCAGAAACCGTTATCGATGCCGACGCTCGATCGCTTCAACCCTTCAGCGCTTTAACGCTACGAAATCGCATCGTGCGTAATCTTCCGTTCGATGTTATCAGGTTTGCTCTAGATCGACGATGAAACCGCCGGAACCGGATCCCGCTCTCGAAGTCTCGCTGCGGCCACCGATGTTCAGCGAGTTCACTGGGCAGACGAAAGTCTGCGAACGGTTGGAGCTTTTGGTGGCAGCAGCGAAAAAGCGCGGTGACGTCCTTCAACACATTCTGTTGAGCGGGCCGCCGGGTCTCGGCAAAACGACTCTGGCCAACATCATTGCTCACGAGATGGACGTGAACATGAAAAATACCAGTGGGCCGGTGATTGAAAAAGCGGGAGAACTGGCCGGGCTACTGACGAGTTTGGAGAAGGGCGACGTGCTTTTCATCGATGAGATTCACCGGCTCCAACCCACGATCGAAGAGTATCTTTATCCGGCGATGGAAGATTACCGGCTCGACATCATCATCGACCAGGGGCCGCAGGCGCGGAGTCTGCGACTGCAATTACCGAAGTTTACATTGATCGGAGCAACGACGCGCGCAGGAATGGTGAGCGCGCCCTTGCGTTCGCGTTTCGGAACAACGGCGCGGCTCGATTATTACGGCGCAGAGGAAATGCACAGAATTGTCCGGCGCAGTGCGGGATTATTGAACGTTGAGATCGATGACGATGGAGCAAAGGAGATCGCCGCGCGGGCGCGTGGAACGCCTCGCACTGCCAATAACCTGCTCTGGTGGGTGCGCGATTACGTTCAGGTGAAAGCCGATGGAAAAATAGATGGAGAATTGGCGGATCGCGCCTTGGCCATGCTCGAGATCGACCGCGACGGATTCGACGAATGGGACAAACGGATCGTTGAGACCTTGATTCACAAATTTAATGGCGGGCCGGTTGGCTTAAACTCGTTAGCGGTGGCCGTCGGCGAGGAAGCGGGAACGCTCGAAGAAGTGAACGAGCCGTACTTGATTATGCAAGGTTACATCAAGCGCACTCCACAGGGTCGAGTGGCGATGCCGAATGCTTATCGCAAACTCGGATTGAAACCGCCGAGCGGCGCGCAGGGCGAGTTGTTGTAGCGAACCCCATCCACGGTTATCCCAAGCGACAGTCCGAGGGATCCCGCCGTGGTAATTCTGGGTAGCGCACACGTCTCGCGTGTTGGCGATGGCGCCTCGCCATCGCGAACTTTTCGGGAAAGACTGTTTCGGCGGGATGCCGAGACCAGCACGCGAGACGCGTGCGCTACCCAATCTTCTGTCGTCGGGACCTTACGGTTTCGTGACGGGATCCCTCGACTGCGCTCGGGATGACGGGTATTTATCGGATGTGCAAACCGATCTCTTCGGCTCTTCAACCAGGGTCCTCACCGTCGCGGAACTAACCCGCGCGATTCGCGGGGCGCTGGAGACAAGGTTCGGGGCGGTCTGGGTGCAGGGGGAAATCTCTAACTACAAACAGCATCCTTCCGGACATCAGTATTTCACGCTCAAAGATTCACGCGCCCAGATCGCGTGCGTGATTTTCCGAAACGCGCCGCTCTCGCTCCGTCAGCCGTTGGCCGATGGCGCGCAGGTGCAGGTTTACGGCAGCGTTAGCGTCTTTGAGGCGCGGGGGCAATACCAGCTCAGTGTCGAGATTGTACAACCACGCGGCCTTGGGTTATTGCAGGCAAAATTCGAGGCGCTGAAACGCAAGTTGGAAGCCGAAGGATTGTTCGATCCGGGGCGTAAGTGATCAATCCGGTCCGGGTGCAGGGCATCGGCGCGGCCATGGAAATTGCATCGGCCATTAATGAGTTTTCTAACCCAAGCGCAATTTGGCCGCCGTTGGACGTAATCGTCCTTGCCCGCGGGGGCGGCAGCCTTGAAGATTTGTGGGAATTCAATGAGGAAATCGTGGCGCGGGCTATTGCGGCGGCTGTCGTTCCGATCGTTTCTGCAGTTGGGCACGAAATCGATTTCACCATTGCCGATTTCGTAGCGGATTTGCGCGCACCCACACCGAGCGCGGCAGCGGAATTGATTGTACCGGCGGCGATCGAGCTGGAGCGCCGCGTCAACGAGTTGGCCCTTTGCTTGTACCGCTGCTGGCGAAACTTTCTCGTGCGCGAGCAAACGCGATTACGCTTATTTACCGAACGCGCAGTCGCGCGTGAATTGCTTAGCCGGATTCAGGAAGGAAAACAAACATTGGATTGGCGACGCGCGACTTTGCAGCGGAACGCGACGGCAATTTTCGGAAACTGGCGCAACCGTTTACTCGAAAACGCTGCCGCACTCCGCCGCCACGATCCATCGCGCGAAATTATTTTGCGCCGGAGCCGCTTTACTGAATTTGCGCGGCGTCTGGTCACGTGTCCGCCGCACTTGCTTAATGCGACACGAAAGCGCTTCGAACGCGCGGAGAAAATTCTGGCTGTGCTCGGACCAGATGCGACCTTGCGCCGAGGTTACAGCATGACGATGGACGCGACCGGAAACCTGGTTCGTTCAGTTACCCAAGTGAAGCGCCGTGATCGTATTCGCACGCGCGTTACCGATGGAGCAATTGAATCGGACGTTGTATAAGACACACCAGCTTCGTGCTTTTTGTCATGTCGGGCGACGTTGAGATATCTCTAGTGTTTCCCGAGCAGTTAGAGATTTCTCAACTACGCTCGGACTGACAGAGCACAGCGTCGGCCCTGATGCGGCTTTACGCTCACATCACCATAGACACAAGCGAGACGTGATCCGCTAGGCTACAAAAAGTGAGTCGAAACATGCGCGTTGCCACGCGTAAGGAACGGTGAGTTTGATTAAAATGTGTTTCGAGAGACGGTGCTTGCAGAATTGAAGGCGTCGCGCGCAAAAGAAAAACGGCGGCTGGAAAGCAGCCGCCGTTTTGTGCAATTTGGTTACTACGGTTGGTGCAGATAACCGGCGGGATCGCCTGGTGTGACGGTTCCCTGCGCATCGGCCGGCACTTTGCCGACACTAGCCTCAAAAGTGGCGGTACCGGCGGCACCTGCTCCGGGAGTGGCATTGTTTTTTCGCAGGATACTCGCATCGCCGCCCTTGCGTTGAACGACGAAGCCCTTATCTCCAAACGGATTGTTGGGAGCGCCACCAGCCGTTTGCGGAGTCAGCGCCTGGGCATAGATGTAATTGCTACTAACGGCGAAGATCGCGTTCGACGCGTTAGCGTCAGCCACAGGATAAATCTTGAAAGCGCTATTTCCGGTGATCGTAAGCGTCTGAGTGGCGCCGGAGCCGGCTACAGCTACGGCGGCCGACGCGCCCGGCCCGCTAAGCAACTTTTGGACGTCGCCGGCCTTTAAATAGTCATTTTGGGCAAGCCGCGTCATGTAGGCGTTTAACGTGCCGAGAGTGGCTGGATCATCTCCTGGCCAAACCAAATTCGGGTCAGAATTGGCTGCGCCATCAAGCGCCATCTGCTGAGCGGCAAGATAGAGTTGTCGACCATTGTTCATTGTACCGGTCATTTGGCCTTTCGTCAGCGCGCTGGTCAGAGCGGGGACGGCGAAGGCGGCGAGAACGGCGATGATCGAAATGACAACGAGCATTTCGATCAAGGTAAATGCGGATTGAGAGCGTGTTTTCATGTGGGTATTGGGTATTTTTTAATCTGAGGATTTATAAATTACCAAAACAACGCCTCAGGACGCAAGACTTTCTTTTTTGAAGGCGACCGTGGCCAGGGGCGGCAGGTTGACATAGAGAGAATGTTCGCGGCCTCCCCATGGTTCGGCCGCGGCGGTAATTCCGCCAAGGTTGCCGACGTTGCTTCCCCCATAAGTCTCGCCGTCGGTATTTATAATTTCACGGTAATAACCAGCTCCGGGTACGCCGATATGATAATTGTAACGAACCATCGGAGTGGCGTTTACGATGAAAATAACGATGTCGCCTTCGCGCGATTTTCGCATCCACGCCACGACGCTGTTTTCGGCGTCGTGAAAATCGATCCATTCGAATCCTTCGTAGGTATCATCAAGGTCCCATAGGGCTGGCTCGCTCTTATAGAGATAATTCAAGTGCTGCACCAGCCGGCGTAATCCGTCGTGCAGCGGCGATTGCAGCAATCCCCAGTCCAGCGACGCGTCGTGGTTCCATTCCCGCCATTGCCCGAACTCGCCGCCCATGAAGACCAGCTTTTTCCCAGGATGCCCATACATCCATGCATGGAACATCCGCAGATTGGCGAATTTTTGCCACACATCGCCCGGCACTTTCGAAAGCAGTGAGCGTTTCCCGTGAACAACTTCGTCGTGACTCAGCACCAGAATGAAATGTTCTTGGAAAGCGTACAACAGGGAGAAAGTAATGTTTCCCTGATGAAACCGGCGGTAGATTGGATCGAGCTGCATGTATTCGAGAAAGTCGTGCATCCAGCCCATGTTCCATTTGAAACCGAAACCCAGTCCGCCCAGATAAGTTGGGCGCGAAACTCCGGGCCAGGCGGTTGATTCCTCGGCGATGGTCATGATGCCGGGGAAACGTTCGTAGCAGACTTCGTTGAACCGTTTCAAAAAATAAACGGCGTCGAGATTTTCGCGGCCGCCGAAAACGTTCGGTATCCACTGTCCTTCCTTGCGCGAATAATCCAGATAGAGCATCGAGGCGACCGCATCGACCCGCAGACCGTCGATGTGATATTGGTCAAGCCAGAAGAGCGCGTTCGCGATAAGAAAATTCCGGACTTCATTGCGCCCAAAATTGAAAATGAGTGTCCCCCAATCCATGTGCTCGCCCTGACGCGGGTCCATGTGTTCGTAGAGGTCGGTACCGTCGAATTCCGCCAGACCATGGATATCCCTCGGGAAATGAGCCGGCACCCAATCCATAATCACGCCGATTCCGGCCTGATGACACCGATCGATAAAATGGCGAAACTCATCCGGTTTCCCAAAGCGACTGGTAGGGGCGAAGTAATTCGTGACCTGATAACCCCACGAGCCCTCGAAGGGATGCTCCGCCACCGGCATCAGTTCGATATGGGTGTAGCCCATCTCGAGGACATACGGCAGAAGAGTGTCGGCTAACTCCAGGTAACTGAGGAAACGATTCCCCTCCTCGGCCTTTCGTCGCCAGGATCCGAGATGCACTTCATAAATGCTGAGCGGGCTGCGCGGCAAGTTCTTCGACCGTCGTGCCTCCATCCACGCGCCGTCCGACCAGCGATATCGAGTCAGATCGTAAACCAGTGAGGCCGTTTCCTTGCCGTGCTGACTGAAAAAGGCGAACGGATCGCTTTTTAAAAAAATAGCGCCGTGGCCGGTGCGGATTTCAAATTTGTAGTGCGCGTTTTCGCCAATGCCCGGAATGAACAATTCCCATACCCCGCTGCCGATGAGCTTGCGCATGGGGTGAACCCGCCCGTCCCAGCCGTTAAAATCGCCAACCACGCTCACGCGCTGTGCATTGGGAGCCCAGACCGCGAAGTAAACGCCCAGGTCTTCACCGACCTTCCGAGTATGCGCGCCGAATTTTTCGTAGAGCCGCCAGTGTTGTCCCTCCCCGAAGAGGTGCAGATCGACTTCGCCCATGATCACGCCGTAGGAATACGGATCGCGCGTAATTTGTTCGCTACCGTCCCAGCGTTTGATCTTGAGGGTGTAAGGAACGTCGCGCGCACATTTCTCCAGTGTGGCTTGGAAAAGACCGTCGCCTTGAATTTTTTCCGCCGGAATGAGCGCGCCATTGTTGTCGAGCTTGATCGATACCTCGCGCGCATCGGGACGAAACACGCGGACCAAAACGTCTTCGCGCAAGCGGTGCGGGCCGAGAATGCGAAATGGATCTGGGTGCGCGCCCTGCAGGAACGCGCGCAGCTCGTCAGTCATAAGGACGGAAATGTCGAATTGTTTCATCGGCAAAGGCCCACCTCAATCAAGAAACAGGATACAGAAGGAGAGTGTTTCTCAAATCCAATCCTGTGAATCCTGTTAATCGAGTCTAACCAATAGCTTGGAAAACTACAGCTCTTCGACGGATTAAATTTGTCTTTACGGCGGGTCGTTTCTAATTTCGCGCGCGATGCAGCGTCTTCTTCTCGCCATCGTTATCGTGCTCGCGGCATTGTTGCTGGCGCGCGATCCCTACGTGGAGAAAGCGGACGGATTTTTTCTCGACTGGCTCTTGCGAAATACTCAGGCATCAGGCGAGCATGTTCCGCTAACGGTGGTAGAAATCGGCGCTGCGCCCATAGTCGAAACGCAGCCTACTCCAAATCCCCCGGTGGGTTCTAGTACACCGCAGCGGGATGCTGCTGCAGTTTCGCCACTTGAGTTTGCGCTTTTTTTTCAGGCCATTCTCGATTTCAAGCCGACGATAGTTGCCGTCGAACCACTCTTGAAATGGCGCGAGCGCGACAGGGACCAGGAGCAAGTCTTTCTCGATCAGGCAATGCGCGTTCCGAAACTGCTGCTCTCTGCCGAGCTAACTTCCACGCCCGATCCGGATGCGCCACCCACGGAAATCCCTGGTTTTATCCATGTGAGCGGACGTCGCGGCGACCTTCCCACCTACACTGGAGTTCAGCGCCAACCGGACGAAGATTTGCGACTAGTCTCATTGCTCGGTTACATCAACTTGCCGGGAGAGTCTGCTACGCGCGTTCCCTTGCTCTTTAACTATCGCGGTGAAGTCATTCCCGCCTTTGCCTTGCAGGGCTTCCTCACCTGGGCACGCATACCGATGAGCGAAGTGCAAATTCAAATCGGCTCGCACATCGCGCTCCCCGGAGGGCGGCGAATTCCGATCGATTGGGAAGGCTCGCTAATGGTAAATCCCAACGCATCCAAACTCGGACGTCGGTTCTCCTTAAACGAATTGCTACTTCTGGCACAGCAACGGCAACAAAACTCGCCCCTACAAAGCCTGCGCGACGAACTGATTCTTGCACGCACTCCCACGAATCCGCTGGCCCCGCCTGACGTCTTTGCTGCCACTATTGCAACGTTGCAATCGAATCATTTTACTCGCCGGGTCAGCGTCATCTTTGACGGCGCCGTGATCCTGCTCATCGCGGTTCTGGGTTCACGCGCGGTGCGGGCTTCGCGGGTCGATCTCCTCCTTGGGTTGATAGCTTTCACCGCTGCGTATTGCCTGAGTGCATTCATAATCATTTCGCACTACGCGATTTGGATTCCAGGACTGGTCCCCTTGGGCACGGCATGGTTGCTGGGAATCCTCGCTTTTGCCTGGCCACGGTCGAAACATCGAGCGGAAGCGACCGAAATTGCTGCCTCGCCGCCGGCGCCCTGACAATTACAGACCGATTGATTGGGATGAATGGCGTCGGTATTGGCTTCAATTTCTTCGAATTCATTTACCGGCGCTGGTCTGACGAAGAGCGCATTGCGTTCCATAAAAAATTGCCCACGTCGATTTCATTCCCGACCCTTTAAACCATGGTCACGCGCCTAATGTCACCGCTAAATTCCATTGAATACGGATTTAGAGACGAGCCGATCGAAAAAATTCTGTTTCGAAAACTGGAGGCGTATTTTCGAGACATTACTGTAACCGCGCTCTCTTATTTGTCTTCAATATTAGCTGGTTATCTTCGAAAGAACTGTACTCACACGCGTCTTTCTCTTCCTCTTCGCGTTAAACTTAATCCTAATGGGATCCCGAGAATGAGACTGAGAGGAAGAGGTAGAAGTCGATTAAAATAGTTCGCCCGGCATGAAGTTCATCAATCTTACCCGACGCACCGAAATCGGCGCGAACTCTTACTACCTCGAAGCCGGCGGCGAGAGACTGATTCTGGATAGTGGGATGCATCCGAAAGAAGTAGGCGAGAACGCGCTCCCAAATTGGAAACCAATCGAAGGCCGAACCATCGACGCAATTCTTATTAGCCATGCCCATCAAGATCACATCGGGACGCTTCCCGTCCTGATGCGACACCAGCCGCACGCGCGCGTTTTCATGACTGAACCGACGAGCGAAATCGGCTCACTTCTCCTCCACAATTCCGTTAACGTCATGACGCGGCAACGCGAGGACCTCGGCCTCACGATCTATCCACTTTTTGGCCATCGCGAAATCGATCGCAGCGGTGAGCGCTGGTATCGCGGTCGGTACCGTCAACCCTACACCACGGCCCGTAATCGGATCGCTGATGGTGGCGCGTTAGCCTTCGAATTCTGGGATGCCGGACACGTGCTTGGCTCGTCCGGAATACTTTTGCGCGCCGAAGGCCAAACCATTTTCTACACCGGCGACGTCAATTTCGATGATCAAACGATCATGCAATCGGCGGTTTTTCCGCAAAGCGATGTCGACATTCTGATCATGGAATGCACTCGCGGTGATATTCCCGAACCGCCAGGCTGGTCACGCGCGGCGGAAGAAAAAAAACTGGCAACCGCCATTAAAGCAAGCTTTAGCCGGGGGGGCTGCGCGCTGATTCCGGTTTTCGCTCTGGGCAAAACGCAGGAAGCACTCGGGATGTTTTATGAGTTTCGCCGCCAACAACAATTGGATTTCCCCGCTTACATCGGCGGACTGAGCTCGAAAATGACGGAGGTTTACGATCGGCGGGCCAATCAAACGCGCCGGCAGTGCCCGCGTGTGCAATTGATGCAAGACGTAGCGCCATTTGTCTTGAATGGCCAAAACATCAATGATTCTCCGGCACGCGCCGGTCGCGTCTATGCCCTTTCTAGCGGGATGATGACGCCCAAAACGCTCTCCAACATTTTTGCGCGACGGGTGGTCGAAGTTCCGCAGCATTCCATCTTATTTGTTGGCTACGCCGACCCGGAATCGCCGGGCGGAATTTTGCGCATAGCCAAGACCGGCGACACCGTGTCACTCGATCCTGACGAGCCGTCGCAAACTTTGCGCTGTCACATCGAACAATTTCAATTTAGCGCGCACGCTTCGCGGGAGTCGCTGATTGGGTACGCGACAAGACTCACGCCGAAAAAGATTCTGTTGGTACACGGCGATCCGCCAGCCGTGGAGTGGATGCGACAGCAGCTCACGACAGAACTGCCGAATTGTGAGGTGATTGTGCCGACACCGGGAGTTGAGATCGACTTGTGAACAGTGACTAGTGATCGGTGAACAGGGTCTCGATTCTATTCACGTTTCAGTAGTCACTATTCACCTCCGATGAAAATCGCCTCCTGGAACATCAATTCGCTACGCAAACGCCAGGAACGACTGCTCGAGTGGCTGGCAAAGGAACAACCGGATGTCGTCTGCTTGCAGGAAACGAAATGCAGCGATGATCAATTCCCCGAACTGGTACTCTCTGCCGCGGGATACGGCAGCGTTTTTCACGGCCAGAAATCTTATAATGGAGTGGCGATTCTGTCTCGACAACAGTTGCGCGACCGCGAAGCAGCGTTGTGCGGGGCCAGCGAAGATCCGCAGGCCCGAGTCATCGCCGCCACGATTAGAAATGTTCGCGTTTTCTGCGTTTACGCCCCGAATGGGCAGGCCGTCGGCTCGCCCGCGTTCCAATACAAGCTGCAATGGTTTGTTGAGCTTCGGGATTGCATCGCCAGTGCGCAGAAGTTTTTTCGCGATATTGTTGTCTGCGGCGATTTCAATGTCGCGCCGGAAGATCGTGACGTGCATGATCCGGCGCTTTGGCGTGGCGCCATCATGTGTTCGGAGAACGAGCGCGCCGCTTTTCGCACACTCGAACAGGTCGGCTTTCGCGACACGCTGCGCATTCATCACGCTGATGCGGGGTTATTTAGTTGGTGGGATTATCGGATGCTGGCGTTCCAAAAAAATCGCGGTCTTCGCATCGATGAAATTCTGGCAAGTGACTCATTAGCCAAACGCTGCACGGCCGCCGGAATTGATCGTGAAATGCGCAAGGGCAAGGATCCCTCCGATCACGCGCCGGTCTGGGCCGAGTTTTCCAATATCGGACCATAGGCTTGCAGCCTGTGCGCCCAGCGGACATTCCTGTCCGCTACTCGCGACAGAACAGCGGGTTACAAACCCGCTGGGCGCACAGGCAGGAATGCCTATGTTCCGGTTCAATTAAAACATGAACGCGCCACTGCCCGCCCGCGTTTCCAATCCCCCGGCCAAGCCGCTCTTGATTTGGGATGGCGAATGTCACTTTTGCCGGCACTGGATCGAGCGCTGGCGCATAATCACTGGCTCCGAGGTCGACTACGCACCCTACCAGGAAATCGCGGAACGCTTTCCCGAAATTCCGCGCGAACAATTTCAGCGCTCGGTCGTTTACATTGATAGAAACGGTCAGGTCTTCGTCGCGGCGGCAGCGGTTTATCGATCGTTACGCTATTGTCGCTCGAAAAAATGGTTGTGGTGGAGTTACGAGCGCGTTCCCGGTTTTGCCGCAGTTTCCGAAATGGCTTACCGCGTCATCGCCGCAAATCGGCCATTCGCCTCGGCGATGTCGCGATTGCTTTGGGGGAAAGATGTGCGGCCGCCAACCTATTTTTGGGCACGCCGCTGGTTTCTTACTGCGCTCGGATTGATTTACCTTATCGCGTTCGTTTCGCTTTGGACCCAAATCCACGGTCTTGTCGGCACCAAAGGCATTATCCCAATTGAAATCTACTTGGCGAACGCCAAAGCCCAGATTGGGCTCGAGGCCGTATTGGTCTTGCCAACGTTGTGCTGGATCAGTTCGAGCAACTCCTTTCTCCATTTTCTTTGTGGCGGCGGTGTTGTCCTTTCGGTAGTGCTCATTTTCCGCATCGCGCCGGCAGTTTCGGCAGCACTGCTTTTCGTTTTTTATCTCTCCCTCGCCGTGGCGGGCCAAAATTTTCTCAGTTTCCAATGGGACATCCTTTTGCTTGAAACCGGGTTTCTCGCGATTTTTCTCGCGCCCTGGCAGCTTTGGCCACGTCGGATTGCTGTAGCGGCAGCCGTGTCGGCTGCACAAAATTCTTCAGGTGCAGGCGACACGCCTGCCACCACAGAGCGGCCCTGGCCGAAACAAATCCGTGAAATGCCGGTGACTCCGGTCGCATTGTTTCTCCTCAAGCTTTTGCTCTTTAAACTGATGTTCATGTCGGGCGTGGTGAAGCTGACCAGCGGCGATAACTGCTGGGGCTGGTTCGATCATTCCTTTCACTGGAATGCGCTGACCGCGCTGGATTATCACTATTGGACCCAACCGTTGCCGACTGTTTTCGCCTGGTTCGCAGACAAACATCCGGAGTGGTTCAAGAAATTCTCGGTCGGCTTTTGTCTATTCGTCGAAATCATCGTCCCCTTTTTTATCTGGGCGCCGCGACGAGTACGATTAACCGCAGCCGGATTATTAATCTTTCTTCAAATCGCCATCGCCATTACCGGCAACTATTGCTTCTTCAACCTGCTCACGATCGTGCTTTGCCTTTTGCTCATCGACGATGCTTCTGTTGCCGCGGTTGTCGGCCGCGGCTCGCAAGCTCCCGCTGTAGCCGCGTCCCTGTGCGACGCGCGCACATTTCGCGCAGCAAAACGGCTACTGATCGCGAACTTCGCTGCGATTATCGTCCTGGTGATCACCATGCCGCTAAATGGATGGCACATTTATTCGGCATTGCAGCCCCAGGCCAATTTGAAGCAGCCCATTCGTTTCCTTTATGAGCAATTGCAACCTTTTTACATCGCAAACGGTTACGGGCTCTTCCGTGTCATGACAAAAGAGCGCCCGGAAATTCAAGTCGAAGGCAGCGCCGACGGCATCGATTGGGTTGCCTACGAATTCAAATGGAAACCTGGTGATGTCAACCGCGCGCCCCGTTGGTGCGCACCGCATCAGCCGCGATTGGACTGGCAAATGTGGTTTGCAGCATTAGGCGGACCGCGACAGGAACAATGGTTCGGAAATTTCGTCGTGCGTTTGCTCGAGAACGAACCGAGCGTGACGCGCTTGCTCGCCCGCAATCCCTTTCCCGATAAACCGCCGAAATACGTCCGCGCCGTTCTGTTCAAATATCAGTTCACAACTTCAGAAGAACATCGGACCACGGGCGCTTGGTGGAAGCGGCGCGAAATCGGCGAGTTTTTCCCGGAAGCATCGTTGCGTCCTTAACAACTATTTTTAAGTCTTGGCGATTTAAGTCGAAGCACACGATTCCAAGACAGATGGGGTCCCTGTCTTGAGCGGACCTCGATGCAGTGGTGTGCTAATGATAGCATACACTAAAGCTGAAGGATTGGTGGTTGGTTGAAGTTTCCGCGCCCGCTGGCATTTTACAGCGTGGCAAAGGAAGCGCAGATCATCACCGAGGGCACGGTAACGCAAGTGTTGCCAGGCACTATGTTTCGCGTCGATTTGCCCGGTCAGCGCAATGTGCTGGCTCACATCTCTGGCAAAATGCGCAAGCATTTCATTCGCATCGTGCCAGGAGATAAGGTTTCGGTGGAACTATCGCCCTACGACCTGACAAAAGCGCGGATCATTTTCCGCGCACAGTAGTTTAGCAGACAGGATTTAGGATTGGATTTTAAAGGATCTCCCGTTTAATCCTGCATCATCCCTGTAAATTCTGTCCTTTTTCGCTTCGATCGTAAAAATCGGCAAGCGCAGCAGGCACTTCAATTTCGTTTAAAATAACGGATGACGGAAAGGTTTGCGCATCAGCCTGGGCGACCGGATAATGCGGCAAACCATAAACATTTGGAGGACGATCATGGCTGAGGAAAAGCAAAGTGGCGCGTCCACTAGCGCGCAAAACAAACTCGAGAGCAGTAAGACTCATGCGCGTCGCGCAGCTGAAGACTTAAAGTCGGCGGCAACGACGATGGCCGGGGATTATCGCGACAAAGCCACCCAAGCTTGGGACGACGCGAAGGTGCGCGTTCGCACCTTGCAGGAGGACGGCGAAGATTATGTTCGCGAGAATCCGATGAAGGCGGTCTTGACCGCGCTTGGTATCGGTTTCGTTTTGGGTCTGATCTTCCGGCGCTAGGCCTGCCTCATGGCCCGCGCCGGCGCGAGAGTGCACAATCCGGCTGGACACGCCGGATTGATCGACAATACGATCGGGCTAATCAGCGCGTTGTTCGCGTACGTAGAGACTCGAGCCGCACTTCTGGCAGTCGAGTCAAAGGCGATGCTGCTGCAATTGGCGGCGGTGATTGCTTTCGCATTGGCCGCATTGATCGCGGTAGTGTTCGGATACATTTTTATCCTGGCGAGTCTGATCGCTGGCATCGCTCATCGCACCGGTGTTTCGTGGACATGGATTGCGCTGGGCGCCGGCTTGCTCCACATCGGCCTGGCTCTCGTCTGTGTCTTGTTAGCAAAAGCGAAACTGACCGGCCGGCTTTACCCCGAAACACGAGCGGAACTAAAGAGAGATCAACAATGGCTGAAATCCCTCGGAAAGACCGAGCCGCGATAAAAAGCGATATCGCCCTTTCACGCGATCGGCTGGGACGCGAGCTAGGTGGCCTGCGTTACGAACTCGATTTCCCGCGCAAGCTTAAGAACTCGTTTCGCGATCAAACTGGAATTTGGATCGGAGCAATCATCGTCGTCGGGTTGCTCATCGCGGTCGCACCGGCCCGCACCAAGAAGGTGTATGTTAACCGGAAAAATGACTCGAAAGGGAACGGCAAAGGTTTGCTGGAAGCAGGTGCGCTGGTTGCGGTTTTGAAATTTGCCGCCACGCTACTTCGACCAGCATTGATCAAGTTCGTGACGAGCAAAATCAGCGGCTATCCATCAACGCGCTCGCGGGTACCGCGCTGACAAGAAGATTCATCCCCGGATTTCGCGGAGCCAGAAGCCGTAGCGCAGGCATCGACGCCAGTCCGGCTTCGGACCCTGTGGTGGCAAGGGGCACCCTGCCTGTTTTTGAGCAAGTGGAAATCAACTGACGGGAATAGTCCTTTAATTTGCGGATATATCGATCGATCAACACCGATTTTAAGTTTACCTAAACACGGTGTGAGTGGCATGATCAAGCAGGGCGATGAGTGATCAGTTGTTGCGTCACGTTGATGAATATCTCGCAATCGGTCAGCAGGCCGGTGCTTCCGACATTCATCTTGGAGTAAATGCCCCGCCGCTCTGGCGCCTTCATGGGACGTTGCGACCGATCTGGCCGGACGCGGCGCGTTTCAAAGCGGAACAGACGAAAAAATTAGCCGACTCCTTTTTGACCGATGCGCAGCGGACGCTGATCGACGAACGCGGAGATGCCGACTTTGCCTACGCCAACGCAAAAGGGAGATACCGGGCCAGCGTCGTCCGGCAACGTCTCGGGACCGATATCGTCTTTCGAATCATTAACACGCGCGTTCGCACCATGGACGAACTCGGGTTGCCCCAGCATCTGAAATTGCTGACACGTTATCAGAACGGGCTAATCCTCGTTACCGGGTCGGTCGGAAGTGGAAAATCGACGACCCTGGCCGCGCTGGTGGAGCAGGTGAATCTCGAACGGCGCGAACACATCATTACACTGGAGGATCCCATTGAATACGTCTTCGAACCGAAGGGTTGTCACATCACCCAACGCGAGGCGCACACTCACACCCGGTCGTTCGCCACGGCCCTGCGTGCGGCGCTGCGTGAGGATCCCGACGTGATCATGGTCGGGGAAATGCGCGATCTGGAAACCATTTCGCTTGCCATTACCGCATCAGAAACTGGTCATCTCGTGCTGGGAACATTGCACACCGGAACCCCGACGGCACCGGTCGCGTCCTGGCTATCGAGACGCTAACTAACACACCCGCCGTTTCCAACATGATTCGCGAAGCACGAACCTTCATGTTGCCGGGAATCATCCAGACCGGCCGGAAACAGGGAATGCAACTGATGGACGACGCGTTGATCGAACTCCATGCAAGGGGTTTGATCACCGCGGAAGAAGCGCTGGCCCGCGCCGACCAAAAACAAATCGTGCGACAACACATGCGATCCGCCGTTCACACGCCTCAACCAGCAGTTTTTACCCCGTCATGATAGAATTAATCTGGAACCCAGGAATCCACGACAGAAAGGGGAACCATGATACTTCCTGGATTCCAGTTTCCCTTTCCGGCTTTGCTGTTTCGTGTTTGGCAATCCGCAAACATCAATCCGGCTCCAACCTGCAATCTTAAATGGCTTATCTTGATCAATTCCTGCGCGCCATTGTGGCGGAAGGGGCTTCCGATTTGCATATCGGGGAAGGCCAGCCCCCGAAAATGCGGCGGCACGGTGATGTCATGGCGATGCGTCCCGAGCCGGTCCTGCGCGATGAAGCGGTCCTGATGTTGAGCGAAATCGCGGGACCGGCGAACTGGAAAATCTTCGATGAACGCGGTGACCTCGATTTTGCCTACGAAATGGACGAAGCATCGCGCTTTCGCTGCAACTTTCTTAAACAATCCAATGGCTACGGCGCGGTTTTCCGCCTGATTCCGACCAAGATTGCGACTCTCGAACAGCTCGGGATCCCGACGATCGTGAAGGACTTCGGCCATCTGCGTGCCGGCCTCGTCCTTGTTACCGGCCCAACCGGTTCTGGAAAATCAACGACGCTGGCAGCGTTGATTGATTACATCAATATCAACTTCGCGCGACACATCGTGACGATCGAAGAACCGATCGAGTTCGTTCATAACAACAAACAGAGCATCATCACCCAGCGCGAAGTACCAGCTAATACGCGCTCGTTTCCGGAAGCAGTCCGCGCGGCACTGCGCGAGGACGCCGATGTCGTGCTCGTTGGCGAAATGCGCGACTTGGAAACCATTTCGCTGGCCCTGACTGCGGCCGAGACCGGCCTGCTCGTTTTCGGAACACTCCACACTAACAACGCGCGCAAGAGCGTCGATCGCATGGTCGACGTCTTTCCTGCGCCCCGGCAGCCTCAGGTGCGGACGATGCTCGCTAATTCGCTACGCGGTGTGCTGGCACAGTTGCTCCTGAAAAAAGCAGACGGCTCGGGGCGCCTCGCAGTAAACGAGATCCTGATCGCGAACGCAGCAGTGGCGGCAATCATTCGCGAAGGCGCTACACAAAAGTTGCAAGACGTGATTGTTTCGGGTCGGGCTCAGGGAATGCAATTCATGGACGACGCAATCTGGAACGTGCTGCAGCAAAGGATCGTTTCGCCACACGAAGCGTTCATGAAAGCAATCGATAAGAATCGCTTCAAACAATACCTGCCGACGGAGGAAGTGGCCCTGGGCAATGCCGCCGGTTCAGCGCCCGACGACGAACAGAAATTGCCCGGCAATTTTGTGAAGCAACAGCGCCGCGCCTGAAACTTCCGCGCGAATCTGTCGTGGAAAAGTAACAATCCTGTTACCAAAAAGTCGCTACCAACTCACCGCCACCGCGTCGACATTGGGCGAAAATTCATCGACACGACCTCAACACGGAAAGGAATTTTATGAAAAGCATTCGCAGTCTGATTACAAGTGCGCTGCTAATTTTGGCAGCATCATTCGGCGGCACTAACGCGCACGCTGACACCTACAGTTGGACCAATCTTCAATCCGACATCGCCGGTGTTGCGCAGCACGTCGATCCAAATCTTGTCAACCCATGGGGCATGTCGGTCTCGTCGCCTGGCGGCACGATTTGGGTCAGTGACAACGGCACCGGTGTTTCGACGCTTTACGGGCAAGACGGCACGGCACGTTCGCTGGTCGTAACGATCCCTACAGCCGCGCGGAACCGAGGAACAGGAAATCCCACTGGACAAGTCAGGAACACCACCTCGTTCTTCCAGGTGACAAAAAATGGAAACTCAGCACCCGCCTTTTTCATTTTTGTCAGTGAAGATGGTTCCATTTCAGGTTGGAATCCGACCGTGGACCCGAAGAACGCCGTTATTGCGGTCGACAACGGAACAAACCGTGGCGTTAACCGCGCCATCTACAAGGGCGCAACCCTCGGCGTCGCCAACGGTCACAATTTCCTGTATGCGACAGATTTTCATACGGGCAAGGTCCACACCTTCGACGAGAGTTTTCATCAGGTTAATCCCAATGGCTTCGTCGACCCCAACCTTCCGGCAGGTTATGGACCATTCGGCATCCGCAATTTCAATGGCGAAATTTTTGTGACCTATGCCAAGCAAGATCACAAAAGAGAGGATGATGTCCACGGTCCCGGCTTAGGCTTCGTCAATGTGTTCGATACCAGTGGCAATTTCCTCAGGCGTCTGATCTCAAACGGAAACCTGAACGCTCCCTGGGGACTTGCTCTCGTAGAAGGCGATGAACTCTGGGTCGGCAACTTCGGTGACGGCCTCATTAACGTTTACGATCCGACGAGCGGCGCCTTTATCGAGACGTTGATGCGCGCCGATGGAACCCCACTCCAATTCGATGGCTTGTGGGATATGCTTCCTCAGGCTAACGGCGTCTTTTTCACAGCTGGCATCGCCGACGAAGAACACGGCCTGTTCGGCCTCATCACCGAAGATTAGGAATAACAATCCGATAACGCGGCCAGATTATTGACCATAGTCGCCGCGCCGAATCGGGGCGCTCACACGGCGACAGAGGGCCGTGGCTACATCAGAACGCGATGCGCCTTTAGCGGCCGGGCATGAGCAACGCGCGCTCGCCCAGCCATGGCAGATTCCGACGCACCACCAGCTTTAAACCGAAAGGAGTAATCGCTTTCTGACGGATATGCGCGATTGCTTCGTCGACTGAATCAGTTGCGAAAATCAAATCGAGATCAGAGCGACTGATCATTCCTTCGTTCGCCATCTTCTCGAACATCTTGAGCAAATCGCGCCAGTACTCGGTTCCCATCACTACTACCGGAAAATTCTTGATCTTACGGGTTTGTATCAAGGTGAGGGCCTCGGCCAGCTCATCCAGCGTCCCCGCCCCACCCTGCATCACGACAAAGGCATAGGAATATTTTACGAGGAGCGTTTTGCGGACGAAGAAATAGTGAAGGGTTATGCAGCGATCGAGAAATGCGTTCGGCTGTTGCTCGAATTCCAACTCGATGTTGCAGCCAACCGACCGACCATTGACCTCTTTCGCTCCGCGATTGGCTGCCTCCATGATGCCCGGTCCGCCGCCCGTCATGACGGTGAACCCGAGTTGCGCAATGGCGGCACCCATTTTGCGGGCCAGCTCGTAACTCGCATCGCTTTCTTTCACCCGTGCCGACCCAAAAACGGTCACGCACGGGCCGACGAAATGGAGCACGCGAAATCCGCGGAGAAAATCCAGTAGCACGCGAATGAGGGTGACCAGCTCGCCAAAGCGCGAGCGTGGTCCTTCCAGGAAAATTTCATCCGCCCGCTGCGCCGGTGCGATAGCGGCTGATCCGGTCGTCGGAGGTCGTTCACGCTCGAGGTCGGGATCTGCCATTACCCTAAGCGTTAACAGTTTTGCTGTCGAACTTCTACCGCTGACTTCGGCGCGGCTCTTGTAGGGCAACCGCGTGGCCTGCATCGGCAGCAAGTTATAAACCCCCTGCGGCGCGCACAGCCTAACAAGCCTGTGTCCCGAATGTCCTCCTACGGGGCAAATGGTGACCAGAATCCGTCATCAGCAACATCGGCCAACGCAGCGTATGTTTCGGATGGAACGATCGGGATTTGATCGACCGTCTGCGGACCGAAATCGTGCCCCAGCACGTCCTTTCCCGTCGTGCAAAGTTGGGTCTCTGTTTTCAAATAGGCGGTCCAATCGGAGACGGATACAACCGAGCCCGGCTGCCTCTGGGTTTCGATTGCATATTGATCGACGGCCGCCTCGATCAGCCGCAGATCGTCCTTTACGCGCGAGGCTTGCGCTCGTTTTCGTGCTCGAAGTATCCCGGGGATCGCGAGTGCGGCCAGCAGGGTAATTATGGCGACCACAATCATAATTTCGACGAGGGTAAAGCCTGCCTGTCGTGTTGGCTGCGAATACGTTTCCCCAAGCATGTCCGTTGTTCCTTTTTCCTTATAATTACTTGAAGGCAAATAAGCAGGTTCGATGCTGAAAAACGGGGTAAAACCCACGAAGTTATTCTGCTTGTATGCAACGGATTACGAATATTGCGCCAAGTTGGTAATTATGGAAATTACGAACCTATCGATTCGCAACCCATTTCCAGGAATTGGAACGTCCAAAAAAGCCGGAGATCAGATCTCGCTGTCCGAGTTTTGAATTCTGGAAGCGAGAAAACGGGATAATTAGGTCGCGCGTCTACAAGACGGCCAATTTTTAAATCGGTAACGACTACTGGCCTGCTTCCTGAACGCGCCGACGAAGCGTCGCGTGAACGCCGCTGATTCGCGGCTCGACACCCAATCCACGTTGAACATTGATTTCACCCTGGCCTTCGAGGGTCTCGATAATAGCCGCGACAATGAGTGGACTCTGCGCGACAGTTCCAGCAATATCTGACAAAGTTGAGTTTGGCTTCGCGACGATCGCTTTTTCAACTGCAGCTTGAATGACAGATCTTTGACCATTCTCGTCCAACAGCTTAACCACCCCTTGGGAGGTAACCCAAAAGTTGGATGGTCGCCTCGTGATCTTGCGACTTGTTGCAATCAAGCCGTCTCCTTCCATTATCTCCAGACTAACATAAAAGTCGTCCTCATTAATTCCTCCGAGCTTCGAGCGAACAACATCCGGGTTAAGCGGTTCATTCGCGGCAGATGACATTCCAAATGCAGTGTTCAGAACCTCTAGATCGACAGGATTCAGGGCCATAAGATAATTTTTTCACGCGCAGCACAAACGACGCCAACAAACGAGAAAAGCGAAACACCTTTCGCCGCTACCACAAAACCGGCGGCTCTTAGCTTGTCAGCGATCGGAGAAGTAGATCGCAGACATACAATATTGTAAGTGCGGGACCCTGATTATTCGGTTTTCAAGTTCTAGAAGCGAGAAAACGAGACAAAAGGGTCGCGGACTTACAAGAATCTGTTAGCGCTGGACAAATAGTCGTTGCAGTTCGTCGTAGGACGCGCCGTGCTTCAGTTCGTCAAATGTGCCGGCCTCGATCAACTCCGTGGCCGGACGAATAATCCTTCCCAAGCCGCGCAAGCGAGCGCGCCGGCAACACTCGCGTAAGCTTTGAAATCATCGATGTAGTCGCCGCTGCCCGCAGTCGGTAGCCATCCCCGCCGGGAATGCCAGCGCTCCTTGTGGGTGAGCAGACCAAAGAGTTTCTTCCTCTTGTTAGGCACAATGGTTAAGACTTGGCTGCGCCTTTCAGGTATTTGTCGAGGAAATCGAGGATTGCCTTATAAGCGCGTTGTTCGTTTTCCTTTTTCGTGAAACCATGACCTTCGTTGTCGAAGACCACGTACTCAACCACGCCGCCCTTTTTCTTGATCGCATCGACGATCTCGTCTGATTCCGGTTTGATCACGCGTGGGTCGTTTTTCCCCTGCAAAACGATGAGCGGTTTGGTGATTTTATCGGCGTGAAACAGCGGTGAAATCTCGCGCAGGAACTCGGGCTCCGTGTCTGGATTTCCGATCTCGGTATAAAGCGATTTTCGCTGCGCTTCCCAATACGGCGGGATGCTCTGCAGTGTCCGCACCCAGTTTGAAATGCCGAAGATATCCACGCCAGCCGCAAATTCTGCCGGTTTAAACGCGAGCGCCGCCAGCACCATGTAACCGCCGTACGATCCGCCCATAATGCCGATTTTATTTGGCTCGACATAGCCTAAAGAGTTCAAGAACTTTTTCGCTTCCACGCAATCCCACAACGGTTCGCGCCCGTGCTTGTGATCGTCCGCGATGAAAAATCTCTTCCCGTAACCGCTCGAGCCGCGATTGTTCACGTCGAGAATCGCGTAGCCATGATTCACCAGATACTGGCGATAGGCGCTGTAAGGCATGCGCGCCTGGCCGCCCGGACCGCCATGCACCATCACGACGCCAGGCGCCTTGTTCGAAGCGGTTGCGTCGTTCGGCTGATAAAGAATCGCCGGAATCTCCAACCCATCGAAAGATTTGAAGCGCACGACTTTGCCATCGACGAGATCGTCCGGATTAATTTCTGGATTCAAACTACTCGTTAGGCGATTCGCCTTTCCGCTCGCAAAATCATAGACATATAGATTCGCCGGCGAACGCGAGGCATCGACGTAAAACGCCATCAGCTTTTCGCTGTCGGAAATGTCCACGCCGGTGATGTCGCCTTCCGGCAACGACGGCAATTCGGGCGCCTTCCCCGTTGCTTCCTCCGTAACCTTCAAATGTGTGCGCGCATCTTCATTCGTACCTACCACGCGGTATTTCCCGTGCTTTGAAAACTCGATGTAAGAAACATCCCATGGCGCCTTCTCCACGATCTCTCGTTCACCACTCGTTAGGCAAAACCGCGCGATATATTTGAAGTCCGTCCCTTCGTTGGAGATGAAATAGAGATACTTCGAGTCCTTATCGAAGGTCTGCGGATCATTCTCCGCTTCGCCGTCATGCGCCGTGATGTTTTTCATCTCCTTTGTCTCGGTGCTGTAGAGATAGATGTCGGAGTCCGACGTCGTGTTCCCGCTCTTGTGAAATGCGATGAAGCGCCTGTCATTCGAGATCGCGCCGAAATCGAAACCGGTCTCGTCCCGGTAAAGCAGCGTCGGTTTCAGGTCTGTGATCGGCATGACGAAGATGTCGAAGAACTTCGCATCACGCGCGTTGGTAGAAAAAAAGAAGGACTGCCGATCGAAACTCCAGCCGAGAAAATTCGCTTTCGTTTTTTCGCCCGGTGTCAGATCGTGCTCGGTGCCATCGAGCTCGCGCAGATAAAGATGCTCGTTCTCATTCCCACCCCTGTCGTGCCGATACAGAAACCGCGCATCGTTCGGAAACGCTGCGACAATGTAAGTGCTTTCTTTCGTCGAATTGGTTAGCTGCTTCGCGTCTCCGCCGCTGACCGGAACGCTGTAAACATTGAAGATCCCGGTCTTATTGCTGTGGAATAGAATCGATTTTTCATCCGCCGAAAATGCGCTCCCGCCCACGCGCATTGTCGCCATGAACTGCTCGATGGTGTATTGCTTCGGCGTTGTCTTCTCCGGTGGCGTCGCTTTTGTAATGAGCGTCCTGTTGGTGACGTTGGGCCTTTGCTGCGTCATCGTGGTTTGCGCGCGGACGAATTGAGCCGCGACAAGAAAAATGGCGCTGAAGATCTTGAGCTTTGCATTCATGGATGTTCGCACTGGTAAGGTATGCCCACCTCGTTAGCGTGCACCTCCAGGCATGCAAGTCAGGCGAGCGAAAAATTCTCCGCTCTTTCTTAAGTGCCTGATTTCCGACATGCCCAAGCTATTCAGGGATATTCCAGCTTAAATTTCGATTCGGACAAAAAGGGCGCGCCCTGACAAATGTATAAATCCGCCAGTCACTTATCCGAAAAGTAGCCGTGAAACTTCCAAAATCGGGCAATTGGATCGCGCACTTACTCTTCGCGCAACAGTGCTTGGCTTCGACCTCGGACGCAAAGAACCAGACCGAGGTACGTTAAAGCGGCGATTAATACGAGCTGGGAGACAAACAAGAACTCAGATATGGCCACCTCATAAAACTTTTGCTGCGTCCCCAGCCGCCCGAAGAAAATTTGCACGAGTAAGGTAGCCAATTTCAGATTACAAAATATCAAAGCGGCGATCATCGCCCGGCTTGCTGTACGCAAGCCGCGAAGTCCGACATAAACCAAAATGACCATGACCAGCGGTAATGCGTACTTCAGGAGAGTGAGAGGAAAAGCGACCGCGAACTCTGTTAGCTCTGATGTTTTTTCAGGGAGATATCTTAGTGCGAAAGAGAAATCGATTTCTTGAATGAAGAAGCCCTGAAACAAAATCCAGAAGGTCATCACAAGCGCGGCTGCGAGGAATAGCCCGGAACGCTCTGCACTGACATCCGATTCGTCTTTCAGCGGACCTCGTAGATCAAAGAGGCTCGTCCAGGCAGCAAGGAAAACCGGTACAACCGATGCCATCGCTAAGATCGCGAATGGGAGCTTGGCGAACCAACAGGAATAGACCGGCAAAATTAGTATTATCGCCGCCAACATGGTCCGAGCGGCCGGCCGCCGAACAGCCCAAATTAAATAAGATGCGCAACCAATGTACAAAATTACACTCACTACGGGGCCGGCAGCCGAGTGCCGGAACCAGTCGACCAGGACATTATGGATCCGACCGATGTTTTGTCGCTGAGCGCGAAGCAATTTGGCCGCGACCAGTAACACAAATACATCGACCCCAGCTCCGCTTGTAAGATGAATCCGCCGAAAGCGGCCGGTCACAATCAGGCCCAGCAAAACGACAGCAGCACCCAGTAACCAGGCGTTTGCGACATTGGGGCCGAGTTGTGTTTTAAAGCCAGTGCTGGGCATGACGAACATTGCAACAGCGCAAAAGGCAACCGGCCAATCGAGCAAGGAACGTTTGCGCAGCAATACAAGCACCGCTCCGGCAGCAGCAAAAATTACGACCGGGTAACGCCAGAACATCACCTGGGAGCGTTCTGGATTCAAAGCAGTAAACGCTGTCCCCGCCAGCAACAGAAGAAGAAAGCAAAAACGCTGGAACTCGCGCGCCTTTATTGCCCAAGCAACTAAAAAAGCTCCAACAAAAAATGCGAGTACTGCACTCAAGCGTGGTGTAGCACAAAGCCACAGTGCGGTCGCGATAATTGCTATCACAATGAGCGGCCAAACAGCCCGCCTCGATGAATCGCTGATCCTAAATGCCATGGTAATCCACCCGAGAAAAAGAACCAGCAACGGCAATGCACGTTGAAACGAACCCAGCAACGCCAGACGGCCTTGCGCTCGTTTCTGCGCGATCGCGCTCGGAAGATTCTCCGGACTCACCTTCAACGCCTCGGCCTGGAGGTTTCGAAAGATGTCGAGACGCCGCAGAATTTCAGGTGTGGCCGCGGTGGCGTTGACCGGAGGGTCTATTCCGAAGTAGCGGCCTTCGTAATCGAGCGGCAACGGCAGGTTGTAGGGGAACGCCATAAAAAAAAGCATGTCCACTTGTTGCAAAGGGCTAAGGGGGCCAAGCGCGGAGAACAGCTGCGGATAAGTGCCGCCCGCAAAGATGGCCACCGACCAGGGTGTGTGATTACCAACTTCGTTGTGGCCGTGATCACCGGTGATGATGAGATGGTCGTTTTTCAGATCCAGCTTTTGAATCAGCTCGGATAACTTTGCATCCACCGCACGATAGTGACGCGCGTACTCAGGGTGTCCCGGATGCCAGCGGTGGGCCACGCTGTCGGTCCCCACAACGTGGAGGATGATCAAGCGAACATCTTTGTTAGACAAAACATCAATCGCTTTGTCGATCTCGGCCAGATCACACGCAAGGTCCGACCGCGCAAGCTCGCTCCGATTTACTGTAATGGTTCCGTACTTTCCGTAGAGTCCGAGGATAATGAAATCTCCAATCAGGGCAGGGTGCAAACCGGCCCGCGCCGCAGCCGCGGGCAATCCGTTATTGGAACCACGTGTCCCGGTAAAGTCACGAATTGCGCTCGCGTAGGGACTTTCTCTTCCCTCTAGGAGTGTTTGAATGCAGGGCAAGCTCATGTTGCCACTGGCTGTGTGCACATCGACGTAAGTTGAAGCGCGGTCCTGCGCGAGCTCTTTTAGATTCGGCATTACGTTATCCACTGCCTCACGCCGCAAACTGTCGACAATGACGACTACGAGACGACCATCGCCGACTGATGATGTTGACTTGTCTGGCAGCTTGCCGCTCTGACCTGAAATTGCGCTCGACCGCGCGAAGCCGATAAAGAATGCGCTAAGACATAAAGGTAGCAGCATGACCGAAATTAGAAGAATGACGCGACCTCGTTCTGCGGGCGGTAGGCGCATTGAGGGCTCGATCATTCTGATACCATTTTCTCCTGTCAGAATCCGCCGTAGAAACCAATAGCCGCCATACCAATCACTTGTCTCGGAAGGCTACGTCGCTGATCAGACGCAGAGACATCGCGCTTCATAGGCCTAACGAGAATTAGAAGAATGTTCGTACTTAGAGGAGAACTTTTTTTAACCTATCACGGCTCGGCGGGTAGCCCAAGCGTGCCGGGAACCACGCCGGTCGTTGTCATCCAACAGACTACGAAACCTCCAGGCTTAGACTGGTTATTGAGGATGACAATGCGGAGGAAAAGCTTGCAGCTACTCTGAACGGGGGAACAAGCCGCGGCATCGAATCGGCAGGGTTAAAAAGTTTTTCGAAACGCAGGAAGACTTGAACGGGTTTCATTAGGGTCGATGAGGTTTTGTTCGTCTGTTCTGCGGTGTTTCGTGGGGTGCTACGCTTGGTTTGCGCTCGCAGACCTGAGCGCCGCTGCGGTCAAAGCCGCCGCGAAACCTAAGGCGATACCGCTCGACCATTTTGTCTATATCATTCAGGAAAACATCAGCTTCGACCACTACTTCGGCACGTTTCCTGGAGCTGACGGCATTCCCTTAGGAGCTAAGTTTGCTTTTCAGCCGGGTCAACCTGCGACAGTGAGTCCGTTTCATCTTCATGCGACAGCATTGCCCCACGATCTCAATCATAGCTGGCAGGCGGCGCATGTTGCGGCTAACGGCGGCAAAATGGACGGCTTTCTTTGGGCAGAATGGCCGGACACGCTGGCATTTTATTGGAAGGGCGACCTACCCCAAACGGATCCGGAAGATGTCATATCGATGCAAGAAGGCTGGATGGAACTGGCAGCGGTACACAGGCGAGCCCATCGGCTGGTTAAGCGCTTCGACATGAATGGCGACAAAAAGCTCGATGCGGCCGAGCTGTCGAGGGCAGTGCCTGCTTCTCCGGAAGCTTTCGCCAACGCAGAGAAGTTGATTAGCCAGTATGACCGCAATGGCGATCACGAGCTGAGCGAACAAGAGCTTGAGAGCATGGTGCAGTCACAAGAACAGAGCGGTGAGAATGAAGCGATAACGGCTGGGCAGCTGCCGACGGAACATCCGGCTCAGCCGCCGCAGGGGCCTACTCCAGCTTGGGTGCTGAACACGTTGTCTTATTATGATTGGCACGAAATACCGAATTACTGGGAATACGCGCGCCGTTTCGTTCTCTGCGACCGCTTCTTCTCCTCGCTTGCCGGCCCCAGTGAACCGAACCATCTGTATACGGTTGCCGCAAAAAGCGGAGGATTAGTTAACAATCCTACCTACAACCATCGGGCTGTCGAAGGCGGCGATACGGGTTTCGTTTACAATTTTCCGACGATGGCTGAGCTACTGCAGAATAGCCATGTGACTTGGAAGTATTACGACGAGAAGTCGAATCCCAAGCAACATAGCCTGTGGAATCCGCTTCCAGGATTTCGCCAATTCCAACATAGCCCCGATCTCATGTCTCACTTGGTTGCACTCGATGAGTTTTATAAAGACGCGAAATCAGGCACCCTGCCGCAGGTATCTTGGATCGTCCCAAACTTCGCAGATAGCGAACATCCGCCAGCTGATTCCGCACGCGGCATGTGGCATGTCACCGATTTGGTCAACGCCATCATGCAAAGCGATGTCTGGAAGAGCACCGTCATAATTGTTACGTGGGACGATTACGGTGGATTTTACGACCATGTTCAGCCACCTGCCGTAGATCGGTTCGGCTATGGGCCCCGAGTGCCCGCACTCGTCATCTCACCATATGCGCGTGCTGGCCTTTGTTGCCATACAAGCTTTGACTTCACGTCACCGCTCAAGTTGATCGAAGAACGTTTTAATCTAGAGCCGCTCGCATCGCGCGACCGAGATGCTCATGATATGCTAGATTGCTTCAATTTCGAGCAGCCGCCGTTGGCCCCTTACATTATTACCCGCCACAGGTAAGCTGGACTTTCCTGAAGCTGCCAGAACACGCCAAGATCAGCCAGTGGCAGACAATTATCTGATGCTAACTGGTGACACGAAACAGCAGATAATTTAAAAACTTGTCGATTGCGCATCGCGCGATCAATCAGACTTGCTGACACAAGGACGTGATAGGTCCCCCAAGCGTAACCGCGGCCCCAAGTTTACGCTGGCTTGAGCCGAATAGTTCTGGTGATAGTGACCAATTCGTCAACAAAGTTACTCCGGCCAGCTCCGTCCCCGTCGCTCCTCTAGGGCTAATCGTCCGCAGCGACATTCTTTCTCTGGGCGGAATTGTGAAGGCGAATGGCGCAACTCAATTCTTCGCGATCGATGTTAGTGACAATATGCCAATCTCAATCCGTTTTATCGATAACAGTGATGTAACAAGCATTCCTGATACCGGCTGCACGCTGGGATTTCTTTTTCTGTCCTTAGTCGGGTTAATAGGCGCGCGGCGCTTGCACTCATTCCAGGAACTGGCAGAAGGGTTGAGCACTGGCAAAAGGCGCTTTTGTGGGTGTGCGCTCTGGTTGTCCGATTTCTAGGTTCCAAAGTTCCAAAAGATTGGACAATTCCCTCGCGAACTTACAATAGCGTGGAGTACCATGTCCCCGGCGGGAATCGAACCCACATTTAAGGTTTAGGAAACCCTTGTTCTTTCCGTT
>QHPU01000036.1 GCA_003219175.1 Verrucomicrobiota bacterium | reverse complement strand
ACGGATTCGACGCCGGTGGACGCGCCCAAGGATCCGGAGACGTCGACCATTGTGCAACTTTATGGGCTAGTCGCTTCCAAAGAGGAGGTCGACGACATGCGGGAGCAGTTTAGAAAGGGCGGCCGCGGCTACGGCGATTTCAAAAAACAGTTGTTCGAAAAACTATGGGATTATTTCGCGCCGATGCGGAAACGGCGGGATGAAATCCTTCGGCATGAGGATTACGTCGAAGGCGTCCTGGCACAGGGCGCCAAACGCGCAAACTCGATCGCGGATGGAGTGATGAAACGCGTGCGTCAGGCGGTGGGTCTGTAGCGGCTTCGCACGTCCGGCTCGGACTCAATGACCGCTAAAAGATTTTTTTCTGGGACCCTTATCCCAGTCCGCTTACGCTGGATCGCGGTCTAACGTTAGTTCACGCGCTGACCACAGCAGGTGCTTTGAGTTCTCCAAAAATCAGGCGGCCACCGGCCGTTTGCAGCGTACTCGAGACGACGATCTTCACGGTCTTTCCAATCAATGAACGGGCGTGATTGATCACGATCATGGTACCGTCCGGCAAATAGCCCACGGCCTGATGCGGATCGCGTCCTTCCTTGATCAGATGCAATTCCATTTCGTTACCGGCCAGGACGACCGGTCGCAGAGCGCGCGCCAAATCATTCAAGTTCAACGCCGTGACCTGTTGCAAACGCGCCACCTGACAGAGTGAATTATCGTTGGTGAGGAGCCGTGCTTGCAATACCTTGGCCGCTCGCACGAGGCGATCATCGACCGAACCCTCGCTCGATTCGCTCTCATGAATCGTTAGCTCGACTTCTTTCGAGCGCTGCAAGTGATTCAAAATATCGAGCCCACGCCGGCCGCGCTCGCGTTTGACCGGTTCGCGCGAGTCCGCCAACATTTGCAATTCCGTCAGAACAAAGCGCGGGACGATCAGCGCACGACTAAGAAAACCAGTGGAACACAGTTCCGCGATGCGTCCGTCGATGATGGCGCTGGTATCCACCACCAGCGGTTCGTGTTCCAATATTTCGCGGGTAAAGCGAACGTAGGGTATAATGAGCGAGAATTCATCTCGATTACTTCGCATCGCCAACATCATTCCGAAATAGGCGAAGATGACATAAACAACCAGCCGGACCGTCCATTGCGTCGTCTCCGGTTGGAATCGCAAAACTTGCGAACCACTAAGCAGACTCGCAAAGATCAATCCCAGTAAGAGGCCGAAAGTGGCGGAAGAGAATGCGCGCAGCGAAATTCCTTTGAGAAGTCTATCGATCAGGACAACAACGAGTCCAAGCAGCACTCCGAAAAGCAAACCTGGCACAACGTTATCAAGGAGCTCGGCGGAAACCAATGCCCCAATCGCCCCGCAAAAGGTGACAAAAAGCGACCGCAACAAATTAACGGTAGAAAGCGGCGTCATATCTCAGGGAGAACTTCGCCGCTTGGCCGGTGAAGGTGATGGTGTCGCCCTGGCCGCGGAATCACGATAAAAGAGAACGCCATGTGCGCGCAGGTTTGCTATTAAAGCACGCATATCGCGGGCCATATCGGAATCCTTTATCAGGCTGGCAAGCAAGCCATTGCCGTTGCTCGCCTCGCGGATTAACTGTGTCGCCGCCGAAAAAGTTTTGCGCGCTTCGGCGATCGGGGCCTGCAAATCATCCGCATCCTTTTTGGCCGACGCCATCGCAGCGTCGGCCTTCTCGACCACGCCATCTAGTTTCTTGGAGGATTGTGCCAACGAATCTGTGGTTTCACTTAAATGATCAATGCTCGTCCGCAAATTGCGCATCGTCTCCGGCGGCAACGCCTCGGTATTTAACCGAGTGAACGTACCGTTAATATTTTGCACCGTCCCGCGCAATTCTTCGATTAATTGGCTTCCCGCATGCGTGAGGTCATCAATTCCAGTGGCCGGCGCGCCATCCACGACGGCATTTTTCGGCAGGTATTCCGTCGCCGGGCCGGGTGGCGTCATCACACTCACAAATCGGTCGCCCAGCAATCCTGAACTTCCCACTATAAACTTGCTGCCTTTCGGAATTTTGACGTAATCGTAAATGCGCAGCGGGACCGCCACCCCTTCTCCTTCTCGCAAGAGCCGTGGCCCACCCCCCACCCGGCCAATCCTGGCACCACTGAGCAAGACATCCGAGCCTTTGAGCAAACCGCTCGCGTCTTTGAAGCGAACCGTCAGATCGTAATACGTTTTGAAGCCTTCGCCGAGGCGACCAAACTTGACCACGAATGCCGCAATCATAACGAGGCCAATGGCCACGAAAACGCCAACCTTCAGCTCCAGGGTCCTATCGCGATCCATTTATCGCAAAAGCATTCGCTAAATTCCAATCTTAGCCAGCACGATCTTGATGCGGTGCCGCTTCGGAGCGGCCGAGCAGGAAATCCTGAATGATCGGATCGTCACATTGTTGCAACTCGGCGGGAGTGCCGTCGAAATAGATCCGGCCTTCGTGCAGGTAAGCGATGCGATCGCCCACCTGCATCGCGCTTTTCATATCGTGTGTCACGACAACGCTCGTCATCTGAAATCGCTCCTGCAATCTACGGATGAGATGATTGATGCTGTCAGACACCACCGGGTCGAGCCCGGAAGTTGGTTCGTCGTAAAGGACGCATGACGGTTGACGAATAATGGCCCGCGCGAGACCGACGCGCTTACGCATTCCGCCACTCAGGCTTTCCGGCATCTTGGCGTTCTCACCTTGGAGTTCCACCACTTCCAGCACTTCATTGACACGCGCGCGCATCGCTCTGACATCATGCATACCGGCTTCGCGCAGCGGAAACGCGATATTCTCTTCCACCGTCATGGAATCGAAGAGCGCACCGCTTTGGAAGAGAATGCCGACCTTTTGCCGGATATTGGTCAACTGCCGTTCGCTCATCCCGATAATGTTCTTGCCGGAAACCCAGATCTCGCCCGCATCCGGCTGCATCAAACCGATGAGATGCTTGAGCAAAACCGACTTGCCGCCGCCGCTGCGTCCGATAATCACGAGCGTTTCACCCACCGCGACATCCAGGTCTACTCCGCGCAAAATCTGCTCATCACCGATGGCTTTGCGCAAGTCGCGCACCGCAATCATCGCGCCATTGAGCGTGACTGGTTGATCGTTGATCGGCATGATCGGCGCCAATTTACCAGGGCATCACTGATACCCTGCCGGATACACAATGTTCAGCGCCATGGTCAGGAAAAAATTCGAAATCAAAACTGCGAGCGAAGAAACCACCACCGCCTCGGTCGTGGCCCGGCCCACCCCAACCGCGCCCTCACGCGTCGTCAATCCTTTGTGACAGCAAATGAAAACGATCAATAATCCAAAGACGAACGCTTTAGACACTCCCATGATCAGATCGCGCAATAGCGTCCATCGCACCATGTTGGCAACGTAATAGGTGCCGTTGATATCAAGCAGGACGATCGCCACCAGATAGCTGGCGATAATGCCAAAGCCGATGCATTCGGCCACGAGCAATGGCATTGAGATCATCATCGCGAGAGCGCGGGGGACGACCAGATAATCGATCGGATAAACGGCGAGTGCGCGCAGGGCATCGATTTGCTCGGTCACTTTCATCGTTCCGATTTCGGCCGACATCGCCGCGCCGACACGACCGCTTACCATTAAGGCCGAAAGGACCGGCGCCAGTTCACGACAAATTGCCACCGAAACCACGGCGCCGGTAGCCGAGCCCATTCCAATCTTGTTGAATTGAAAATAGGTCTGGGCGGCGAAAACCGCACCGGTAAAGCCACCCGTTACGATCACGACCAGTTGTGACAACAATCCGATCTCGACAATTTGCTCGAGGAACAATCGCCATCGCAGCCGCCGGGTGAAAACAGAGCGAAATGTATCACCGGCCAACAGCACCACCTCTCCCAAATAGCGGACAAAAGCAACGAGTGGCGCGCCAATGGCAATGAAAAAACGCGCGATCATTTTCGCCCTCGCTCCATCGCCCGCTCCGGTAGATCACGTAGCGAGCGGCTGCGTCCTCGATTTTGAGCGCATTTCATCCGGCACCGCGCCGATGAAACGCGGTTCCAGTCCGATTTTCCGAAACATGGCACGTAAGTCCGGAAGGGTAATCGCAGTTTCGTCCATCTCCAGATAAACGAGATCGTGATTGCGATCGACCTTGTAGCGCAGCCCCGGAATTGCTTCCAGCTGGCGATCAAGCTCGAGAATCTTGTCGATGTCGCGTAAACCGGCAGCGTAAACTTCAAGCTCAATCATGCCCCGAATGTTACGATGGCCACGGCGGAAGCAAAAGCGAAAACGACGTTGCGTCGACCGGTTGCTTGGTGAACAAATCTGGCGATGAAGCGCATTTTTTGTTTGTTTGGAATGGTTCTGCCCGTATTCCTTCTGGCTGGATGCGAAACGACCCCTGCCGGCATTCAAGCCGCGAAGGTAGAAATGGCGCAAAAATATGCCGCCGAAACGCCGGGCGACTATTTTATCGGCCGTCGATATTATAAACCCGACTTCAAATTCTGGGGCTACGTCCGCCGTCCAGGGCAACCCTGGAGCGAATCACAGCTGGTTATGTTGAATGAGAAGCAGAAGCTGGCCCCCGATCGCGAACGCCTCGATTTCGGGAGCGACAATAATTACGAATACAAGCTCTACGGTTACTTTAGTGGCGACAAGGTCTACGAGCCCGCCAGCAACACCATCTACCCAGAATTCGTCCTGAAAGGCTACGAGGTCCTTTCGACCAACCCGCCCCCTATTTTCTCCAGTCAATTCTCTGGGCGCTCTCAAGCTGAGGTGAGCCGGTATCAAATCGAAAAACCGCAGCTGTAAGAATGACGAATTAATGACGAAGTCCGAAGTTCGAAGAGGATATTTCTCATCCGCGCTTCCGTTTTATCGTTACGGCTTCGAGTCGTCATGGCCATCGGTCATTCGTCATTCGGATTTCCTTCGTCCTTCGTCATTCGTCATTCGTCATTTTTTCGCTCGGCATGCCTAAACCCGACCAAGCGGTGCCGTCGAGGGACAAGCTGGTCGACGAATTCCTGGGCTATCTCGAGGTCGAGCGCAACGCTTCACCACGCACTTTGAAAGCATACGAGAGCGCGCTTTCAAAAATTCGTAACCACCTGCAGTCGAAGCCGTGGTTGAAATGCCAGGCCGACGATTTTCGCGACTACCTCTTTCACCTCTCAAAAGAAAAAGCCGCCCGTAGTTATATACGTCTTCAGTTTTCCGGCCTGCGAACGTTCTACAAGTTTTTGCGAGCCCGGAAAAAACTGACGCATGATCCGAGCGCGGAAGTACAATTACCGAAGCTGCAAAAGCAATTGCCCATCGTGCTTACACGGCAGCAAATGGAAGAGCTTCTTTCCGCGCCGTTGCGTGTGAAAAAAGAGTCCGCTGCGCCAACCTGGATGCCGCTGCGTGATGCCGCTGTCCTGGAATTATTTTACAGCAGCGGTCTACGCTTGAACGAATTGGCCTCGCTTGATGTCGCCGATGTTGACCTTTACACCGAGTCGGTCCGCGTTTTTGGAAAAGGGAAAAAGGAACGGGTTTGTCCTGTAGGTCTGCCGGCGCTTGAAGCAATCCAGCGTTATCGCGCCGCCGCCAAAGTCCACAGTGGTCCTTTGTACATTAACAAAGCGCGCCGCCGAATTTCCGCTCGCTCCATTTGGCTGATCGTGCGCCGGTATTTGCGTTTCACCAGCATCCCGATCTCCATTAGTCCCCACAAATTGCGCCACAGCTTCGCCACCCACATGCTCGATCGCGGCGCCGATCTCCGTAGCGTCCAGGCCTTGTTAGGGCACGCCAGTCTATCGACCACACAAATTTACACCCACGTTACGGTCGAACGCCTCAAAAAAGCCTACGCTGAAGCCCATCCTCGGGCATAGCCTGGTCATCCCGAGCGATTGTTGCAGTTCAGCTCGCACCCGCCGCCGCCGCCTGCGGTTGCGCGGCCTTGAAAACAAGCTTTCCGCCCTCAGCCGAAACGTGCACCACATCGCCCGGTTTTAGATTGCCGCGCAGCAATTCCTCCGCGAACGGATCTTCCAAATAACGCTCCACTGCACGGCGCATCGGACGTGCGCCGTATTGCGGATCATATCCTTTTTCGATCAGGAATTCCTTGGCCGATTGCTCGAGCTCGATGTGCACAGCCTTGCCTTTCACCCGGTGCAAAACCTTCGCGACTTCGAGTTCGACGATTTGCATCAGGTCTGCCTTGGTCAGCTGATGGAACACGATAATGTCGTCGAGCCGGTTGATGAATTCGGGTTTGAACACTTTCTTCGCTTCTTCCAGCAACCGATCACGCATCGTTTCGAACTCGTGTTCGCCCAGTGGCTTGGTCGCGGCAAAACCCATCGTCGTTTGTCTCCGCAAAATATCCGCACCAACGTTCGATGTCATGATAATAATAGTGTTGCGGAAATCGATCTTGCGTCCGAGCGAGTCGGTAATCTTTCCGTCCTCCAGAATTTGCAGTAGCAAATGCATCACATCGGGATGCGCCTTCTCGACTTCATCAAACAGAACGACGGAATACGGCCGGCGTCGCACCGCCTCCGAAAGCTGACCACCCTCTTCGTACCCGACATAACCCGGGGGCGACCCGATCAATCGCGAAGCCGTGAACTTTTCCATGTACTCCGACATGTCGATCTGAATCAAGGCGTCGCGGTCGCCGAACATGAATTCAGCCAGTGTCTGGGCGAGGAAGGTTTTACCGACGCCCGTTGGTCCAAGGAAAATAAACGAACCGATCGGTCGCCGCGGGTCTTTCAAATCCGCCCGCGAACGCCGCAGCGCTTTGGAAATTGCGGTCACCGCTTCGTCCTGCCCGATGACTTTGCCCTTCAACTCCTCTTCCATCTTGAGGAGCTTTTCGGTCTCCTTTTGCTCCATCCGCTGCAACGGAACCCCGGTGACTTTCGAAATGATGTGCATCATGTCGTCGGCGGTCACGAGCACTTCTCTCTCTTCCCGTTCCTGCCGCCACTTCGCCAGAATGTCGTCGAGTTTTTCCTTGGTCTGCTTTTCTTTGTCCCGTAGACCTGCCGCCTTTTCAAAATCCTGGGCCTTGATCGCACCCTCTTTTTCCCCGCGAATCACTTCGATTTCTTTCTCGATCTCCTTTACGTCCGGCGGCCGCGTCATCGCGTTGATGCGCGCGCGTGCACCGGCCTCGTCCATCACGTCAATCGCTTTGTCCGGCAGAAAGCGCCCCGTAATGTACCGGTCGGAAAGTTTCACTGCGATCTCGAGCGCCTCGTCGGTCAGCTTCGCTTTGTGGTGCGCCTCGTACTTCGGCCGCAGCCCTTTCAAAATCTGAATCGCTTCCTCAATCGTCGGCGCATCCACTTTCACCGTCTGAAATCTTCGTTCCAGCGCCGCGTCTTTCTCGATATATTTGCGATATTCGTTCAGCGTAGTCGCGCCCACACACTGCAATTCGCCCCGGCTCAATGCTGGCTTGATGATGTTGCTCGCGTCCATCGCGCCCTCGGCCGATCCGGCTCCGACAATGGTGTGCAGCTCGTCGATAAATAGGATCACGTTCTTGCTGCGGCGAATTTCGTCCATCACCGCTTTGATCCGCTCCTCGAACTGACCACGATACTTCGTGCCGGCGACCATTAACGCCAGATCAAGCGTGATCACTTTCTTCTCACGCAATAACTCCGGCACGTTGCCCGCCGCAATCTCCTGCGCCAGTCCTTCGACGATCGCAGTTTTGCCGACGCCAGCTTCGCCGAGCAACACCGGATTATTTTTTGTCCGCCGGCAAAGCACCTGGATCACGCGCTCGATCTCGTTTTTCCGGCCGATAACCGGATCGAGCTCGTCCTTCTTTGCCAGATCCGTCAGATCACGCCCGAACGCGCGCAAAGCCGGCGTTTTTACGTCTTTTTTTCCGCCGGTCGCTGTGCCAGTTGCTTCCTCTGCCTCGCCTTCTGGCGGCGTGAAATTTGGATCGAGTTCCTTTAAAATCTCATTGCGAGTGCGCTCGATATCGATCTCGAGACTCTTCAATACCCGTGCGGCGACACCTTCGCCTTCGCGCAGCAATCCCAGCAGAATGTGTTCGGTGCCGACGTAAGAATGATTCAGCGCCTTCGCTTCCTTGCCCGCCAGCGCGAGCACTTTCTTCACCCGCGGCGTATAGGGAATGTTGCCAACCATCTTCGTTTCTGGACCCGACCCGACCTGTTTCTCGACCTCCATCCGCACCGTCTCGAGATCGAGCCCCATCTTCTGCAAAACATTCACAGCCACACCCTGGCCAAGCTTGATCAAACCGAGCAGGAGATGCTCGGTGCCGACGTAATTGTGATTGAAACGATCGGCTTCCTTTCGCGCAAGTTGCAGGACTTGCTGAGCGCGCGGGGTGAAATTATTCATTTTTTTCCGGCTCGGAATTACCCGTTACCTCTGGCTCCCGCGCCACTTTACTAATATCAGGCTTAGGCAACGATTTCAAACGCTCGCGGATTATTTGCGCACGGAAGTGATCGCGCTCTTCCGCGTTCAACTTCTGCTGCGTGCTCTTCTGCAAATGCGCCGGTTGCGTTTCGATGAAGAGCTGATCGATGCCGAGGCGCTTTTCCTCGGGGAATGCGCCCAGATCGATCCCGAGTTTCATCACGGAAAGCAGGTTCAACGCTTCCTTCGAGGTCATAGCATGAGCATAAGTGAGCAAGCCGTACGCCCGACCGATCTGATCCCACAGCGTGTTCGGTCTTTTCTGAATTAAAACCTGACGCGCATCCTGTTCCTTTTCGATGATCGTCTCGATCACCTTGTTCAAGCGTGCGATAATCTCGTCTTCTTTTTCCCCAAGCGTGGTTTGATTCGAAATCTGAAACAGATTTCCCATCGCTTCGGTACCTTCGCCATACAATCCGCGCACCGCTAACCCGATCTTGTTTACCGCTTGGATCACCTGGTTGATCAATTCGCTCAAGACCAGGCCAGGCAAATGCAGCATCGCCGATGCGCGCATTCCCGTTCCGACATTAGTCGGACACGCAGTCAAATATCCGAGTTTCGCGTCGTAGGCGAAATCGAGTTTGGCCTCCAGCGCGCTATCAACTTTGTCCACCAGTTTGAATGCCTGCCGCAATTGCAACCCGGAGCGAATCGACTGCATCCGCAAATGATCTTCTTCGTTAATCATCACACTCAGCGTCTGCTTCCGGTTCATGACAATGGCGCTACCCACACTCTTGGCCGCGTGTTCCCATCCCGGAAACGCTCGGTTCCGGACATTCCGTGCCAGCCGCACCCGGCTGCTAACTACGATCTGATGGTGTGGGCCTTCTCCGCGCAACCATTCGCCCGTACTTGCCATCAAGTTCTGAAATTTCATTTCGATTCCGTCAGTTGACTTTCGAGCTGCCTGATTTCATCACGCAACGCCGCCGCCGTCTCATAATTTTCTTCCTGCACTGCTTGGCGCAGATTTTCTGTCAGCGTTTTCATCCGATCGCTCAACGCCAAAGTCTTTTGCGCGCGCGCCGGCAACTTGCCCACATGCGAAGTCCCCTTATGCATCGCCTTCAAAAGCGAATTCAATCCGTCCGCAAATGCGACATAACAGCTGCTACACCCGAGCCGGCCCGTTTTCTTGAAGTCAGCCTGAGTGAATCCGCACACCGGGCAGCGCGTGCTCGACCCGCTTTTTTCGATTTCTTCAGCCGCTCCGATGCCAAGCAGCAAGTCCGCCAACGCGAAACCCGTCGGATCCTGCACTCCCTTCTCCTTTGAACAGCCCTCGCAAAGGTTCACCTTCTGCATTTTCCCGTCCACAATCTGTGTCAGGAAAACCGCCGCATCATTCATTTTGCAAACGTCGCACAACATCTTAATAAATTAGACCTTCGCCTGGTCTAAACATTCAACCCCGTCATCTGCTTTAGCATCTCGCGCGCCGAATGGTGGTTTGAATCTCTCAGGAATAGATCGGCGTCCCGCCTTCCCGCGTGATCTCGCGGAAGCGAGCAATCGTCCGAAGACTGATCGGCCCCGGTTTTCCCGTCCCGATCACGCGCCCGTCCGCCCTGATTACCGGAATGACTTCCGCCGCGGTGCCACTGAGGAGGCACTCGTCGGCAATGAAGACATCGTGCCGGCTGATATCGACCTCGGAAATTTTGATTCCAAGCTCCGCCGCGATCTCGAACACGACCGAGCGGGTGATCCCACGCAACGCGCCCGCCGTGATCGGCGGTGTAAAAATTTCGCCGCGCTTAATCACGAAAATATTGTCAGCCGTGCATTCGGCGATGCAGCCTTGATCATTCAACATTAACGCTTCATCCGCTCCCGACAGGTTGGCTTCGATCCGCGCCATCACGTTGTTCAAATAATTGAGCGATTTCACCGCCGGATTGAGCGCACCCGGTCCGGTCCGGTGTGTCGGAACTGTTACCACCGTGAGACCATTCTGATACATTTCCGCCGAATAAAGCGCGATCGTGGTTGCAATAATGATCACACTCGGCCGCTTACATTGCGCCGGATTCAATCCGAGATTGCCCACACCGCGGGTCACGATCAAACGAATGTAACCGTCCCGCAGATCGTTCTTGCGGATTGTTTCCAGCAACGCCTCGGTCATTTCACCGTGCGACATCGGAATCTCTAGGCAAATCGACCGGGCCGAATCCCACAGCCGATCTAGGTGGTCTTTCAACCGGAAGACGCGGCCGTTGTAAAAACGGATGCCTTCGAAAATCCCATCGCCATAGAGCAAACCGTGATCGAAGACCGAAATTTTCGCGTCTTCTTCCGCGACAAATTCGCCGTCGATGAAAATTGTCAAAGGCTTAGCTGCCTTCTTCGTTACCGACTCATTCGCCGGTTTAACCGCCCGCGAAGTTTTGCGCGGCTCTGCCACTAAGGTGGCCCCGGCCCCATCCGCTGTAGTTTTTGTAAGCACAAAAAAATCTCCGATGTTCCCGCGCTAATTCAAGGGCCGGAACGTTAAATTGTTAAATCGTTAAAACGTTTAAATCGACAGAAGCGCTTTCCGTTTTAACGTTGTAACCCTTTTAACAGTTTTAACCTTCGGTAAGCACCCCGTCCGCCATATGCAGCTGCCGATCTCCCAGCGTGGCCAAATGCGGATCGTGCGTCACCACGAGTAGCGTTTTCTTCCGTTCCCGTGCCAGCGACAACAGCAAATCCATAATCGCTTCCCCGGTTTTCGAATCGAGATTGCCGGTCGGTTCATCGGCGAAAACAATCGCCGGATCGTTCACCAGAGCGCGCGCGATCGCCACCCGTTGCTGTTCGCCGCCGGAAAGCTCGGCGGGCAGGTGTTGCAACCGTTCTGCCAAACCCACCGCGCGCAGACTATCTGCAGCCGCATCTCCCATAACCCTGCCGCCGATCATTCCGGGCAGCATCACATTCTCAAGCGCCGTCAGTTCCGGTAGAAGAAAGTAACTTTGGAAAACGAAACCCATTTGGGTATTGCGAATGTGCGCCTGCGTCTGCGAACTGCCGGCGTAAAGCCGCTGCCCTTCGAAATCCACCGTCCCCTCCTCCGGCCGCTCCAATCCCGCCAACGTATATAGTAAGGTGGTCTTCCCCGCCCCCGAGGCGCCGACCAGAAAAACCGCCTCGCTTCGCCGCACTTCCATCGAAATACCCCGCAAAACTTCGATCCTCCGCGGCCCCATTCGGAAGGAACGCTTTAAATCCCGCGCAACTAACTGCGAATTCCCATTTTCCATCCCGCGCACCTTATCGCGGCAGCCTGCGGCCGGCAATTGGCGCACCGGCGCATCTTGTTCCGGGAAGCACACGCGCGTCGCGTGTCGGCGATGGCGCTTCGCCATCGCCAACTTTTCGTTTTCATGGGGAGGCGAATGGAACTTGTCCGCCGCGGCGGAAGTCTCCCACCTAAACAAACCACAAACCTCGCCGGCTCGACAGAGTCTCGCCCTACCAGTTTTGTGCCCGCAATGAGTTTTTTGGTAGGGCGACGCTCCGCGGAGCCGCCGCCCCCTGGGCCTTTACCGAATAAACCCAAGCGAAATCAGCAATGGCCGGTCGATCGCACCGGTTACCGGCAGGTTATTCTCGACCTGGTAATCCTCAATCGCCGACCGCGTCACCCCCCCGAGCACGCCATCAACCGCTTCGCTGAAATAACCGAGTTGTTGCAGCGCGTATTGCACGTTCGCAATGATTTGGTCCGGCGGCAACCCGTCATATCCATAGATCGGCCCGTTATAAGCATAGTTCGAATAGTAATTGTCGTAACCATACGCCGGATACCAGTAGCCGAGGTCCCAGGCGTAAAATCCACCGCCAATTAAAACGATGGTGGTGCAATGATTCCGCCACCAATCACGATCATGATGATCCTGATGCCGCCGACAGGCATCTCTGAAGCTCATGGTGTCGGAGTTATTGAAATTGAGAACCGGGCGCGCGCTGCGCGGTGGCATGTTCGTTGCCGGAATCGGCCGACCATTGCTTGTCTGTGTCCCGTTAGACCCCTTCGTCGCATTGGATCCATTTCGGGTATTGTCCCGATCATCGCGATGGTGCCGCCATCGTGTTACGCCCTCGCCCGGCGGTACCACCTGGCCGGTGCCCTGTCCCGCGTTAACCGTGCTTTGCCCGGCGCTCTGCGCCGGAGCTACCCGGTTGCGATTGAAATATGCCGCCTGCCGAGCCAGCAGCTCGGAGCGATCCAACATGCGGAGGCGCGCGTTTGCATTGGCCGGCACATTATTCTGGACGGCAACATTAGCCGGATACGCGCGAGCCACCGGCGCCCGATTTCCGCTGGAACGGCTTGCAGTGCCCGAATTACTCCCACCTTGCTGACCTGTTGAGCTGCTGCCGGAGCTGCCAGAGCTGCCGGTCGAACTTGTACTTCCGGTCGTCGTCGATGAACTGTCGCTATTGCTATTCTTGCCATCGGCGAACGCGTTTCCCGCCGCCGCCATAACCGCTGCCAGACCGACCACGAGAACTCTATTCATGTTGAGCCTTTCTTATATGACAACACCTTGTCCTCCTTTATTCAACACCGCCGTACGGCTTAGGATTCGTTTGTCGTAGGGCA
>QHPU01000035.1 GCA_003219175.1 Verrucomicrobiota bacterium | reverse complement strand
TCTTCGGGGACATCGACGAGATCCTTTTCGTTCAACTTCGGAATGATGACCGTAGAAATATCGGCCCGCATCGCGGCAAGACTCTTTTCCTTTAGTCCGCCGATTGGCAAAACCATTCCGCGCAAGGTGATCTCACCTGTCATGGCCACATCGGAACGCACGGGCTTGTTGCTAAACAAGGATGCCAGCGCGGTAAACATCGCCACCCCGGCCGAGGGCCCGTCCTTCGGCACAGCGCCGGCGGGAACGTGCACATGAATATCGTTTTCACGAAACTCCTCCGACTTGACTCCTATCGCCGTGCCGCGGCTTCTAACGAGACTGAGGGCGGCTTGCGCTGACTCTTTCATCACCGCGCCGATCTGCCCGGTAAGCGTGATATTGCCCTTGCCAGGATAGCGCGTTGCTTCGACATGCAGAATTTCGCCGCCCGTTGGCGTGTACGCGAGACCAGTGACGACACCCGGCGCGCTGGTCGTGAGCCGTTTTTCGTGTACGTAGCGTTGCGGTCCCAGCGTCTCTCGGACGAAATCGGTGGTGATCGTCACTTTATCAGTTACGCCGCGCGCAACTCGCGCCGCCACCGCGCGACAGACAGCGCCGATTTGCCGCTCCAGCTCACGCACTCCCGCCTCGTGAGTGTAATCGTTAATGAACAATCGCAACGCTTCTTCTGGCCATTCGATTTGGTCAGCTTTAAGTCCGTTTTCGGTCAGCTGACGCGGAACGAGATAACGTTTTCCGATCTCCAGTTTCTCGCGTTCGGTATATCCGGGTAGATCGATCAGCTCCATCCGATCCAAGAGCGGCCCGGGGATTCCACCGATGTAGTTGGCCGTCGCGATAAAGATAATCTGCGAGAGATCGAAGGGAACATCGAGATAGCGATCGACAAAGGCCTTGTTTTGCCGTGGATCAAGTACCTCGAGCAGTGCGCTGGCCGGGTCGCCGCGAAAATCAGTGCCGACCTTGTCGATTTCATCAAGCATCATGACCGGATTGCGTGTGCCGGCCCGTCGCAATTCCTGAATAATGCGACCCGGCATTGAACCGATGTAGGTGCGGCGGTGCCCGCGAATCTCCGCTTCGTCACGAATCCCGCCCAGACTCATCCGCACAAACTTCCGTCCGAGCGCATCGGCTACGGACTGACCGAGGCTTGTCTTCCCGACACCCGGCGGACCCAGCAAACAGAGAATTGGTCCCTGACCGAGTGGGTTCAGTTTGCGCACCGCGAGATATTCGATCAGCCGGCGCTTCACTTTGGTCAGGTCATAATGATCGCGATCGAGAATCTGCTGGGCTTTGTCGAGGTCGAGATTGTCGTCGCTCAATTTCGACCACGGCAACTCTGCGACCGTCTCGACATAACCGACGATCACCGAATACTCGGGGCTGGCTGGTGGGATGATATCGAGCCGCTTCAACTCGCGCTCGGCTTGTGCGAGTACTTCGGCAGGTGGTTTGGCTGCTTCGAGTTTCGTTCGAAGAACCGCGATGTGTTCGTCGGCGCCCGTGTCGCCTTCGCCCAGTTCGCGTTGAATGGCCTTGAGCTGTCCGCGCAGATAAGCCTTGCGTTGCGCATCGCTAAACTGCGATTGCACATCCTTCTGGAGCTTTTCTTGAATCTGCGCCACTTCCAGCTGCGCTGAAATGTGTTTTTGCACCGCCCGCACACGCTTGCGCACGTCGAGTTCTTCCAGAATCGATTGTCTTTCGGCCACTGAAATATCGAGCTGTGGTGCGAGAAAATCAGCTAACTGCTCTGGATCATCGATGTTGCGAATAATCGCGGCTGTTTCTTCAGGAATATCAGGTCCCAGCTGCGAGAGACGCACGGCGCTATCTCGCAAATTCTGAAACTCGGCCTGCCATTCGGCATTTTGCTCCGGGGCGATGGTGTTGAGCAGGTCGATTTCCGCGCGCAGATAGGGCTGCGTCGCGATAATTTTGCGCATCGCAAATCGCCGCAGTCCCTGCACTACGATGACAATATTGTTCTCCGCCTGGCGCAGGAGCTTTAGAACGATAGCGGCCGTTCCGACATGATAAAGGTCCTGTGGAGCAGGCTCATCCTTTTCTTCCTGCCGCTGAGTCAGGAACCCCACGACCTTGGTCAGCGGCAAGGTTTCATCCAGCAGCTTGATCGATGCTGGTCGGCTAACCGTCAGTGGCAGCACGCTGCCAGGGAACATCACGAATCCGCGTAGCGGAAGAATTGACAGCTCCTCCGGAATGCGCGGCGCGGCGTGACCGCCGGCATCACTCGTCGTAGCCATTTCCGCGCGCTTGGCGGGCGGCGCGCTCGAAGATTGCTGCAAGGTTGAGATTGCGCTGCCCTCGCTCATTTTTTCAGCGGCAGATAGATCCAGAAAAGTCCGTTCTCCTGCTCGGCACGCGCGCGTTTCACATCCACCTCAGCGGGCAACCGCACCTCGCGTTCAAAAGGTCCATAATCAATCTCCAGTGCCAGAATTTGCGTTGTTTGATCGCTCGGTTCCGGCGTCTCGCGCGAGCCCCGGATGACAACCCGTCGCGGCTCGACCGTGAGATCAATCAAAGATTTGTCCACACCTGCGAGGTCAACACAGATGCGTACCGCTGCGGCGCAGCGAAACGCGTTGATCGGAGGTTGCCAAAGGTGCGGCGCGCCATGCCAGAGCTGAATGCTGCGCACGCTCAAGTCGGCGTAGGTGTGACGTAACCAGCGCACTTTCACTCTTCGAACTGTTCCTTCCTCTTTCATTAACGCAGTCTATACTGCGAACAGCTGCGCGTCGCCTACTCAACGCATCAGCGAAGGCTGGTCACATCGATGGAATGCACACTCTGACAAAACCAGAACCAGCCTGCCCATCGAACTGTTACAAGGAACAACCTACACCGAAGGAAATATCATGGGGATACGCTTGGACGCGCGGCCCATCGCAACGCCGGAGGCAGGCACAAAGCGCGGCGGGGGTGCGAATCTCCGCTGATGACGCGACGCTTGAGGGCGCAGTAACGGTGCCGGGAAATGCCAGCAAACTAGTGCTTTTCGCACACGGTAGCGGCAGCAGCCGACATAGCCCGCGGAACCGGTTCGTTGCGCAAAAATTCAACGACGCAGGACTGGCCACGTTGTTGTTCGATCTCCTCACGCGAGAAGAAGAAGCTGTTGATCTCCGGACTGCGCAATATCGATTCGACATCGGCCTTCTCGCGCAACGCCTGCTCCATGCCACGCACTGGGCACGCCAATACAAAAAGACTCGCCAGCTGCGGTTCAGTTATTTTGGTGCCAGGACCGGAGGCGCAGCGGCACTAGTCGCTGCGGCGGAGCTTCCGGGTGACGTGGGCGCGGTCGTATCGCGCGGCGGGCGACCTGATTTGGCGGGGGATGCGCTGCCCCGGGTGCGCGCGCCGACGTTGCTGATCGTCGGTGGAGAAGATGATGTGGTAATTGATTTAACGAACAGGCACGTGCGCAAATGCGTTGCGAAGTAAAATTGGAAATCATTCCGGGAGCGACACATTTGTTCGAGGAACCCGGCGCACTGGAACGCGTCGCAGAATTGTCAGCCGATTGGTTTGTGCGCAAGCTTGCCTGAAAGAGAACCATCGCGGCTCGTGCCTCCCTTCGAAAGCCTGGATCAGCTGGCGCTATTTAATTTTCTGCGCCGACCCGATTCGTTCGGCGCCCCTGAAAGCCCGGTCGAAATTCGGCAGACCCACATTTCCATCGTCGCCCTGACGTCGACGCACGTCTACAAAGTGAAAAAAACGCGCAATCTCGGTTTCCTCGATTTCTCCACCCCCGAAAAACGCCGCCTTGCCTGCGAAGCGGAAGTGCGACTGAACCGCCGGCTTTCGCACGACGTTTATCTGGGCGTGGTTCCGATCTCGCGCAGCCACGACGGGCTACGTTTTGGCAGCAACGGCGACGTCGTGGAATACGCAGTGCAGATGCGACGGTTGGATGAGAAAGGGTTCCTCTCCTGGCGGCTGGCGAATGATCCTCCCAGCGCGTCTGAGCTTGGGCGGCTGGCAATAAAGTTAAGCGATTTTTACCGGCAACAGAGTTCATCAAGCGAGATCGCCGGCTGGGGTGCAATCGACAAGCTGAGATTGAGCACCGACGAGAATTTTGCCCAAACGGAGCAATTCGTCGGCAATTTAATTTCCCGTCCCGCCTTCAAAGCGTTGCGCGATTTCAATGAGCTGAGCTACGAAATGCGCCGCGTTTTGTTTGCGCGCCGTGGTACCGAAGGCCGAATCCTGGATTGCCACGGCGATTTGCGCTGCGAGCATGTGCATTTTTGCGGCGACCAGATCAACATCATCGACTGTATCGAATTCAACGATCGTTTTCGCTACATTGATGGCGCCAACGACATTGCGTTCCTGGCGATGGATTGTGATGTGCATGGTTATGCGGCACAGGGCCAGTGCATAGTCGAGAGCGTGGCGGATTTACTCGGCGACACAGAAGCACTGGCGCTGCTCGATTTTTACAAGTGCTATCGCGCCTGTGTCCGTGCAAAGGTCAGCGCGATCAAGAGCAGCGAACCTGAGGTCGCCGTCGATGAGCGGGCACGCAGCCAGCAGAAAGCTGTTCGTTTCTTCCAGTGGGCATTGCGTTATGCGATCGGTGGATCGCAACCCTTTATGCTCGCGGTCATGGGCCGGGTTAGTACTGGAAAAAGCTCGGTTGCCCGCGCCCTCGGTGAAGCAATCGGCGCGACTGTGTTCTCATCCGATCAGGTTCGTAAGGAACTAGCCGGTATACCTCTGCACGGAAGAGCCAATGCGGCCGCGCGCGCCCGGCTCTACAGCGAAAGCATGACGCAAAGCACTTATGAGGAATTGTTGCGGCGCGCGGTTGTAGCGGCGACAAGCGACCGCGTCGCGGTGTTGGACGCTACATTCGGCAAACGCTGGCAGCGCGAGCTCTTGCAACAACACCCGAACATACGCTGCATCCAGATAGAGCTGGAGACGAGCGAAGCGCAAATCAGGCAGCGCCTTCACAACCGTGGCCGCGATGAAATTTCAGACGCTCGCCTCGAGGATTTCGAAATGCTGAATGCAGCTTACGACCCTCCCGCCGCAATGGAACAAGCCATGAGAGTGGCGAGTGCAGCGACGCTGGAATTAACTGTGACCGAGCTCTTGCATCGTTTAGTCCGGGCCGCTGTTTAGCAAACCGACTGACAACAGCGGACGCTCCTGCGCGCAATTCGCGATGACGTTTATTTGCGATTTCCTGCATGCCGCTGTACCCGGGCTGCCGCTAGCACTAATTCTCACTCGCTAGGTATCACTGCGGAAAGCGTCACCTCAGTGTCGATCGTCTGCTTTGGTTCGACGCCCTTGACCGTCGCGCCGATCTTCGAGCCGTCTTCGTCCTCGATCCAGCACTGCTGGCCCCGCTCGAACGAACCGCGGGCCAGGACCTTGAGAATAATCCCATCCTCCACCGCCGGATCATCGAGCACTTCGGCGCAGAGCGCCTCGGCTTTACCGGTATCAGTGAGCAGCGTCAGTTGGTCGTCCACTTTGGGTCTCTGCATAGCTGTTACGCAAGACGATTTCGCTCCAGCAACCAAGAATAGCCGTGACTGTTTGCATATTGCAGCTGGGCCTACGGCCTGACGGATGCCAATGCCATGCGCCAATCCGAGGGCAGCGCGGGGTGCGTTATTTTTGTACCAAACTTAAACAGAAGGACCAGATTATGAAGCTGCGGGAAATTATGACGACGGACGTGGAAGTCATTCGGCCAGAAGCATCAGTGCGCGAAGCAGCGGAGAAAATGCGGAAGCTCGACATTGGATCGCTGCCAGTCTGCGATGGGGATCGGCTCGTCGGCATGATCACAGATCGCGATATCACCGTTCGCGCGACAGCCGAAGGGCGTGATCCAGAGACAACACTTGTACGAGACCACATGAGCCCCGAGATCACCTACTGCTTTGAAGATGATCCGGTCGAGGAGGCGGAGCGGATCATGGAGAAGAAACAAATTCGCCGTTTGCCGGTACTCACGCGTGAGAAACAGCTCAGCGGGATTGTCGCCCTCGGCGATCTCGCCACGAAAACGGGGCAAATTCAACAGGTCGGCCGGACCGTTCGCGAAGTTTCGCAGCCTTCCGAGGGCGCGGCGGTATGAAGCAAGCAGGGCCTTGAGCCATTGAAGCAAGCGCGCTTTGGCCGGACCTGGTGGCTGCATCATAGACAAAAACGGATACGAGAATGGCGGCCTTTGCCGATCGAGCGGAAACAGGTCGTTTACTTGCGAGGAAGCCAGCCGCGTATCGCGATCCTGTGCCGAACGGAAAGAAGAAGTCGACGAAACTGTTTGCGCAGTTGCTCCAGAATGGTTTCAAGCCGTCGGCCAGTATTACGACGACTTTTCGCAGACAACGGATAAAGAAGTGCGGGAACTGCTGGCCGCGGCGGCGCACAGAAACAACAAAAGCCTGGCGAGCCGTCGTTGATCGTCTGGAGTTATACGCCGCTGGGGTAGGTCTCAGGCAATTCGCCACGCTCCCATTCCGAAGCGCGCTCGAGCGGCTCGAGCGCGCGGGTTTGATCAAAATGAATGATCGCATCGAACTGTTCCGGTAGACGCGATTCGAAATAGTGACTGAAGCGCTCTGTCTCTGGCCGATAAATGACACCAATCGCGCGCTGGAGGCGTTCGTTCATTAGCAACGTCGTGCTCTCGTTTTGCTCGCCCAGGCTTAGCCAAAACGCCGGAATTCCAGTTGCGTGAAACAGCTCTTCGTAGCTACCTCGCAATCCGGCGCGCACACGTTTCCGCTCGGCCGGGCCACCCCAGTCGGATGCCGCTGTCACAGTTCCCGAATAAGTGCTGAACCCAATCGCGTAAGCGCGACGGCCGAATCGCTCTCGAACGAGCTGGCCGACATTGAGCTCACCACGCGCACTCATTTCGGTGGCGCGCGCATCGCCAAGATGCGAGTTGTGCGCCCAGACCACGATTTTGGCGCTGCCGCTATCCAGATGCGCGAAGAGTTCATTTAATGTTTCGAACATATGTGAATCGCGCAGATTCCATGATTCATCGCGGCCATGAAACATGGCGCGGTAATAACGTTCTGCATTCATGACCAGGCGCGCATTTTGTTCCGCGGAAAAAAATTCTTCTTCCGCGATGTGACCATCACGGCTGATAAATTCGCGGTATTTGCGTCGCATCTCGACCAGCTGCTCGGTGACTTCATCTTCGCACGGCTCTTTGCCGCGAATAACTGTGGCTTGCCCATACAACTGCGGCTCGACACTGAAGTGCTCGAAACAGGCATAACGATCGCGCGCCCGGCGCGCCGCGGATGGATCATTTTTGTCCAGGTACTCCAGAACGGATTCAATCGAGCGATGCATGCTATACAGGTCCATGCCGTAAATACCGGCCGCGTTTTGGTTGCGCGCATTCCATTCCCTGAGCCAAGCGACAAATTCCACCATAACGGTGTTGCGCCACATCCAGGCTGGGAAACGGCGAAAATCGCGCAAAGCTTCCTCGGCGTTCTTTGCTTGCTCTCGCCCGGTAACAAAACGATGAACGCGAAATGTATCCGGCCAATCCGCTTCCAGCGCGATGGCGCGAAAACCTTTCTCTGCGACCAAACTCCGGGTCAGATCCGCGCGCGTTGCATAAAACTCATGGGTGCCGTGCGAAGCTTCGCCGATGAGGACGCATTGTGCGCTTGCTGCAATGTCCACCAGTGAATCGTAATCATTTGGATTACTGATGTGCCGCGCCGCTGATCGGACAATCGCCGCGCCCTGCTCAATTGAGCCGGGGATTGTTTTCATTGCATGAGCGCCAACGGCGCGACCTCAAACCTACTGCCTGGGGCACCGCCCCAGTATTCCAGATTACGGAGTAAAACAGCGCTGAAGGCACGACTCAATGCATTTGTTCCCGGTACGTCACGCACCAACTGAATCGCGCTTTCAGCACCGATATCTTTGTCCGATGATTTCCTGGGGAGTTGCCCCAGGCTGAAATTGAGACGCGCCTTCGGCGCCAAACCTTTACCGTTCATTTGCGACCGAAGACATCGCGCAATTCACCCTTGGCGCGCTCAAGTATTCGCTTCCGCGGTTGCGGAAGATTTTTACCGGCTCGGTTGATGTAGAAATTCAACATCGACATGGCAGATTGATACGGCGTTGCTTTGCGCCGTTTGCTGTGTTGCGCGGAACGTTTCAAGGAGAGCGCGATCTTGTGCGGGTCACTTGATCGAAAAATCTTCGATTGCAGATCCAACGCATTGCTGTGCTCGGTGACATGTGCCGACCAGCGTTTGCTCTTGCTGCGACCGCGGCTGGCCCTGTTTGATGATCGTTTTGCTTGCTTTGCCATTCTTCCAGTCGTCCCCTGCCGTGATCCTGTTCCCGCCCTCACTAATTCTTCGCACGCGACCGCGATCGTGGGTTTAAATTTGAAAAATTGGACACGAGATCAGATCGCGGAGTGATTTGGAACATGCGCAGCCAAATCCGCACGATTCGTCGTTCTATGGTTATTGCGCTCGCGTTACTCTTCGCGTTCCATTGCCGCAAGGTAGAATACGGAGTTTAGCACCATCATTGCCAACGTTGTTGCATGCAGATTTCGAAAACCAACGTCACTCGGTTCGGTGATCTTATCTGCCCGGCGATGTTACTCCTGATCGCAATCGCCATCGCCTATCCTCGATGGCGCGTAGGTATCGATTGGCGGGATGAAGGTCTTCTCGCTTATGGCGCGGAGAGAGTGTTGCATGGTGAAATTCCTCATCGCGATTTCGTTAGCCTGCAGCCACCGCTTTCTTTTTACACCTCGGCGGCGGCGTTTAAACTTGGCGGGACATCGCTGGCGACGCTTCGCGGTTTTGGTTTAACGATTTTTCTCCTTCTGCCGGTTCTCATCTATGCCCTGGGGCGAAGTTTCCTCGGCCCGATTCTTTCGTTCGCCGCCGCTGCGCCCGCCTGCATCCTCGGCCTTCCGTATATTTACTTTGTTCCCCTGGCGGCATGGCAGGGAATTACAACCTCCTTCGCCGCCGTCCTTCTCTTTATCGTCGCAATGCGATTACAACGACCATGGCTCGCCATGCCAGCCGGGGTGCTTAGCAGCCTGGCGCTCCTCCTCCGCCAAGATCAGGCGCTCTACACCATGGCAGCACTTCTTTTCCTGCTCGTCGCGCTGCACCTTGCGCCGGACTCATCCTTCTCGAAAACAAATCTCAGACGCTTCTTCTATTTCTGGTTAGGTGGCATCGCGATGATTTTGACCCCGGCACTGCTCGTCTGGTGGAAAATCGGCGCGCTGCCTGAGATGTTCCGGCAGTTAGTCGTATTTCCGTTCGCCACTTATCGCAAGAGCAGCGCGTTGCCGTTTCCGAGAGTCACCGCAGGTAAAACGATTTCCGAAAGAACCATCGTGCTTTTGTATTATCTGCCGCTGTTTATGCAGGCGATGGCTGCGCTTTACCTCGGGCAATCGATTCTTCGCCGTCGCTTTCGTGAGCGTGAGGCCAGCCTCAGCTTCTTTCTTGTCTGGTCGGCGCTGTTTTATCTGCAAGTGATGGTGCGATCTGACCAGACTCATCTCCTGATGACGCTGCCACCGTTTTTCCTTCTCTCTGCTTTCTGCTGGTCAATCCTGCAGCGGGCCATCAACAAATATCGCGGGCTGGGCACGCTGTTTTCCGTCCTGTTGAGCATCGGCGTGGTGTCATTTTTGTGGATCCTGCGGTCCATGGCACTGCCTGATGTCACACACGGCGTGGAAAGGCTGTCGTTGTCGCGCGGAGGAATCTTCATCGCGCAGCCAAACGTGGTTAGCCAGTTCGTCCGACAAATCCAGGACCTTGTTCCCTCTTCGAACTCGATCCTCGCGCTTCCTTACCAGCCGATGTTTTATTTCTTGTGCAACCGTCACAATCCAACGCGTTGGAATTATCTTTGGCCAGGGGATCAAACCGCAAATGATCATGAGCGGTTTATCGAAGAAGCGGAGCGTGACCCACCCGCGATCGTCTTGCTTTCCGATCAGGGCCAGCTAACCGCGTCCGCGCCGATGATCATGGAATACGTGCGTATGCATTATCTTCTTACCAATCAGCTTGGTGACATTAGCATCTACGAGCGACTTGAAACGCGTTAGAGAAATGGCCGCGAGTCATCGCTCCACAATTGCTGCGCTCGCCTTACTGTTCACGCTCGCTCTCGCCATTTTCGCCGATCTTTTGTTCGGCGGCGGTCCGCGCGTTCTCGGGCATCCGGCCAGCGACCTGTTTCTGCAGTATTACGCCTGGCGCGATTTTGGCTTTCGCGAGCTAGCCAAAGGAAATCTCGCTCTCTGGAATCCGCACATCTTCAGCGGTGCTCCTTATCTTGGCGGAATGCAGGGTGCGCAGCTTTATCCGCCAAATTGGATTTTTCTCATCCTCCCCCTGCCGCTCGCAATCAACTGGTCAATCGCGCTTCATGTCTTCGCCATTGGCGCGTTCATGTTCCTCTGGATGAAGCAACGCGGCCTTGCTGCCTCCGCCAGCTTTCTGGCCGGGATCCTGGTGATGTTTTCCGGCGCATTCTTCACCCATATTTTTGCCGGGCACCTGCCGCAATTGTGCACCATGAGCTGGGCGCCGCTCATTTTCTGTTCGATCGATGCCCTGCTGCGGACGCGACAAGTGACATGGTTATTAGTCGGAATCTTCGGTGTCGCGATGCAGATACTTGCGGGATTCCCGCAGTATCTGTTCTACACCGCAATCATTGCAACTCTATACACAAGCCTGCGACTAATCAGTGATTGGAATTGGCGAGTCGCCCTCGCATTCGTTGGAATCTATGCTGGGGGCGCCTTTCTCGCCGCCGTCCAATTATTGCCGGCGATGCAAACAACACACGAAACCACGCGAGGCCTGCGGCTGCCTTTCAACTTTGCATCAATGGTGGCATTCCCACCAGAAAATTTCGCTACTCTGCTGGCGCCAAACGTTTTTGGAGAAATTCCTAAATACTGGGGCCGTTGGTATCTCTGGGAAACGTCTCTGTTTGTCGGCGTTTCCGGCCTGGCTCTCGCCGTCTATGGTGCCATTAGGTGCGATCTCCGAATCAAATTACCGGCTCTGGTCATTATTCTCGTTAGTCTTCTCTTAGCGCTCGGCGTTTACACACCGCTGTTTCGTTTTCTCTACGTCTGGGTGCCGGGGTTCGACCGTTTCCGCAGCGTCTCCAAGTTTATCTTTCCGGCGTCGCTGTTTATCATTCTTCTCGCCGCCACCGGTTTTAACGAACTATTGCGAAGCAAAACGGTTGGGAAGGGATTTGTGGCCGCAGTTTTCGCCGGCGCACTAACGTTGGGCTTGGTGACGTGGTGGGCCGGAAGCACCACGTCCTGGCCCACGCTGATGAACACGGCTCGCGTCACCGGCGAATCCTATCTGTTTCCGCAACTCTACTCA
>QHPU01000034.1 GCA_003219175.1 Verrucomicrobiota bacterium | reverse complement strand
CCTCTCGACAAAGCTGGTTCGCAGCACGCCTTTTGCAGCAAATCGTAAGAAAAAACGTCGCACCGAATCGAGCGCAATAATGAGTTGAGTGATCCAGGGGTGTTCGAACCGGGCGGCCTGAGGCAAGGTCCTTGTTCAAGCGAGGCGGGCCAGCATAAGAAGCGGCTCACTAAACCGTCAGTGGGCGATTGAGGTCAATCGCCCTACCTGTCATCATCATTTACCTATTTCGGCGAGCGGGAATCAGCGTGGGTTTTGACGTTGCGCCGTTGCTTGTCCACCACGCGCCGTAACTCCCGCTCCATGATTTTAAAGGCGTCGTGCACGACTTTTGCCAGCGGATCGTGTGTACCGTTATCGATCTGTTTTTCTTCGGCGACCAACTCGTGACCGGGCGGAACAGTAACGTCGATTCGAACCCGATATTGATTTCCTTTTTTATGGGCGTGATTCGGTTGCTCAATGGCAACGTCGCACCGGCTGATGTGATCGCAGAATTTGTCAAGGCGCTCGGCTTTCTCCAACACCATCTGTTCGATGCCGAGCGATTTTTTCAGGCCGCGATATGTGATGTTTACTGGCAATTGCATAGCGGTTTCTATTGTAACGCCTTCGGGTCGCCAAAGCCAAGTGCTCTCATGCGATGCGACCCATATTCTAGATTGGTTGTAACGACCGAAAATGGGAGGTCAGCTTGGCCGCTTCCACCTTCACCAGATCAGATTTCACAAATTCAATGATGCGGCCACGAACCTCGGGCGACAACAATTCAATGATGGCATTGTGACAGGATGCCGGCGCAGCGAAAGACCAGCCCTCCACCCCATCGGACTTGACGATCTTGGTGATTTGATCGGCCAGCTGTTTGTTAATTCGACGTTCAGTTTCCGTTTCCAATTTGGTCTCGGCGATTGATGCCTGATGCATCCCGGAGCCGTCATTGGCAGCGTAGCGCCCCGCCAAGTCCGTCACCTTGTCGACCATTTTCCCATGGGCATCGGTGACGTTGAACGCCTGAATCAGCTTTAAACTCGGTCCTCGCGTTGGGGTTTCGTTGACCCGGTAAGCTTTCAAGCTCCCACGGTCGGCCACGATAATGAGCGAGGTCGGTGTCATGCCATCACAATGCGCGGACGCGACTTCCCCGCAATCCTAGTTCGTTTCTCAAACATCTATCACGGCTATTCTTTTTTTTCCACCTCTTCGGGGGCGGACGCGTTCTGTGGGAAATCGAACGGGCGTTTGCGGAAAGATTCCTGGCGCGCCTGGGCTTGAGTTCCGCCACACAACTTGAGCAGGCAGGAGGCGCGGTCGATCACCGGCAGCTCATCACCGGCGGGAAAGCGCTTCGGCTCAGCTAAAAACCCGGGCTCCGTCGCTGTGTCGATCAGCAGCTCCCATTCAACGCCCTCGTGGCCCGGCAGGAGGAAGGAAATGGTCTCGTAATGGGCGTTGACGACAAACAAGAATGTATCGTCGCGAATCGGCTGCCCTTGAAAATTCAAGACATCGATCGTGTCGCCGCTTAGCATTATTCCGAGGCAGCGCGCAAACGGTAAGCCCCAGTCTTTCTCGCTCATTTCGTTGCCGCCCGGATTGAACCACATCACGTCTTTGATTTCGCTTCCCCGAATCCGCCGGCCCTGGAAAAATTTCGGCCGCCGGAAAACCGGATGTTCGTGCCGGAGCTGAATAAGCCGCCGGGTAAATTCGAAGAGCGCATTTTGTTTTTCGTCCCGCTTTTCCCAATTGAGCCAACTGATTTCATTGTCCTGACAATAGGCATTGTTGTTGCCGTTTTGGGTCCGGCCAAATTCATCGCCGCCGAGCAGCATCGGCACGCCCTGCGAAACAAAAAGCGTCGTCAAAAAATTTCGCTGTTGTCGTTCGCGCAAGACATTGATTTTTGGATCATCGGTCGGCCCTTCCGCCCCGTGGTTCCACGACAGATTGTTATTATCCCCGTCGTGGTTCTTCTCGCCATTCGCTTCATTGTGCTTTTCGTTGTAGCTAACGAGATCTGTGAGTGTAAAACCGTCGTGGCTAGCGACAAAGTTGATGCTGGCGTATGGACGTCTGCCGTCGTGGTTGTAAAGATCAGGGCTGCCGGTCAGTCGATACGCCACATCGCCGATCCTGCCTTCGTCACCTTTCCAAAAACTCCGAATGGCATCGCGATATTTCCCGTTCCATTCCGCCCACAAAACCGGAAAATTCCCCACCTGATATCCACCTTCGCCGACGTCCCACGGTTCTGCGATTAACTTCACCTGCGAGAGGACTGGGTCCTGGTGAATGATCTCAAAGAACGCGTGCAGCTTGTTCACGCCATTAGCGTCTCGGGCAAGGGTAGTGGCGAGATCGAAACGGAAACCATCGACATGCATCTCAAGCACCCAATAGCGCAGGCTGTCCATCACCAGTTGGAGCGTGCGCGGGTGCAGGAGATTGAAGGTGTTACCGGTGCCGGTGAAATCGAGATAGAAGCGCGGCTGTTCCGTCCGCAAGCGATAAGAGGCGATGTTATCGATGCCGCGAAAGGACAGGGTCGCCCCGAGATGATTGCCCTCAGCGGTATGATTATAAACTACATCGACAATCACTTCGATACCGGCGGCGTGCAGATTACGCACCATCGTTTTGAATTCGGTCACCTGTGCCCCGAGATCACCGCTGCTGGAGTAGTTCGCTTCCGGGGCGAAGAAACCGATGCTGTTGTAACCCCAGTAGTTAGTAAGGCCGCGATCGACCAGCGCTTTATCATCCACGTGCGCGTGCACCGGCAGCAGCTCGACCGCAGTGATGCCCAGATGTTTGAAGTAATCAATTGCCCAGGTGCTGCCAAGGCCGGCATAAGTGCCGCGCAGTTCCGGTGGAACACCCGGGCACAATTTCGTGAATCCTTTCACGTGCACTTCGTAGATGACTGACTCCGCCAGCGGTCGCCCGATTCTGCGGTCGCCACCCCAGTTGAAAGCGTTATCAATCACGACCGCTTTCGGCATTCCCCAAGCGTCATCGCGAAAGTCGCGCGTCAAATCTTCCGCCTTGCCGCCGACGACGTAGCCAAACATTTCGTCGCCCCACTCGACCCGGCCCGCGATCGCCTTGGCATAGGGATCGAGCAGTAGCTTGGAACTGTTGAAACGCATCCCGATCTCCGGCTCATACGGCCCGGAAACGCGATAGCCGTAAATCTGTCCCGGCCGCACTTCGGGCAAAAAGATGTGCCACACCTGATCGGTGTGTTCCGTTACCGGGATCCGAACGTTTTCCTCGCGCGCCTCCATTCTGTCAAATAGACAGAGGTCGACTGAGGTGGCATGCTCGGAGAAGAGGGCGAAATTTACGCCATTACCGAGCCAGGTCGCGCCGAGAGGGTACGGATAGCCGAGCCAGGTCTTGATTGGCGTCATAATAACGGCGAAGGCTTCCTATCCACTACACGACGAAGATGCGCAACGCCATCGAATGGACAATTGCGTGCGGAGATATTTCTACCTTTCGAAGAGCTCAAGACTTTTCGGCCTTTCGACAACTCATTGCTCCCGGAAACAACAGGCAAGATGCCTAACCTCCAGACGCAAGCGAAGCACCAAATCCGATTATATATGACAAGATGATGAATTCTCTTTTGCGCTTATCCGTTGCCATTCTCGCTGCATTCTTGTTTGCGAGCTGCGGCACTAACGTCACCATGCTCGGTCCGGCGCGCCCCGCTATTAGTCCGGCGGCGGTTCGGATCTACCAAGTCCCGCCACGGCACTACGAACAAATCGCAATCATCAATTCCTCTGCCGGCACCACCTGGATTTTTCCCAATCGCGACTCGCTCGATGAAGCGTTCGCGGACCTGCGCAATGAAGCTGCCGCCCTGGGAGCCAACGGTGTCCTATTGCAGGAAGTATATGACCAACCGGTTGGTGGACTTTCGGTGGGTGGTGGGGGCTTCGGTTACGGCCATCACGGCTTCTACGGCGGCGCCGGCAGCGTGGGCGGCCCCTTGATCAATCGCCGCGTTCAGGCGATCGCGATTTACGTGCGTCGCTAGGGACGGTTACAGGTTACCCAAGACCTTGTGCGCTTTTCCAACATCGTCCGGCCGCAAAATCATTAGGCCGTTGGGCGAATTCAACGTCGCAGCCATGTAGGCGTATTCTATATTTACTTCGGCCTCGGCCAGACGCTCCGCAATTCGGCCAAGCACGCCCGGATGGTTTTCGGTCTCGATCATTAATACTTCCGTTTCCAACGCCAGCACTCCTCGTTCTCCAAAGAGCATGAGGGCTTTGGTGGGATCGCTCACTACCATTCGCACGACCGAATGATCGGCCGTATCGGAAATAGAAAGCGCGTGGATATTAATTTTCGCACTCGCCAGTTCTTCGCACACCCGTGCCAGAGCACCGGGCCGATTGCTCAGGAACACAGCAAGCTGGGTGGCCGATTCAATCTTGATCTTCGGTTTCTCTCCCATACCGACAAAATGCCGCTCCCGAGCCGTGCTGACAATCAAAAGGTTGGATCATGCCATCTCAAGGTAGGGCGGTTCACGGAACCGCCCGGGCCGGATTGGGTTCTGCGAGCGATTGAGGCCAATCGCCCCTACCTGCCACAAGACTTTATTCTTGAAATCTACGAAACCAGGAATAGGGGAAAGCGTCACCGGGACAATCGGTCGCCCATTGCGGTGGATTCACCTCACGATGCGGCCGAACGACCGCGTAATGCGCATCGATTTTCCCGCATCGCTTCCGCAAATAACTGATCAACTCTTCGCACGCCTCCAACTGACGGCGCGTCGGCTGACCGCGGTTGAAATCGCCTACCAGACAAATGCCGAGCGCGATGTTGTTCAAATAGTCGCTGTGGACGTGCCCGCCGTTGATCTGGCGCCGCCAGCGATCGCCCACTTCGATTTGGCCATCGCCCGTCGAAGTGCCATTACCGATGACGAAATGATAGGCGAGCCCGTTTTTCATCCGGCGAACATGCCGGTGGTAATAATCGAAAATGCGTGCGCTACCCTGCCGTGTGCCACTGTTGTGTACGACAATGAATTGCCAGCGACGCCGCATTACCGGTGCCCGGTCGATTTCATTTCTCACAGACCGCGAAAGGTACCGATAAGTAACTTCGGGCCGCGACCAGAACCACCAGCCACGACGCGGTGTCGGGCTCGGCGGCGGTTCGTAACCTTGATCGCCAAGAAATCCAGACTTCTCGACCTCGACTTGCGGAATGGAGCCGGGTGAAATCGCTGGCCGAACCGTGGGAACCGGCGTCAACGTGGCGAGTGGTGTCGGCGACGGTGTTATCGGTGCCTCCGAGGGTGAAACTGGCTTCGGCGATGGCGACTTCCTTGGCGACGGAGTCGGCGATGCTTTCGATTTCTTTTTTCCTGACGACGGCTTTCCCTTCTTTTTCTTTGCCGGGGTTGGCGTTTTCTTTGCTGTTGACTTTTTTTTCTTGGGCGAGGCTTTTGGCTTCGGACTCGGCGATTTGCTTGGAGTCGGCGACGTTTCGGCTTCCGGCTTCTCCTCAGATGAAACCTGGGCGGACGCGGGTGTGACGGCGAGAACGCTCGCCATTAGGAACCACAAACAAAAGCGAGCAACCGCGCACGTCACAAAAAGGAATCTCAGGCGGGCTGAGGCGCCGGAGAAGAATTTTGTAGTGCGCGCTCGTGTTCACGGCGCAGAATCGCGTTCAGTTTTCCGCCCAACAACAGCAACAAACACGTCAGATACATCCAGGTCAGCAGAATGATAATGGAAGCGAGTGCGTGATAGGTGGGGTTGTAGCGATCATATTTTGCGACATAGAGTTGAAACAATTTCGTTACCGCGAGCCACCCGATGGCAAACAAAATGGCCCCGGGCAGCGCCTGCCGAATGGTCAGGTAATTTTCCGGCGTCAGGAGATAAAGGCCAAGGGCCAGAATAATAAGGGCAATGGCAGTAAGGGGGAGATTGAGCGCAGCGACCCATTCCTGAAGCGGAATCTTTAACTGCAGATTTACTTCCGCGATTCCGGCCAGCGTTTCACCGAAAACAACGGCATTGAAGCAAACAAGAATCGTGATCCCGAACCAGAAGAGGAGAAAAAACGAAATGATATATTTCGACCACCAGTGCCGATCCTCCACCACGCCATGAGTGTGACTGAGAGCGCGCGACACGGTGCTGATAAACATGGTGCCGAGATAAATTCCGACGATGATTCCAGCGTTTGCGATCCATCCGCTCGATCCCGTGACAACCACGCTGGCGAGTGCGGAATCAAGAATGTCCTGCACTTTGGGATCGGGTGGGAGAAATTCTTTCAGAACGACAAATATGCGATGGAGTTTGCCAGGATCGGTTCCGAATAATCCGAGCAAGTTCCAGAGAAAAAGAAGGCCGGGCGCGAGAGTGAAAAGAAGTTGATAAGCCATCTGCGCAGCCAGGCCGGTGGTGTTGTCCATCGCCGTCTCCCACACCATCCGTCGCGCCGTGCGTCCCATCAGCCGCAGCATCTTCATGGCGTTGCAAGTGTACTTTGCCCTGCGCAATTATCCATTAAACTCCCGCGCCGTCTTCCGCCGTGAAAAAAATCCTCATTCTTACCGCCGGATTCGGCGAGGGGCATAACAGCGCCGCTCGCGGAATCCGCGACGCTCTCGCCCAAATCTCACCCGAGGCATCTGTCGAATGCCACGATCTTTTCGCGGAAGCGTTCGGACCAATCAACGAGCTTGTCCGGCGCATGTACCTCTTCACAATCAATCGCGCGCCGCACATTTGGTCTGACGTTTATTCCTGGATCGATCAGTACCCCGATTTTCACTACGGGCTCCGCTGGTTTTCCCTCGCCCGCAAGCGATTGGCACAAATTATCGAACACGATCGCCCCGACATAATCGTTTCAGTCTTTATGCCGTATGCACATTTTCTCGATGAGCTGTACGGACCGGTGAATGGCTCCAACCCCAAACGCATCGTCTGCATTACCGATTCGATCACGATCAATTCAATCTGGTATCGCTGTTCGACCGATTATTTTCTTTTGGCAAACGAGCAAACTGCGGATGTCGTCGCTAACGCCGGCGTCGATCGCGCCTTACTGCGTGTCTTTGGATTTCCGGTCAGTCCGCGTTTTGCCGAGCTTCCAGTCCGCCCTTCCGGCCCGCCAAGGCGAATTCTACAGATGATAAACGCAGGCCAGGGTTTGGCTGTCGATCTCACGCCCTGGCTGGCCAGGATTCCGAACACTCAACTCACCGTCACAGTCGGCCGCGACGAAAAGTTGCGGCGCAAGGTCGAATCGATTCGCGATGCTTCGGCGCAAAAATTTACCATCATCGGCTGGACCACGGAGTTGCCGCAGCTGCTCGCTTCGCATCATATTCTCATTAGCAAAGCGGGTGGGGCGACGGTCCAGGAAACAATCGCGGCGGCGTGTCCGATCATTATCAATCAGATCGTGCCCGGTCAGGAAGAAGGCAACGCGCAACTCATTACGCAAACCAACTCCGGCGCCGTGGCCCTGACTAACGATGGGTTGATCGCGACTCTTACCCGCGCCTTCGCCAATGATGCAAGCCTGCTGAGCGAATGGTCGGCAAACATCGCCAAAATCAGCCGGCCGGCCGCTTCCCTCGCGATCGCGAAATTTTTGTTGGAGCTTTAATTGCTGGTCATCCCGACCGAAGCGCAGCAAAGCGGAGGGATCCCGCGAAGTTAGCTTAAAACTTCTGCAGCGGAATTCGTCCGCTCCGCTCGGAATGACAGAACTCCTGCCACATACGTCTGAAGCACTTCTAATTCCGGCGAAAGCACAACCAAATCCCCATCCTTCCCAACTGCGATTTCACCTTTGTTGGCGAGACCAGCCTCGCGCGCAGGATTTACTGACGCCATCGCGATCACCTCAGGCAAAGGCACTTCGGCCTCCCGCATCATCGTTCGCACCAGATCGATCATACGCGAAGTGCTCCCGGCAAGAACAGGCTTGTCGGCGAGAAAACAGGCGCCGTCCTTTGCAACGCAGTCTCTTCCGCCAAGCCGGAACAAACTCCCGTCGGCCAGGCCGGCACCGGCAGTCGCATCGGTGACGAGACAAATTCCGCCGCTTCCCTTCGCGCAGTAGAGCAGTTTCATTAGCGCGGGTGAAACGTGGTGTTCTTCCGCAATCAACTCACAGCAAATTTTCGGTTCACTCAAAGCGACCTCGAGCAAACCGGCAATCCGTTTTGTTCCACGTCGCCGGGCCGACGACATACAGTTAAAAGTATGCGTCACACTCTGCATTCCGTTCTCCAATGCAGCGCGCGCTTCTTCTTCCCAGGCATTGGAGTGTCCACCGCTGACGACGATCCCTGCTTCGGAAAGGTCTTTCATCGCGGTCATCGCTCCTTTTATTTCCGGCGCGATGGTGAGTCGCTTGATCACGTCGCGATGTTCAAGGAGGCAGCCAATTAATTCCGCGTTCGCCTCGCAAATGAACTCGAGATTCTGCGCTCCGGCGCGATCCGCCGAGATAAACGGCCCTTCCACATGTGCGCCCGCGACTTCAGGAATTTGTCCCCGAAGTTTTCCGATTTGCGTCAGAGCGAGAAGGATATCGGGGAATGCTACCGTTGCCGTCGTTAGTAACAGCGAGGTCGTTCCCCCGCTGGCGTGGTAGTTGCAAATAGCGCGAAATGCCTCCGCATTTGCCTCCATCGCATCATGGCCATTGCCGCCATGCACGTGCAGATCGATAAAACCCGGCGCCAGAAAATTTCCGTGCAAGTCGACAACATCATTCGCCCCAGCTACTGGCGCGCCGATCTCCACAATCTTTCTCGCACCAACGGTGACAGCAAGATCCTCGCGGATCGCGTCTGGGAAAATGACGCGCGCGTTGATGAAAATCATAGACGTGTCAAACCTGCCGGTTCATTGTCGCATTGTAGCGGCGCCTCTATGAGCGCCGAAAAAGTGGCAGACTGCAAGTCGCTTTTCCCCAAACCGCCTCTTACACATCGCGCGCTGATCACCGGCGATCATAGACGGCCGCTACAGGAAAGATGCCCAGTCCGAGTCGGATCCTCCCCATCCGGCATCGGACCAAGTTGCCTTTCCCATCGAGAACGCGCATCATTTTCTTCTCCATGGATTACGATGTGGCAATCGTCGGTGGCGCGTTTTCGGGCGCCGCGACCGCGCTGGTGCTGAAACGTCGCCGGCCCGATGCGCGGGTGCTCATTATCGAAAAAACATCGGAGTTTGACCGCAAAGTCGGCGAGTCCACCACCGAGGTGAGCAGTTGCTATATGACGGATTGTGTGGAACTTGGCGCGCGTTACGGAGCGCGGCTCGCTGGTTTTCAAGTCGATCGTGCCACCCTCGATACCCATCTGCTCGAGCAGACTGTCCGGGCAGGGTGCGAACTAATGCGGCCCGCAAAAGTCACGTCGCTGGAATTGCACGACGGCGGCGAACAAGTTCTGACTTTGGATTTTCAACAGCAGCAGCGAACGATTCGCGCACGCTGGATTGTGGACGCAAGCGGACGCGCCGCGATGATTGCGCGCAAGCTCGGACATTTTCGCCCGAATCTTGATCATCCGATTAACGCCGTCTGGGCACGTTTTACCGGGGTGAAAGAATGGGACAGCTGCGAATGGCGCGAAAAATTTCCGGAGATGGCCAACGCCTGTCGTACCAGTCGGGAATGGGCCACCAATCATCTCATGGGATATGGCTGGTGGTGCTGGATTATCCCCCTGCGCGGCGGAGATGTCAGTGCCGGCGTTGTTTATGATAACCGAATTTTCGACCTCCCTGCCGGCGCGAATTTGGCGCAACGCCTGCATAATCATCTCATCTCGCATCCGGTCGGCCGCGCCATCTTTGCCGAGGCACAAGCAATCGAAGGCGATGTGCACGCGTTTTCCGCGCTCCCCTATTGGAGCGAAAAGGTTTGCGGGGATGGTTGGGCCGCAGTTGGTGATGCGGCTGGATTCATCGATCCGCTCTACAGTCCGGGGCTCGATTTTTGTTCCTTCACCAGCTATTTCGTGGCCAATCTGCTGGGGTGTAGTCTTGCCGGCGAAAATGTGGGCGCACTGCTCGAGTACTACAACACGCAATATCCGGCGACTTATCGGCGATGGTTCGAAGCCCTTTATCAGGACAAATATTTTTTCATGGGCGAGGCCGACCTGATGGCAGCAGCGTTGCTGCTTGATGTCGCCAGTTATTATGTTGGTCTGGTTCGTCACGTTTATCGCGATCCCGAATGCGCTTTCGCCCGTTTGCCGTTTGAGGGCCGGCCGGGACGCATCGCCGCCGCCATCATGAAATTCTATCAGCGGCGTCTTGCGGCTTTGGCCAAGAATCGCGCCGCCGCCGGATGCCTCGGTATGGTGAATTCCGGCTGGCGCGAACTTTACGACGGTTTCGTTCCCGATTCCCGTTTGCGGAAACAATTCGCGCAAGGCCTGCGACGATGGTGGAGCGCCGAATTAAAAAATCTCACTCTCTTACCACGCCGCGCTCGTTCTTCGAGCACCGCAGCCGCCGCGCGCCCGGCGGAAGTGTAGAACAGGGCAAGAGCCCGCTCGTTCCGTTCAAGAAAGTGCCCACGTAAAACTTGACGGCTTAAAGCTGTCAAGTTTTACGCCGGCAGGACGTCGAATGCGGGCGCATGGACTTTCAGGTCGAGAATCCAAAGGCTGGCTTTCCCTTGCAATGACAGCGAAGATTCGCCGCAATGCTGGCATATTTCGTCGACAATTTCGATCCATTTATTTTCCGGCTTTGGGACAATGTCGGTCCGCGTTGGTACGGATTTGCCTATGTGCTGGCGTTTGTTTCCGCCTATTTCGTGGTGCGCCGGCTCTCAAAGCGCGGGTACTGCGACCTGCCGCTTGAGCGGGTCAGCGATTTCATCACCTGGACTGCGCTTTTTGGAGTGCTGATCGGCGGACGCCTTGGTTACGTCCTTTTTTACAGACCGGAAATGCTGCGCGATCCGCTTTCGCTCCTTCGGGTATGGGAAGGCGGAATGGCCAGTCATGGCGGCATGATTGGTATTCTCGTCCTCAGTTTTTATTACGCGCGAAAGCACAAGCTTCCGTGGACCAATCTGGGCGACGCCCTGGTCGTGGCCGCACCGATCGGCTTATTCTTTGGCCGGTGTGCGAATTTCATCAACGGTGAACTCTACGGGCGGCCGACCACTCTTTCGTGGGCGATGCAGTTTCCAAAAGAACTTTTTGAAAGTTCGCGGGAAAGGGAGCGCGCAGTTGCGGCCGCACAGAAAATTGACCCCGGCCTGATTGATCCCGACACAATCATCCAAGCCGCGCGACATAACTCAAAGGTAAACGACGTCCTCCGCGGTATCCTGATGCCGCGTCATCCCTCGCAACTTTACGAAGCCTTTTTCGAGGGCGTTGTGCTTTTCGCGATCCTGTGGTTCGTGCGCACCCGTATGCGTCAGCCAAACGGGGTCCTCACCGGATTATTTTTCATCTTCTACGGGATCTTTCGGATCGTGTGCGAAAATTTTCGCGAACCGGACGCGCCACTGGTCGGCGCCTTCACCCGTGGACAATTCTTTTCCTTTTTTCTGCTTGCGATCGGAATTGCATTTGTTGTGGTCGCAAAATCACGGCCGACCTTTCCAAAAAGAATGCCGAATGACCAATGACGAAGC
>QHPU01000161.1 GCA_003219175.1 Verrucomicrobiota bacterium | reverse complement strand
CGGCATTTTCGGGAAAAATATCTGCCATCGTTGATTACCGAAGTGCGCGAAGTAGTGATCGATGGTCTTTCTAGTCGCAGCCTGCGTGATCGCCGGATCGCGCATACGATCGAAAACGCCTGGGCCGCGGAAATGCGGTCACCGTCAAACATGATGCAGGAACTCGCGGGAAAATTCCGGGCCTCGGGATTGCAAATCTTTCGCCATCGAAAGGGAATGCTTTTCGTTTCACCGATTCGGCCCCGGCCCATTGAAGAGACAGCGGTTTCCGACTCCGTCCGGTTGATCCTCGAAACGGTGAAAGCGTCGGCCCGAATCAATCGGAAAGATCTCGCCGAAAAACTGATACCGTCTGATCTGAAAAGCGATCCAGAGGAAAAGATGAAACTGGCGCTGGCTGCGGAGTTACGCTGGCTGATTCGCGATGGTCACATTGTCGAATTTAACGACGGCGCACTCGATTTGCCACGAGTGAAGGCGGTCGCTCCAACCGCAACGGCAGAAAACACGACCGAGCCTTCTACTGTCTCCTCCTCAACCGGAGCGGAGGAATCGGCCAGCGATTCCGTCGGCGTTCCGCCGCGGGATGCTTCGATTCCCTCCGTTCAGGATGAGCGTTTCGAAAGTGCTGATATCACTGCGGCAGAGATTCATTCCTCCGTTGCTTCGCGCCACGCCGAGGGTTGCGAAACCGACAAAGTTGGAGCAGCCGATGGCAATGACCCGCCCTCGGCTGAAACAGCGACGTAGTTTATTCGGCCGACTACTTTAAGCGGAGGATTGGTAGGGCGAGACTCCGTCGAGCCGGCTCCGCGGAGCGTCGCGCTACCGATCCAGGCAACCGGCGCGATGAATTTTCGACTTCAAGAGCGTCAAATGTATCGAGCCTCCTGGACCAGTCTGGCTTCTAAGCCGCGATGACGCCCGCTCTTTTCAATGCGCGATAAGCGCCGTGCTTATTGATCGTCTTTAATCCGCGCGCTGTCACTCGAATCCGCACAAACTTTTTTAATTCTGGAACCCAGATGCGGTGTTCGTGCAGATTCGGTCGAAATTCCCGTGGCACATTTTTTGTGACGTGGCGGCCAACGCCCCCTTTTTTCTTCGCCATACCGCGGCGATGGATCACACTGCCGCGGCTGACGCGTGAACCAGTGATGCTACAGACTTTTGACATAACCGAAAAAGTGGTGCGTAAGGTGGTTCTGAGACCTGTGACGGTCAAGCGATTCTTGAACGGCGATAGCGGGTTGCGGTCAAAGCTTTTCATTATTCGCGGCCTATGACTCGAAACGGTAATCGAAAGTTGCGAATTGGATTGGTCGGCGCGGGAGCGATCGTGCGGACGCGGCATTTGCCCGGTCTGCAAAAGCGATCCGACGTGGAGATCGTCGCGGTCTCGAATTCGACCTATGAGAGTTCGGAAAAGTTTTCGCGGGAATGCGTGCCCGAAGCCGTGCCGATGCAAAATTGGCCGGAGCTGGTCGCTTTGCCCGACATCGACATCATCTGGATCGGGACACCGCCCTACATGCACTCGGCCGTGACGATTTCAGCGCTGGAAGCGGGAAAACACGTTTTCTGCCAGGCGCGAATGGCGAATGACCGTGCCGAAGCGGAGGAAATGCTGGCGACCTCGCGCCGCTTCCCCCATCTCGTGACAATGATTTGTCCGCCACCCTACGGGATGCGTGGCGATTTGGTCGTAAAACGGTTGCTGGCCGAAGATCACATCGGCGAACCGCATACGATTCGGCTGCAGAGCTTTCACGGAAACTATTTGGATCCGAACGCACCGGCTCATTGGCGCCAGCGCATCGAGCTCAGTGGGTTAAACGTTCTGACTCTCGGAATTTATGTTGAAGTGCTGAATCGCTGGTTTGGAGATATTGACGGCATTTTTGCTCGGGGAAGAATTCTTTATCCGGATCGCCAGGGCTACAATGTGATCATACCCGATGCACTCTCAGTCCTGTGTAGTTTCGCGAATGGCGCCGAAGGCTCACTCGAATTCAGTGGAATCCACGCCCAGGCCACCGGCGACCGAATGGAAGTCTATGGTTCGGCGGGGACTTTAGTTTACGATTTTACAGCCGACACCCTTCACGCGGCGCGGCTGGGTGATCGCGCCCTGCACGAGGTGGAAATTCCAAGGGAGCTTGCGCGGGAATGGTCGGTCGAAGATGATTTTCTGAATGCGGTAAAATCGGGCGGCGAATTGCGGCCGCATCCCTCATTTGAGGATGGCGTTCGTT
>QHPU01000056.1:26059-26442 GCA_003219175.1 Verrucomicrobiota bacterium | reverse complement strand
TACCAGCCGATGAGCCTGGAGGTTTTCGAAAACACCGCTGACCTTCGCGTAGCTCTGCTGCATCGCTACTACTTCCTTAATGTGCTCGATATTACGGCTTAGTTGATCGACCTCGTTCTGTAGTTCGGAATTTTCCAAAACGAAGAATTCTCCGAGTTTCGCGAGATAGCCCGGTAATTTTTGCCCATTCACATCATTCGTTAGGTACTCTCCGAGGTCACCATTGTGGCTGGTGAGAAGAGCCGCGGCCTGGGCCAGCTTGGGCGCCTTGGAGCGGCGAAGCTTCTCGACCACGAGGCCGGCGGAAACGTTCACGCTGTTGAGCACGTTACCGACATTGTGCAGCACGCCCGTCGCCACTTCTGCCATACCAGCGAGACGCG
>QHPU01000056.1:0-25898 GCA_003219175.1 Verrucomicrobiota bacterium | reverse complement strand
CGCGAGCCCACTCGGGATGCAGATAGAGCGTCTTCCTTCCGGAAATATCCCGATCTTGAGCTATGCCTAGAATTTCGTGCCCCGCCCGATTGAGATAGAATGGAATGCCACTGGGATTGGCACTCATCACGATGTCGGGCGTAGCTTCAAGGATAGCAGTGAGCCGGGCCTGTTCCCTCTCTGCTCGTTTACGTTCGCCGATCTCGTGTTGAAGAGCCGTTACTTGTTCCTGCAATTCGTGTTGCGCTGTTTGCAGCGCACTATCCTGGGACTGAATTTGCGTCAGCATCTGGTTAAACGCGTCAGTCAGCCCTCCCACTTCGTCGCTACACACCTTCGTCGCCCGTACGGCGTAGTCGTGATGCTCGGCGATCGTTCGCGCTGTACCAGCGAGGCTCAGAATCGGATTAGTAACAAACCGCAGGAATTGACTCGAAAGCAGGAACGCGAGAAGGAGTGAAGCGGCGAGAACCAGCGCGAAAACGCCACCATAGAGTTTGAGAAGTTGCGATGTCATTGCCGCCAGATCCGCGACTAGGTAAAGCGTTCCTTCTCGTTTCCCATCGAGCATGACCGGCTGCGCGAGCAGAATTCGATTGCCGTCGAATTGAAAACCCGATTTCAATCGCGCCACTTTGATTTCCAGTTCGTCCGGTAATCCACCAAAATAAGCCAGGCGCTGCCGGTCCGTGACCTCGAGGCGCGCGCTGACGATTTGCGGCATTGTTTTCAGTCCGGTAAGGATTTGGGCTGCGGCTCCTTCATCCTTAAACATTACCGCGGTGGCGCAATTGTGAGCCGTGATCTCACCGACCACCGCCAGTTCGTGGGCGAAATGCTGCCGCAAGGTATAAGCTTGAAAGCAAAAAAGAGCCGCCGACGCGAGGAGTAGCACCATGCCTGAAATCAACATAATGACGAATGTGATTTTTTGCCCAACAGGGCGATCGCGTAGGTTTCGCATGGGATCGTCAGTTCGAGGCCGGAGCCACGCTGGTAGGTGATAGCTAATTTCGAGCCGCGCCCGCAGGCAGGATTAAAACTCACCTGGAGGCTGCCACTCAGCACGAATGGCTAATTTCTCAAGTGAGACATTAGATACGCCGCTGGGAACACATTTTGCTTGAAAAGCAGGCGAAATCCCTCAGCGCAAGCTCTGCCTCTACAGTCCTTGACAAGCCGATGAACGTTTATCCTGAAGAAATTGCGGACGCGCAAAAGTCGACAAAAATCAGCTCGAAAATGCAGGAACAATCTGTAGCCCGGGCGGATTCTTCGGGCACGAATCGCCGCGGCAAGCCCGTATTGATTGCCGCTCTTGTGAGCGGCATAGCGTTGGCCATGGGATTGGGGATTTGGAGCTTATCGCGCCAGTTAACGCCCGAGCCCGCGTCGCCGGAGGCTACTGCCCTCGCCGTCCTCCCGGAGAAAAGTATCGTGGTTCTTCCCTTGGCGAATCTTAGCGAAGATAAAGAGCATGCTTTTTTGGCCGATGGTGTCCAAGATGACATTCGTACCGCTCTTGCAAAAGTAGCGGATCTTAAAGTAATCAACCGCACCTCAGCTAATACCTACGCTGCGGGAGCGCGACGCAACCTGCGCGAGATAGCCCAGACTTTAGGCGTTGCCTTCGTCCTGGAAGGAAATGTCCGCCAAAGCGGTGAGAAAGTTTGGATCAGCGTGCAGCTGACGGATGCCCGGACTGGCAATCCTGCGTGGGAAGAAAGCTACGAACGCGATTTGGCCGATGTCTTCGCGATCCAAAGTGACATCGTGCAGCGAATTCTCTCTCAGCTTCAAGCCGTCGTTTCGCCGAAAGAGAAAGCCGCCATCAACGAGCGCCCGACTAAGGATCCTATCGCCTATGGCCTTTACGTCCGCGCGAAGTCGCTCGTCGCGACGATTTCGCTCAATGCCCAAATCAACGAAAAATTGCGTGAAGCCGTTTCCCTACTCGATCAAGCCCTCGCGCGAGACCCCGACTTTTTCCTCGCTTACTGCCAACTAGCGGGGGCCCATAACTACCTGTATTTTTTTGGGCTCGATCACACCCCGGCCCGTCTGGCCCTGGCGGACGGCGCCCTCAAAGCTATCATTCGTCTGCGTCGTGATGCGGGCGAGACACACCTTGCTCGGGCAGATTTCTTCTACCGTTGTTATCTCGATTATGAGAAGGCGCGAGCCGAACTCGACCTTGCCAAACACGCGCTGCCGAATAATTCGGATATCTTCGAGCTAACCGGCTATATCGATCGGCGCCAGGGACGCTGGAACGAATCAGCACGGAGTTTGCAAAGGGCTTTTGCGCTGGATCCCCGCAACTTTTTCATCCTTCAACAGATTGCGCTGAGCTATCAAGAATTCCACCAGTTTCGAGCGATGGCTGCTGCTTTGGACCGTGCGCTCACTCTGATTCCACATGATTTGGATACACAGGTTACTCGCGCCTTGGTCGATCTCGAATGGCGAGCAGACCCTCGTCCCCTTCGCGAAACCATTCGAAGAATTCGAAGCGAAAACCCGGCGACAGCTCCAGACCTGGCCGCCCAATGGTTTTACGTTGCGTTATGCGAACGCGATCCCGCGGCGGTCGCCCAGGCCTTGGCTGCTATCCCGGAAAGCGGGACGGCCGTTGATCTGAACTTTCCGCGCTCCTGGTGCGAAGGCGTGGCCGCCCGCATCAAAGGCGATGATGCCACGGCTCGAGCTGCTTTCCTCGCCGCGCACACAGAACTCGAGCGCACGGTCAGTGAGCAACCCGGTTATGCGCCGGCGCTGTGCGTACTCGGACTCATCGATGCGGCCCTCGGCCGTAAGGATGAAGCGATCCGTGAAGGGCGGCGCGCGATAGAAATCCTGCCGATCACCAAAGACTCAATCGACGGTGCGGAGCTGGTGAAGTACATGGGCGTAATTTACGCCTGGTGTGGCGAAAAGGATCTCGCGATTGAGCAAATAGCAGCGACGCTGAAAATTCCGAACACTTTAAGCTACGGGAACTTGAAACTGCACCCGTTCTGGGATTCGCTGCGCGGCGACCCACGTTTCGAAAAGATTGTAACGGATCTCGCACCCAAAAATCCTAAGGCGTAAAGAACGGCGGTATAAATCGAGCGAACTCGAATAGTCCAGAAACGCGCTGAGTTTAGCGATGGCGTCCGCTTTAACTAAAGCAGGAATTATGTTACCTCCGCGGAATGAACGATTTGCCTCCGAATTGTCCGAATAAAAATTGCTGCGATTAGCTTCAATCTCGCGAGATTGTCGCGATGGCTGAAGAAAAACTTCCACGTGTTGTGATCGTCGGTGGTGGTTTTGGCGGGCTCGAGGCTGCAAAGAAATTGGCTTGCCAGAACGTTCGCCTAACCGTCATTGATCGGACCAATTATCATCTTTTTCAGCCGCTCCTTTATCAGGTCGCTACCGCAGCGCTATCCCCGGCGGACATTGCGGCTCCGATCCGGGCAATCCTGCACAAGTGCAAGAATGTCGAAGTCGTGCTGGCTGAAGTTCAATCGGTTGACGTGAACACGCGAGTCGTTCATGCCGGGGATATGAACCTCCAATACGACTATTTGATTCTCGCTACCGGAGCCCGGCATTCCTATTTCGGACATCCAGAATGGGAGCGTCTCGCGCCGGGCTTGAAAAGCTTGGAAGACGCCGTGGAAATTCGGCGCCGCATTTTGCTGGCGTTTGAGTATGCCGAGAAAATTTCCGACCCGGTAGCGCGCGCCGCGGCGATGACTTTTGTTATTATCGGGGGTGGACCGACCGGAGTGGAACTGGCGGGGGCGATTGCTGAGATCGCGCGTCACACTTTAGCGCGCGATTTCCATCACATCGATCCGTCGAGCGCGCGAGTAGTGTTGATTGAAAATGAACCACAGGTGCTGGCAGCGTTCCCGGAAGACTTGCGCACGAGCGCGATGAAGCAATTGCAGGATCTCGGTGTCGAGATTCGTACCGGTGTGCGCGCAACCGATCTAACGGAAGCGGGACTGAGGGTGGGGGACGAGTTCATTTCTTGCCGCGTGAAAATTTGGGCGGCCGGTAATAATGCATCCTTTGTTGGAAAGTCACTTGGAGTTCCAGTCGATCGGGTCGGCCGCGTCATCGTCCAGGATGATCTAACGATTCCTGGACATCCGGAGGTGCAGGTAATCGGCGATTTGGCCAACTTTACTGGCAAAGACGGGAAACCGCTGCCCGGTGTTTCGCCAGTCGCCATGCAACAGGGACGCCACGCCGCTGGCAATATTTTGAACATGATCGAAGGCCGAAAGCCCCAACGCTTCTGGTACTTTGACAAAGGAAGTATGGCGACCATCGGCCGCAACAAAGCGGTAGCCGATTTGCACCTGCTGCACCTGAGCGGATTGCCGGCTTGGGTCGCGTGGTTGTTCGTGCACATCCTGTTTCTCGTCGGATTCCGCAACCGGGTTGTCGTTCTCTTCCAGTGGGCCTGGGCTTATTTCACTTTCAATAAGGGTGCCCGATTAATTACCAGAAACTTCCAGGCCGAAACACGCCCTCCGGCGTGAAGTGGCTGCTCTCCTCGGAGGAAAACTGGCTAACTTGTCATGTCTATGGCTGACTCTCTTCGCATCGCCGTGGTCGGGGCGGGTGCGATCGGCAGCTTTTACGGTGGCAAGCTCGCCGTTGGCGGCCGCGATGTTCACTTTCTTGTCCGAGGTGGGTTCGATCGAATTAAGCGTTCCGGTATTCGCATCCGCGGGAGGAGGGAAAATTTTCATATTGCCGACGCGCAAGTTTACCAGACCCCCAGGGAGATCGGCCCGTGTGATTTGGTATTGATCACACTTAAAGCAACGAACAATGATGCCATGCTTGAGTTAATTCCGCCGTTGCTGCATCGACGCACCATCTTGCTTACCTTGCAAAACGGGTTGGGTAACGAGGAATTTCTCGCCCAACATTTCGGCGCCGAACGGGTGATGGGCGGGCTGTGCTTCATTTGTCTCAACCGCATTTCGCCCGGTTTGATTGAGCATCTCGATCACGGACACCTCAACCTCGGCGAACTGGTTGGCGTGGCCAAAGAGCGGACGCACAATCTCGCCCGGCAATTCAGTCAGTGTGGAGTGGAGTGCCGAGTAGTCGAGAACCTGATGGAGGAACATTGGCACAAACTGGTTTGGAACATTCCTTTCAACGGCCTGACGGTCGCAGCGGGGGGAATCACGACCGCAAATATTTTGCGCAGCCATTCCCTTCGCTCAGAGGCGATAGCATTGATGAACGAAGTCGTCGTGGGAGCGAAGAGCTGCGGTTACAGTTTGCCGATGGATGTTGTAGTTGAGCAAATAAAGCGCACTGAAACGATGGGAGCCTACAAACCATCGACGCTGCTCGATTTTGAAGCTGGACGTGCGCTCGAAATCGAAGCGATTTGGGGAGAACCGCTGCGCCGCGCTCAGGCAAATGGGGCGACGATGCCGCGATTGGAGGAGCTTTATCAGCGGCTGAAGACTCTGGATGCACGACGGGAATGAAATTACGTTCGCCGCCATTAATAACCATCCGAAATGCTCAGCGTCGCGTTTTGTTCTCGACGCCAAAGTTGCACCGCTTCGCTGGAATTGCCTGCAAACTTGTATGGCAAACCAGGCACCCAAAATCCGAGATCGCTTCTCTCAACCAGATCTATGTCCTGGTTGTTAGTGATCGGCGAATAACCGCCCTGCATAATGAATTCTGCCGCATTCCGGGGCCTACCGATGTCCTCACATTTCAGCACGGTGAAATCGTGATCAGCGCGGATACGGCCGCGACGCAAGCGCGAATGTTTCACACCAACGTCACCGCTGAGATTCAATTGTACGTACTACATGGGTTGCTCCATCTCGCGGGGTTTGATGACGCGACGCCATCCAAGCGCAGGCAGATGCATCAATTGCAAAAGAAATTGATGATAACCATCCTCGGAAGCAGCCGATAGCGGGAGCGGTCGTCCGCAATCCGGGGGCGCCTTCGTGCGCTGACTGGTGGCTGATCCCCAGGGCCGTTTGAAGGAAAAAGGCTGCGTGTTAACTTTTTCCATGGATCGGGCCCGGGGTAATCGAGCGACACAATGCACAGTCTTGTCCGTCGTTCATATCCCGCGCAGTGCGCTGGAGATGCCGACGATCGAAAAGCAGGAAGCAACCAGCGAAGAAACCGAAATGCCGTGGAACGTCGTTGTTCATAATGATCCGATCAATTTAATGAGCTATGTGACTATGGTGTTTCAGCGCGTTTTTGGTTATCCACGAGAAAGAGCAGAAAAACACATGCTAGAGGTGCATCACAACGGGCGTTCCATTTTGTGGAGCGGGGTGCGTGAGCGCGCAGAGCTCTATGTGCAGCAACTACATGGTTATCTCCTTCTCGCGACTGTCGAGAAAGTCGACTAATGGAAATTTGCCGACAGAATGAAGCCCTTGAGATTCGCGAGCTCGATCCCTTTTTGGCAGAACTACTCCGGCAAATTCCGGAAAGCGCGCAACCCAAAGATTCGCCGGCGGCAGAAGAACGTCTCTTTAGTCCGCCGGCGACCCCGGAAGAGAAAGTTTTGTGCGCGGAATGGAAGCTTTACGTTGTTCCCGAATTGCGCCGACTTTTCCAGTCCGCCACGGAAACGGTCCGGCAGGATCTCCAACAATTACGCTGCACCGATAAGCCATTTGCGAACTGTACGCTGCGCATTCCAATGGCCCACGCCGACGCCTGGTTAAATACGCTGAATCAAGCGCGGCTAGCAATTGCTGCGACTTATCAATTCAGTGATCACGAATTGTGCGATCATTATCGCTCGCCATTGGGCAGTCGCCGTGATCTCAGTCTTTTTCAGGTAAACTTCTACGGCTTCCTTCAGGAATTCATCCTGCGCGAGATCGAAGAAGGGGAGCGGTGACGCTGCGCACAAGAGGGTGGATCGGCGGCTTCCTCCGGCGATCTTAAATTTAATGGCGGCTACGCGGCCCTATTTTTAATCTTCCGAGACGGAAGGGCACGACTGCTCGATCCATCTAAGCGCGCGCGATGCAATGTCTCCCGCTCTCCTGAAACCATTTCAGCGCGTCTGCCGGCTCTTTACCATTTCCATCAAGCGCGCTTTGATCTGATCGGACGCCTTCGCCGGCTTTAAACTCAACGCAAAAGCTTCACTCAAAGAGTAGCATTCGGCGATGTATGCTTCGGCTTTTTCCCCAAATTCCCGTCGCGCCGCTTCGAACTCTGCCGCTTCGTCCGGCTCAAGCGCGCCGACAATGAAGAGGCGGGCATAGTTTTGAAATTCCTCAAAGCTCATCGCGCAGCTCCTTAAGACCGTCGTAAATTTTCTTAAGGCCCAGTTCTAGGCGAGTCTTGACGGTTCCCAAAGGTGTATTCGTATTTGCGGCGATTTCGCGTTGACTCATGCCGCGAAAAAATGCCAGCTCGATGGCTTGCTGCTGCGGGGGGGGAAGCATTTCAATCACACGGCGTATCAAAATGCGGCGATCTCCGTCGAGAATTTCTTCTTCGGTCGAATTATGCACCCAGGCGTCGGGTTGTTGCTCGATTTCGCGTTGTAAACGCTCTTCCGCCCGCGCGTAAGCTTGCTTTTTACGCAATTTATCGATCGCCCGTCGCCGCGCCAGCGTCACCATCCATCCAAGCGGTTTGCCCTTCTGGGCCGAAAAATTCTTCGCTTGGTTCCAAATCTCCATGAAAATTTCTTGCAGCAAGTCGTCTGCCTCGGCCTCGTTGTGAACGACACGCAGGATCAGCGCCTTAATAATGCCGTTGTAGCGATCATAGAGTTGGGATAATGCTTCAGCTTCCTCTCGCTGAACGCCTTGCATCAATTCCAGGTCCGTGGGCGACCCCGGCTTAGGTACGGCCGGCTGCAACCCATGCGATTTCTCGGTTTCGCTCTCGTTCTCCCGCGCTTTCAATGTTTACTGATGTGAAATTGCTGCCCTTCCGATTCGCTGAAAAAGGCACATAAGGCCGCCACTTTTATGCGAAATTAGAAGAGCGTCCAACGGTATCTCCATAACTCGGCATTGCGTCGCGCGCGGCCTCGCGCGAAAAGTTGAGAATCATGTCTGACTCGCTTTGGTTCAAGGACGCCATCATTTACGAGCTGCACGTGAAGACATTTCACGATAGCGACGCGGATGGCATCGGCGATTTCCGCGGCCTGATTGAGAAGCTCGATTATCTCCAGGAATTGGGTGTCACCGCGATCTGGCTTCTCCCATTTTATCCGTCGCCGCTCAAAGATGACGGCTACGACATCGCCAATTATCTCGATGTTAATCCAAACTACGGCACGCTCGACGATTTCCGCGCCTTTCTCAATGCGGCGCATGAACGCGGCCTTCGCGTCATTACCGAGCTCGTTATCAACCATACCTCCGATCAGAACCCATGGTTCCGAAAATCGCGCCGCGCGCCGTCAGGTTCGCCCGAGCGCGAGCTCTATGTCTGGAGCGACACAGCGGAAGAATACAAAGACGCGCGCATCATCTTCAAAGATTTTGAGACCTCAAACTGGTCGTGGGACCCGATTGCGAAAGCGTATTACTGGCACCGCTTTTATTCGCATCAGCCGGATTTGAATTTCGACAATCTCGCGGTCCACGAACTAGTGGAGCAGGTCTGCGATTTCTGGCTCAGCCTTGGCGTCGACGGACTGCGGCTCGATGCTATTCCTTATCTATATGAGCGGGAAGGAACCAACTGCGAAAACCTTCCGGAGACGCATGTTTATCTGAAGAAATTGCGGGCGCATATCGATGCGCATTTCAGTGATCGTATGCTTTTGGCCGAGGCGAATCAGTGGCCGGAGGATGCGGTCGCGTATTTCGGGAACGGTGACGAGTCGCACATGAATTTTCACTTCCCGCTCATGCCGCGAATGTTCATGGCGCTGCAAATGGAAGATCGCTTTCCCATTATTGACATTCTCGAGCAGACCCCGCCCATTCCAGACAACTGCCAGTGGGCAATGTTTCTACGCAACCACGATGAGCTCACGCTCGAGATGGTGACAGACGAAGAGCGCGACTACATGTGGCGCGTTTACGCGAACGACCCGACCGCGCGCATTAATCTTGGCATTCGACGGCGGCTGGCACCCTTGCTGGCCAACAGCCGCCGCAAGATCGAGCTCCTGAATATTCTCCTCTTCTCGTTGCCGGGAGCCCCGGTGTTGTACTACGGCGACGAAATTGGTATGGGCGACAATTTTTATCTTGGCGATCGCAATGGTTGCCGCACGCCGATGCAATGGAGCGCCGATCGGAATGCCGGCTTTTCCAAAGCCAATCCCCAGCAGCTTTATCTGCCGATTACGATTGATCCAGAATACCATTATGAAGCGATCAACGTCGAAAATCAGCAGAAGAATCTCTCGTCGTTGCTCTGGTGGACGCGACGCGTCATTGCGATGCGCAAGAATTACAGGGCGTTCTCGCGCGGTTCGCTCGAATTCTTATTTCCGGAAAATTCAAAGGTGCTTGCATTTCTGCGCCGTACCGAAGACGAGACAATTCTGGTGGTGGTGAATCTCTCGCGCTTTGCGCAGCCCCTCGAACTTGATCTCGCAAAATTCTCCGGCTGCATTCCAATGGAAGTTTTTAGCCGCAATCGATTCCCAGCAATCCGTAAGTCCCGTTACCAGTTGACGCTCGGTCCGCACGCGCACTACTGGTTTGTTGTGCAATCGCCTTCGGCTGCAAGTCGTGCCCGGAAACGCGTGCGCACCCCTACCATCGCGGCAGCGCCCGCACTTGCCGAACTTCTATCCGGTTCGTCGCGACGTGATCTCGAGCGCACTATTCTCCCGTCTTACCTTATGGGTTGCAGATGGTTCGGCGCGAAGGCGCGCACGATTCGCGAGCTTCGGGTCATCGACGATCCTTTGATCTCACCGCATCCCGGCGGCCCGCGGCACGTTCTGATTGAAGTAAATTATACTGAAGGAGCGGCGGAAGTTTACACGCTGCCCTTGCAGGTTGCGCGCGATGAAAATGCGCACCGCGTTTCGCGCGAAGCCCAGCATGCGGTCGTCGCCGCATTCGCCGATAGCAACGCTATATTGCACGACGCAACTTTTGATCCCGACTATCGCGACGAGATTTATCGCATCATTCGCGAGCAGCGAAGATTGCGAGCGCGACGCGGCGAAATCGTTGGATCGGCAACGACTGAGTTCACGACGGCGCCGGATTTGAGCGGAAATTCGAGCGTGATGAGAGCGGAACAAAGCAACTCCTCCATTCTGTTCGGTGACAAATATTTTTTGAAAATCTTTCGTAAACTGGAAGAGGGGATTAATCCCGACGTTGAGATCACACGATTTCTGACCGAACGCGCAAAATTCCCGAACGTGCCGGCGTTTGGCGGAACGCTCGAATATCGTTCCGGGAAAAAGACGGTCGTGCTCGCGCTCATTCAATCTGCGATCGCGAACGAAGGTGACGCGTGGAAATTTACTCTCGACGCGGTGGGCAGCTATTACGAGCGCGTTCTCTCCCGCAAAGCCGGCCTTGACGGAGCTGGGTCGGCCCAGCTCATGCAGGAATTGATTGGTGGAATTTACCCGGAGAAAGCGCGGCTGCTCGGTCAACGAACTGGGGAGCTGCATCGTGCGCTTGCGTCCGAGAGCGATGATCCGTCCTTCGCGCCCGAGCCATTCAACGCCATGGCGCAGCGGAGCGTTGTGCAATCGATGCGGGCCTCCTCGCGTCGCGCCTTTGAGTTGCTCCGGAAAAAGGTGGATGACCTACCCGACGCGTTTCGCGTGGAAGCCGAGGACGTGCTCGCGGCAGAGAAGCAAATTTTGGAGCGGGAGCGGCGTCTGCTCGAGCAACGTTCTGCCGCGCACAAGATCCGGATTCATGGCGATTTTCATCTTGGACAGGCGCTTCATACCGGACGCGATTTCATTTTCCTCGATTTCGAAGGGGAACCGGCGCGCCCGCTTGGCGAGCGAAAATTGAAGCGATCGGCTCTGCGTGATGTCGCCGGTATGATGCGCTCGTTTCAATACGCGGCCTATAGCGCACTCTGGCAACCAGCAATGCGACCTGAAGACGTCCGGTTTCTCGAAAGATGGGCCGATGTCTGGTATCGTGAAATCAGCAGCACTTTTTTGCAAAGCTACCTCGCCGCGACCAGCGACGCGCCTTTCATCCCCCGAAACGAAGCTGATCTGCGGATTGCGCTCGAAGCTTATCTTTTGGACAAAGCCGTCTACGAAATCGGCTACGAACTAAATCATCGTCCCGATTGGGTTGTTATTCCGATTCGCGGAATCAAACATATTTTGAAGTCAACGTGAGTGTGGCGTCCCAGCAATCTGGGTAGCACACGCGCTTCGCGTGTTGGTTCCGGCGTCTCGCCGAAAAGATCTTTCTGAGAGATCACATCTCTGATCGATTCAGCGCGCAACAAAAAGTCCGCGATCGCGACGACGCGATCGCCAACACGCGAGACGCGTGCGCTACCGGAACGGCGAAATCCTGCTATGATGCCGCCATCATGACCTCACAAGTCTTGTCCGAAAAAGTTGGTGTCGTCTTCGGGGTGGCGAACAAACGCAGCATTGCCTGGGCGATTGCGAAGGCCTGGACGGCGGCGGGCGCGCGTTTAATTTTTAATTATCAGGGCGAACGCATAAAGGAGAACGTGGCAGAGCTGGTCGGTGAATTTGGGGAAAACGTTCCACTCTACCCCTGCGACGTTTCCAGCGACGAAGAGATTGCAAAATTTTTTCAAGAAGTGCGCGGCCAGACGGGTCGACTCGATTTGCTTCTGCACTCGGTCGCGTTCGCACCGAAGGAAGCGCTGGAAGGCGACTTCGTGAACACGACACGAGAGGCATTTCGGATGGCGCATGATATCAGCGCTTACTCGCTGGTTGCGCTGGCGCGCGAAGCTGCACCGCTGATGACCAACGGCGGAAGCATTGTGGCGATGACTTATTACGGTGCCGAGAAAGTGGTACCGCACTACAACGTGATGGGCGTGGCCAAAGCCTCGCTCGAAGCTTCTACCCGATATCTCGCCTACGACCTTGGCCCGAAGAAAATTCGCGTGAATTGTATTTCCGCCGGTCCGGTCAATACCCTGGCCGCTCGTGGTATCAGCGGGTTCATGTCAATGCTAAAGCATTACCAGGAGCGGGCCCCGTTACGGCGCAGCTGTGATCCGGCGGAGTTGGGTGCAACTGGCATTTTTCTCGCCAGCGACGGGGCGGCCGCGATTACCGGACAGGTAATTTACGTCGATGGCGGTTATCAGATTATGGGCCTGTCATGATGGCACGAATCTGGCATGGCTGGACCAAACCGCAGGACGCAAAAACCTATGAAGAGTTGTTGCGAAACGAAATTTTTCCTGACATCGCTCAGCGTAAGATCAGAGGTTATCACGGCGCGGAATTGTTTATTCGTGAAGACGAAGATGAAGTCGAATTCATAACTCTGCTGCGATTCGAGTCGATGGAAGGGGTAAAGGTGTTTGCCGGTGAAAACCAGAGCAAGCCGGTGATCTATCCCAAAGCCGAAGCGCTCCTCGCTCGGATGGATGAACACACGCGACACTATCGTGTCGCGATTTCGCCCTGAAAAAGAAAGGCAGTCGCTCCGACTGCGGCGATCATTTGGGCAAGCGTAGCGCTTGCCCTGCCACGCTCCTGCGGCAAAGCTGCAACATGGGCCTTTCTTCGCAGTTGCGGCATTTGCTCGGCCATGACGTGGTTGCGGATGACGAACAAACATTAGCCCAGCACAGCGGCGATAAGTGGTTTGCTCACGAAAGTCCGGAAGTTGTTATTTTCGCCCGATCGGCCGACGACGTTTGCAAGCTGTTGCGATTTGCTAACGAGAATGAGATCCCAGTGACTGCGCGGGGAGCGGGCTATGGTTACGTGGGGAGCTGTGTTCCGATTCGGCGCGGGATTGCGCTTTCGCTCGTGCGCATGAACCGGATCAAGGAGATCAATTTTGCCGACGCCATTGCGCTCGTGGAACCGGGTGTGATCACCGCCGACCTGAAACGAGCAGTCCGCGAACAGAAACTGTTTTATCCGCCGGATCCCGCCAGTCTCGAGCATTGCACCATTGGAGGTAATGTTGCGACCAATGCCGGCGGCCCGCGTTGTTTGAAATACGGTGTTACCCGCAATTACGTAATCGGCCTCGAGGTTGTCTTGGCAAACGGCGACCTGCTTCACACGGGGGGTCGCGTCCACAAAAACAAAACCGGGTTTGATTTAATCGGCCTCTTCGTCGGATCGGAAGGAATGCTCGGAATTGTCACCGAGATTACGCTCAAACTGCTTCCGCTCCCACCGACGCGCGCGACTTTATCGGCCTCGTTCGACGCCATGTCAGAAGCAGCGGCGATGGTGCAGGAAATTTTTGCCGCTGGATTTCTTCCGTCGTCGCTCGAGATCGCAGACAAATTTACTCTCCAAGCCGCGCGGCACGATTCCGGGGGCGCACACGTTCCACCCGGCAACGCGCACTTACTCGTTGAACTCGACGGACAGAAAGAGAGCGTCGCCGCCGAAATGGAAAAGATTCGCGATCTGGTTCGGGGCCGAAACCCATCAGCATTGGAGATTGCCGCCAACGAAGCGGACTCTGAAAAGTTGTGGGCACTTCGTCGGGAATTCAGCAATTCATTGCGCGCGACCGGGCTGACGAAGCTGAATCAGGATATTGTGGTCCCCCGGAGCCGCCTGGTTGATCTGGTTGCGTTTGCCGAGAAACTTTCCGCGCGATCCGGTTTCCCGATCGCCTGTTTTGGCCACGCTGGAGACGGAAATATTCACGTCAACATCATGGCGGATCGCTATAATCGCGAAGCCACGGTGCGCGACAAAGTGCAAGCGACACTCGACCAATTATTTCGGCAAGTCCTGGCGTGGGGCGGAGTAATTACTGGGGAACACGGAATCGGACTGGCGAAAAAACGCTGGTGGCCGGAAGCGAGTGGTGAAATTGCAAGCCAATGGCATCAAGCGCTCAAGCGCACATTAGATCCGAACAACATTCTGAATCCCGGTAAATTCCTGGACTAGATTTTGTAACCGCGCCGCAAATCTGACCAAAATCAGGGCGCGAGTTGCACTTCGGCGAAAATGGCGTTGTGGTCGCTCGATCCTCTCGACGTTTCGATCACTCGCGCGGAGTTGAATTTGCCGTTGCGGACAAAGATGTGATCAAAACAAGCGGCCGGGAAAAGTTTGTCCGCTGGCAAACTAATCCTACGTGAAAAAGGAATATCCTGCCAGCACCACGAAAAACCGTTGTCAGACAACAGGCGCGTAGTTTTTTCACCGCCGAAACGTGAGTCATCCGGCGCAGTATTGAAGTCGCCACCGACGATGCAGCTTACAATTCCCAGTTTGGCGTAGGCGTCGTTCATCGCGCGCATGTGCGTGGTAAGCTGCCGCATCGATTCTTCACGGATCGCGATATCTTCGGAAACTTCACCGCGATTACTCTTGAAGTGGACCGCATAAACCAACAGGATATGGCGTGGCGTGACTTCGTAGGCGGCAAAGGCAAATCCTCGTGGTGGAACGAGTGCACCGTTCGGTTTCCACAATTCGACCCAGGCACCCAAGGGCTGGAAGCGACTGGCAATAGCAACCTGCTGTCCGACGTCCTGACCCTCGCGCGGAGGAAAGTTTGAAATCACATCAACTTTCATGCCGGCAAGGGGCAAGACCGCGATTGTCGCCCTGGAAAAATCCCGCACCTCCTCCATTCCGAGCACGTCTGCATTGATCTTGTGCATATCGCGATGCACCGATGCAGTCTGGGCGCGTTCACTGGAGGCAGTGGCGAAGGGATGACGGCCGGGGAACCATTGAATATTCCAAAAGGCCACTCGTAGCACCTGAGGAGGAGCGCTGGCGTCTTGTGCGGCGCAATTTCCGCCGATCGCAATAAGAACGAGAAATACGATCGGCCTGAGCGCAAACATGCGGCGATGATAGCGCAAATGGAACGTACGCGCGCTACTTAGTATTGGCGCAGATTGCCTTTTGCGACCGTGGTCGCAAAGCTCCAGCGTGCAGAAATTGCATGAAAAATTGCGCTCTATTGCGGGCGATGTCGAAAAAGCGTCGCAACTACCTGGTGACTTTTCCGAGACCGAGTTGGAACGCCCGCAAATTGCTGCTTACTATGGCGTGATCTTGGCTGGCAGCGGCGACTTTCCGCAGGCGGCAAAATTTCTTGATCTGGGAGCAAAAGCGAATTTATTTCCGGAAGAGGGAAAACTGCTAGAAAAGGCGCAGCTTACAATCGCGAGGCGTTAGCTTTTTCGTTGAGTATCACGCGCATTCCGCGCGGTAAGATCGATTCTTAATGAGAGAGAGCTCCTTCGCCGTCGCGCTCAAAACCGATGAAGCCTGGAACATTCACTCATACTTTGGCGGTGATCCTTTCGTCGATCACTTCATTCTTTACGCATTCCGCACCGGCGAAAATTCTGCCGGCAAAGGAAAAGATGACCAAGAAATCCGATCGCGCGTCGGAAGATTCGTTTTCACTGCTGCAAACAACGAGCGCATTTCCTCCGGGCCGGGAGGATCCACCGCGCCATGAAGAACGTTATCCTTGGAAAAAGGAAATTGTGACAACGGTTTTCTGGATCGGCGAACAGCCGAGTGGAAACAATCCGGTGCCCAATCGTTCGAGTTCGTGGGACAAGAACTGGACTCGCAGTTACGGTGGATTCGACAATCCGGATCGGGCTCACCGCGCGGGTTACATTCCCGCGAACTTCACCCCGCGACAGAATCCGTTTTATTGTGCACTGCCCTACAACGATAAGGCGTCGAATGGGCATCGACCGGAAGCGGCGCAGGTGGTTCCGTGGTTCAAGAACGCCTATCAGGGGCCCGCCGTCAGCACGTGTAAGGATCGTTGGGTTGCAATTCGCAAAGGTAATCGCGTCGTTTACGCGCAATGGGAAGACGCCGGGCCTTTCCGCACCGATAACTGGCAGTACGTTTTTGGCAATGAACGCCCCAAACCAAACCTCAACAAGGGTGCCGGACTCGATGTCTCTCCGGCAGTCCGCGATTTTCTCGGACTCGGCGACACGGACGTGACCGATTGGCGGTTCGTGGAATTCGAAGAAGTCCCCCATGGTCCGTGGGCGCAGTTCGGCGATAACAATACCTTTGTCATCAATGAGCGGGCCAACCAGAAAGTTCGCGTCGATACGACTTCATCGATGGCTCTAAAGCGTTGAGCTTTCACACAATCGACAGCTAGAAACGGCGCCTCCCTTGGTTTCTTGATGCGCGCGCCCAGACAAATTCCAAATCAACGTGCGCGCTGGGATTTGTTAGTCTTCTAGTGCGGCGATAATGCGGGCGAAGGTATAGGATGTTGTTCTCGCTCATCCTTTGCCCGGGTGAAGAAAAAGAAGAAACCGATCAGGCCCGCGAGAATAACAAGAGACAAAAAGCTAAAGCTTAGAACGCGTAGAGTTCGATACTTTTCGCGGTCCTGCCGCCAGCGAAGTCGCTTTCGCACAAGCTCCAACTCCAGCGTGCGCACGAGTTCGTCCTCTGCTTTGCCTTCTTCCGTAGACACGCCGAAAGAATAGCAGAACCCATTCCATGCGATCGCATCGTCGACCGCTCCTCGCCCATGTCCTGCCGATGTTTGTTTTCCTCGTTTTGCTCGCCCTTTCGCAACTGCTGAGCGGCAGTGTTGTTTTGCGGCATGTTAAATTTTGGATTTATCCCGCGCAGACGATTCTGTGTGGCGCGCTACTACTTTGGTTCCGACGTTGCTATAAATTTCACGAACTAAAAAACGTAGCATTCACCCTGTTGATTGCGTTTGGCATTTTCGTGATCTGGATCGCTTCTGAGCAGTTCTTTAACTTCCCGCCGCGCAACGTCGGGTTCGATCCCAGTCTCCTGACTAGCAACACCGCGAATTACTGGTTATCGGTAACTCTTCGTTTCCTTCGCCTCGTTGTCGTTGTTCCTCTGATGGAAGAAATTTTTTTGGCGCACCTTCCTGCTGCGCTTTGTGATCGACGAACACTTCGAGCAGGTACCGTTCGGCAAATTTAGCTGGCTCTCTTTTGCTTTCGTGACCGTGGCGTTCACTTTTAGTCATTCCCGCCCCGACTGGCTCGCAGCCTTCGTCTGCGGCATGCTCTATAATGTGGTGGCTTATCGCAGCCGCAGCCTGGCTTCGTGCATTCTTGCCCACGCTACCACCAACCTGCTCCTGGGATTGTGGATCATGCAGACCCCCCAATGGGGATTCTGGTGACTGTAGTGGCGGTCTATGACCGCCGATCGACGACCCCAAAGATTCGCGCCTCTCTTGTTTTTATGGCATTTCATGTGCTCCTAAAGAGCCAGTGCATGCCACCTTTTTCCAAAAAGTCATCATTTGTGCCGTGGCGGCTCTCGCTGCTGCCGGCCTTATTGAATGGGCTAAGGTCTTCGTGGAAGGCGCGGATAAGGCCCTGAATGGCGGTTACGAGCATCGGACCGTCATGGGCACGGAAAAGAAGTAGGCGGGTTTCTTGCCGCTCCATTCCGCGCGCGTAAATTGTTGCGCGAATGAAAATCGGTTTCGCGCAAATCAACCCAACGGTCGGTGATTTGCAGGGCAACTTCGAGAAAATCGCTAAGGCTTACGATGAGCTCGCGCAGGCCGGCGCCGATATCGTGATTGCGCCTGAACTGGCGGTTACCGGTTATCCGCCGCAAGACCTCCTCTTCAAATCACGGTTCGTTCCGGAAAATCTGGCGGCGCTCGATCGGCTGCAAAAGCGGCTGAGCAAAACGGCACTGTTGGTCGGTTTTGTTGATCGCAACGAAGACCGCGGCAAGCCATTCCATAACGCCGCGGCTCTGCTTCAAGCCGATCAGCCGATGCAGAAAACGCACAAGTCGCTTCTGCCCACCTACGACGTGTTCGATGAAGATCGTTACTTCCAGCCGGCCACGAAGGTTGCGCCGTTGAATTTTCGTGGTCGACGCATCGGGGTTACGATCTGCGAGGATATCTGGACGGAAGGTTATCTACCGCGGCCATTATACGAATGCGATCCGCTGCGCTCGCTCGTTAACCAAGAAGCGGAAATCATTCTCAATGTCAGCGCATCCCCTTTCAATCTCCGCAAACCGACGGTGCGGCGGGAAATGATCTCTGGATTGGCGGGGACGTATCAGCGCCCGATTTTTTATTGCAACTCGGTCGGCGGTAACGACCAGTTGGTTTTCGATGGTAATTCCATCGCGGTAAATGCGCGCGGGGAATTGATCGCGCAGTTACCGGCGTTCGAGGAGGCGAATGTTGTCGTGGATTCAGAAAGTGCTGCGCTTGCGACCATTCCTTCAGAAGACATCATGGCGGAATTGTACGATGCGCTGCGTTTGGGATTGCGAGATTACCTGGGTAAGTGCGGATTCAAGAGCGCAGTGCTCGGGTTAAGTGGCGGGATCGATTCCGCGGTCGTGGCGGCAATCGCAGCCGATGCCCTTGCTCCGGAGAATGTGACCGGCGTTTCCATGCCGAGCCAATTTTCCTCACGCGGCAGCGTACTGGACGCGCTCGCTCTGTCCAAGAATCTTGGCATCCAGTGTCTGCAAATTCCGATTGCCGATACGTTCACAGTTTTCAAGGCGCAATTCAAAGAAGTATTTGCCGGTCGCACCGAGGATGCGACCGAAGAGAACATGCAAGCGCGATTGCGCGGGATGACGTTGATGGCGCTCTCGAACAAGTTTGGGCATCTCGTTCTTTCCACCGGAAACAAGAGCGAATTGGCGGTGGGTTATTGCACCATTTACGGCGACATGGCGGGCGGTCTAGCTGTGATCAGCGATGTGCCCAAGACCATGATATACGAGCTGGCGCGGTTCATTAATCGGAAACGCAAAATCATTCCTGTTTCGACTGTTGAAAAGCCGCCGAGCGCAGAACTGCGCCCGAACCAGAAGGACCAGGACACTCTTCCGCCATATGATGTACTAGATGCCATCCTGCGGTTGTACGTGGAAGAAAATTTGAGCGCGGCGGAAATCGTCGCACAGGGATTTGATGAAGCCACCGTGCGCTGGGTGCAGCGTCGGGTTGATCTCAATGAATACAAACGCGCCCAGGCCGCGCCTGGTTTGAAAGTAACGAGCCGTGCCTTTGGTGTCGGTCGCCGCATGCCCATTGCACAACGCTATGTAGGATAGGAGATTTCAAATTTCAGATCTGAAATTTCAAATCAGGCGCGTCGAGCGGGCGTAAAAGTATGGTCAGCCATGCGCACGCCGCATAAATTGCCGCTCCATGACTTACAACCGTTTTGAAGATCTGCCGGTGTGGCAAAAAGCCGTAGAACTTTATGAAGCAATTGAAGAACTCCTGGAGAACCACAAGTTTATTGTGACTCGCGGTTTTCGGGATCAGCTCGATCGTGCAGCACTATCTGTCTCGAATAATATCGCCGAAGGTTTTGAGCGTGGTACGACAGCCGAACTGTTCGCCTTCATTTACATCGCCCGCGGTTCAGCTGGAGAGGTGCGTTCGATGCTTTGTCTTAAGGAGCGCCGTGCAGAGAAAGGCAATTGGCCAGCATATCTCAAAATTCAGATTTCGGATTTGAAATCGATCGCTGAGAGCTCTTCGCGCCAATTGCGTGCCTGGGCCGATTCTCTTCAGAATTCTGAGATCAAGGGACAGCGACATCTGACTGCCAAATCGAGATTTCGAGATGAGCAGAGAAAGCGCGTTGCCGATGTTCAGAAAGACTTGATGGAAAGACTTCCATCGGACCATCCCCTTCGTTCTGTGGTACGCGAACGCGGGCTGATTTGAGATTTGAAATTCGATCGAAGTTGCCCTCGCAACTTTCTCTACTCATCAGGGTTTCACTTAACATGGAGCGTGAAAATTTCGCTGGCGCGGGTGACGTTTTGGCTGTGAATTCTCGCATGACTAAACAAGTAGTTCTGGGCGTGGCCGCATTCCTCGGTCTTTGTCTCTCACTTGGTGCGGAGCAGCCGCTTCGAGTTCTTTCGCTTGCTCAATTAAATTCCCTTTCTCCGCAGAACAGCCGCCCCTTGTTTTTTCAACCGGCTGTTTTTAGCCGATTAGGTGATCCGTTGCTGGTCGACGGCTCCCCCGGACCGACGACGTTCTCAAATCGGGAAACCTTCTCTCTAGCAACCACATTTAATTTGGTCGGGACCCCGACAAGTTTCCTTCCTACGACGATGGCGATGGAGTCACCGAGTCGCAATGTTCCGGCAACATCTTCCAGGGATAAAGATTCATCCGATTACCCATTGGATTTGCGGCCAGGTTACTACGTGACGGGTGAAGTGGGATTCGTGTACGGCAGATCAACGGGAAAATTTGGCGGCGACTACAAGGAAGGTTACATCATCGGCGAAGTCGGGAACGATAAGGTCCACATCACTGTGGGTGCCTCCTACGAGGATTGGAACGGCCGCACTTTCCGCTTGGGCCGGTAACAATTGCACCGTGCAGGAATCGAACCTGCAACCCGCTGATTAAGAGTCAGCTGCTCTGCCAATTGAGCTAACGGTGCAAATCAAGATGCACCTAGGCAAACACTGTTGAAGCGTGTATTTTCGTGCGTACTGAATCCGTAACATAAAACTACACGTTTCATTAGCATCAGCGTCAGCATATAAAGGATTCGAGATTACTCATACTCGGTCCGTTGCACAACGCGGAAAATATTTCTCCAGCATCCACCCGAGGCAGAAATGATTGGCATGTTCGGTTTACGGCTCCCGCGGTCGACGGGAGTCGCCGGGAAATATTCCGCAGCACAGGACGAAGGAGATCGCGGCCGCGAAGCGAATCGCCGCACAGATTATCGAATCATTCTGGAACGACGCGGGACGTGGATCCGAAGCGCCCTCCCGCGCGTCTCCAGTTTGTGAGAGCGGGGAGCGCTGGCAGGCGACTTCAGGCCGCGGTCTGTTGCGGGCCGGAGTTCAGCTCCTGTTGAACAAGGCTGGCGAGATCCTCAAACCGCTGAAGGGTCGCGGCGGGAAACTGACGTGGACGGGTGTCGATCAGGCAAAGCGTGCCCAGGCAGCTACCATCGGTGTAAAAAATAGGAAACCCGGCATAGAAGCGCACTCGCGGTTCGCCGGTGACCAGCGGGTTATCGGCAAACCGGTCGTCCAGAAGCGCGTCAGGCACGATCACGGGCGCACGATTCAAGACGACGTGGCCGCAGAAGGAGAGTTCGCGCGAGGTTTCTGTCACGCTTAGGCCGTGGCAGGATTTGAACCACTGCCGGTCGTGATCCACCAGTGAAACCAGGGCGATGGGCACATCACCCACAGCAGCGGCGATGCGGGTGATGCGATCGAACCGCTCTTCCGGTTGAGTGTCGAGGATAGACAATCCACTCAGCGTGGCCAGGCGCTTCTCCTCATCGGGCGGCAGAGCGGCGCGGACCCACCGACAGGCGGAACGCCAAAGCCACGCTTGTCTTTGTGCGCTCGCGTATTGGACCGAAAACGGGGTGATCAACCATTGGGTTACTCCGGCGGCCATTCCTTCGGTGGTTCTTTCGCGATCCGCCACCATGACGACAGGCACCTGCTTCAGATGCAGGTCTTGCTCTGAACGCAAGCTCCGGCAGACACTCAAACCATCAATTCCCGCTGGTTGGTCCTCCAAAAGAATCAGTCCCGGTCGAGCAGACTTCGCCATCCGCACCGTGGAGGCTGCATCCAAGGCATGAGTGGTTCGCACGCCTTCGACACGCGCCGCCTCCATCAGCACAAGCGCCAATCCCGCATCGGAAACGCCCATAAGCACCGACGAATCTTTCACCGCTGGAGCGGTGGCGGACGTGGTGGAGAATTTGCCGCGCGAAATTTTCGTTGTTGTAGCGCTGGAGACGTCCAGTTCGATCACCTGGCCATCGGCGGCTGCGAAGACGTGCATGGGAGATTCCGTCCTCTTCAGATCGCTCCGAATGGATTCGACGATTTGGTCGAGTGCATCGTCGGTTCGTCCGGGATCGTGATGCGAGAAAGCCATCCGTTTGACGCCAGCAAGTTGGCCGATCTCGGAAACGTATTCCACCGGACTGTGGCCCCAGCCCTTGCGGTTGGCATATTCTTTATCCGTGAATTGGGCGTCATGAATCACCAGATCCGCACTCGCGAGAAATTCGCTGTGACGCCGGTCAAATTCATGCATCTGCGCCTTCTGGCCGGGAACTCGCGAGTGAGGTTCGTGGTCACAAGCATAGACTACGCAGGCGCTGCCCATCTCCAGCCGATAGCCGAGGGTGAGGGCCGGATGGTTCAGGTAGCGCGTAGTGACGCGGATATCATCGATCTCGAAGCTACCCTCGACGAGGTCATGAAAAAGGATGCTAGCACCGAGCTCATCGAGTGTGACTGGGAAGTAAATGTGCTCCATCTGTCCGGCAAGCGTGTCGCGAAGCGACTGGCTGAGACCGGCCGGCCCATAGATATCCCAGTGACCCCCGGGAACAAACAGCGGCGCAAAAAAAGGAAATCCCTGGATGTGGTCCCAATGCGTGTGACTGAACAGGATGCTACCGCGCAGAGGTCCTCTAGCTTCAGCCAGCATTGATCGGCCAAGGTCATGCGCACCAGTGCCGCAATCGATGACCACCAAGGAGCCTTTTGGGGAGGTCACCTGAACGCAGGAGGTGTTGCCACCATAACGAACTGTGTTTCGCCCCGGCCTGGCAAGCGAGCCCCGGGTCCCCCAGAACTGGACTTGCACACGCGACGTATTAACGCTCATAGCGCTTGATCGCACTTGCCAAGCCCGGCCACTACCGATATTGGTGTGCGGACCGATTCACTTTGTTACTTTCTTCGCCGTTTGTCCATCCCCTTCGTAGGGCAAAACCGGCGATGTTTGCGATAACTCAGCGCCAATCCAATAGTAATCTGGTTCGCAGAAGCCTTCCCTCGATGCAAGTCGCCCGCTAACTAACACTCATTCATGTTCACCTGTGGCTAATTGATCACGGCATCAACGACAAAAAGTTCCTGTTCCCCTTTGCCCTTTAATTCGATCCGACCCAACGATCGACCGCGACACCGCTCCGCAACCACATCCCAGGTGTCTCTATTAACGCAGACGGACCCCGCGACAGCAGCTTGTTCCATTCGACTAGCAGTGTTTACTGCATCACCCCAGACATCATATTGATATTTTCTGTGCCCAACTACTCCGGCGATAACGGGCCCGACATGAACGCCGACGCGCACGCGCCAGTTCGCCGGCATGTCCCGGGCAGCGGCCACCATTTCCAGACCGCATCTGACGCAGTTGAGAGCTGGATTGTCTAGTGCTGTCGCTAGCCCAGCGGTAGCCATGAACGAGTCGCCGATCGTTTTAATTTTCTCCAGGCTATGCTTAAGACAGAGCTGCTCGAACGCCTCAACCAACGTTTGCAAATGTGATAAAATCTCTTCGGGCCCACGATGGGCGCTATAGGCCGTGAATTCTACAATATCGCAGAAAAGTATCCCCACGTTCTCAAAACGACGTGGCTTAACGGCGTGCGTCATCTTTAACTCTGCCGCAATATCGCGAGGAAGGATGACGTGTAGCAATTCATCAGATCGCAGCTTTTCCTCCTCGATCTGCCGCAAGTAGAGAGTTTCCTGGTCGCGCAGCCGCTTTCTTTCCAGACATGAACCGATCCGAGCCTGGAGTAGCACCGGACTGAACGGTTTACTTAGATAATCCTCCGCCCCTTTCTGGATGCATTTCACAACATGATCAAGCTGGTCAGACGCTGAGAGGACAATTACAGGGATGTCTCGAAGCAGAGATTCCGCTTTAAGCTGCTCGAGCACTTCAAAACCGTCCATGAGCGGCATAATGACATCCAGAAGCAAAAGGTCGAAAGATTCTGTTCTTACTAGTTTCAATGCTTCGATGCCGTTTTCGGCGCACGACACGTCGTACCCGAGCCGTTCTAGGCGTCGCTTCAGCATGTCACGATTCAGCTCGTTATCGTCGACGACCAGCAAAGAACCGGTAGAAGCAGCTGGACCCGCTGCCTTGTCTTGGTCCTGCGTGGGTTCTCTCGCAAAAGCTTGATGGCGTTTGGAAGGACTAAACTCGCTGCCCAGAGCCTCGGAATTGAGCTCACTTGACGCGAAATTTTGTACAATTAAGTCGAGCAAACGTCTTCCAGCGGAATGTACCTTCTGCAAATCTGAAGCGAAAGAATCGTGTCCCAACTCTTTCGCCTGTTCCTGTAACATTTCCGCATAACCAATTAGCTGGTTTAACGGTGTGCGAACCTCGTGGTGCATCGAAGCTTCATCCATTTTTCGATGCGCTACAGGATCGCAAAGATCATCGACGATACTTAATAGCTGTTCGCCTGCAGAATGAATTCGATCGAGGTCAGCAACAAAAATGTCCAAGCCCTCGTCCTGCGCTTGCTCCAGCAGCATTTCGCAGTAGCCGATAATGTGATTCAGTGGAGTACGCAGCTCGTGTTTTAGATTGCCCGAAAATTTATTTTTCACGCCACGGTTGTCGTCACCGTCCCTAGGTGGTGAGACCGAGCCTTGTCCGTCGCTGCTCATTGCATTTTCGATCTTTGAAGAAGAGTCTCAATTTTTCCAACTAGCCGCGTGATTTCGACCGGTTTCGTATCGAAGTCATCGCATCCTGCCTCGATGCATCTTTCACGATCGCCGGTCATGGCGTGTGCGGTGAGTGCGATAACTGGAATCGACTTGGTTTCCGGCGCCATCTTAAGCCGTCGCGTTGCTTCCCACCCGTCGAGCACTGGCAGACTGATATCCATCAAAATGATCGCTGGAGTTTCCGACTGGGCCATGGCGAGACCTTGCGCGCCGTCGACAGCTACCACGACTTCATACCCCCTGCGTTGAAGGCGACGCGTGAGCATGTCGCGGTTCATTTCGTTGTCTTCTACTAATAATATTTTCGACAAAATGTGCTTAATATTGTGCTGTCGAAGCTAGATGCCTCGTTTGTTCGGCGCCGGTTGTTTGGCGTGCACGCAGGCTGCGATTAGATCTTGGATTTCCGTGAGCAAGGCCTCTTCGGTGAGAGCGTGTTTTGGCAGCACCTTCTCGACATAGCCATCCAGTGCGAGGCGCTCCTCCGTGGACATGTCCTTCGCGGTCACGACAATTATGGGGATAGATCGCCACTTCTCGTGCTTGCGGAGCTCTGCGAGAAATTGATAACCGTTCATGTTTGGCATCACCAAATCCAGCAGGATCAAGTCGGGCCGATGTTTCGCAATTCGTTCCAGTGCCTCTAGCCCGTTTTCGGCTTGAACAACATTCCAGCGCTCTTTTTCCAAGATCTGCGTCAGCATTTTGCGAGCTGGTTCTTCATCGTCAACCACCAAGGCCGAACGCGGCGGCGGCACGTTCCGGAATTTCGCGAGAATCTCGATAAGGCGGTCCCGATCCACCGGTTTAATCAAGTAATCAGTGGCCCCCAATGCATAACCAAGATTTTTGTCATCAACGATGGTTAGCATGACTACCGGAATATCCTTCACCTCCTCTTCAGATTTGAGCGTTGAAAGCACGGCCCAGCCGTCCATTCCTGGCATCATCACATCCAGTATGATGGCCATGGGATGCAATTCTCTGGCTAAACGCAGACCCTCCACGCCGCTGGATGCACATTCAACAGGGAACCCTTTTCGATTTAAGAAGCGTTGGAGCACTTGACGCGTATCCGCATCATCATCGACCACCAAGACAGGTCTCCCTTCCATTTTCAGTGAGGCGATTGACTCCGAAGCGGCCGCAGATTCAGCCTTCGGCTCGCGGACTTCGGTAGGCAATCGGATGATGAAGGTTGTGC
>QHPU01000158.1 GCA_003219175.1 Verrucomicrobiota bacterium | reverse complement strand
AACGGCCGCTCACGCACGATTTAATGGCGCATTTGATGACGGCTGTCGGTGCGCGGGTCGAGCGCGTCATCATTAATGATCTGAAAAACGCGACCTATTATGCCCGCATGATCATCTCGGCGGAAAACGAGCTGCAGCAGAGAAAAATCATCGAGCTCGATGCCCGGCCGAGCGATTGCATTGCCATGGCGACGCAACAAAAGGCCCCAATCTATGTGAGCCAGGAGGTCTGGGATGAGGTCGAGGACATGAGCGACGTCCTCCGCAAGATGGAAGAAGAAGGTCTCAGGCCGGAGATCGATCCAGAATCGGAAACAACCGAAGAATAAGGATCAGCTGAGCAGTGCACCGTAGCGTTCGCGGGCAAGCTGCGAGCAAAGCTCGAGGATTTCTCCAGGCGTTTCCAGTCGCATCGCCTTTTGCACAAGTTGCCGGCATTCGTTCAGCGCAAGGCTGCGAAGGGCCGATTTGACCCGGGGCACCAGGGTTGGGCTGACGCTGAGTTCATCGACGCCGAGGCCGAGGAGCAATGGAGTGAGTTCAATGTCGCCTGCCATTTCGCCGCAAACACCAAACCAGATCTTATTCTTGCGTGCGGCTTCGCCTACCATGTTGATCAGGCGCAAGACGGCCGGATGCGTCGGTTCGTAAAGGTGAGCGATCCGTTCGTTCACGCGATCGACCGCGATAGCGTACTGAATAAGATCATTCGTGCCGATGCTGAAGAAATTGACGCTGGGTGCGAGCGCGTCCGAACAAATCGCCGCACTGGGGATTTCAATCATCGCTCCGGTCTGCAGATTGGGATTGAATGGAATACCGGCGGCGCGGAGCTCCTCTTTGCATTCGTCAAGGATAGCAAGCGCGCGGCGCATCTCCGCGACTCCTGAAATCATCGGGAACATGATCTTGACGTTCCCGACGGTACTGGCGCGAAGAATCGCCCGGAGCTGCGGTTTGAAAATCTCTTCGTGTTCGAGGCAAAAGCGGATGGCTCGCCAGCCGAGAAATGGATTCAATTCGTCACTGACGTCGATGCCGCCGGCAATTTTATCGCCGCCAAGATCGAACGTGCGAATGATGAGCGGATGCGGCCGGACGGTTTCGGCGACACGGCGATAGGTCTCCTGTTGTTCGTCTTCGCCAGGAAGTGAATCGCGGTCAAGATACAAGAACTCCGTGCGGTAGAGTCCGATTCCCTCCGCGCCATTCGTCGCCACACTGACGATATCGTCGGGCAGCTCAATGTTTGCCGAGAGCACAACGTGCTGGCCGTCGCGGGTGGTCGACGGTTGCTCTCGCAATTCGGCCAATTCCTTCGAAACCTTGAATTGCCGGATTTCAACCTCACCGTAGTAAGCAAGGGTCTCCGGCGATGGATTAATGATCACCTTGCCGGTAAACCCATCGAGCAGGGCCATGCATCCGCTTTCGAGCTTCTCAGTCACGTCGTGCAATCCCACGACCGCCGGAATGCCGAGGGAGCGCGCCATAATCGCGGTATGGGAGGTGCGGCTTCCGAGGTCCGTTGCGATGCCGAGGACGCGATGCCGGTCCATCGCCGCCGTGTCCGAGGGTGTGAGATTGTGGGCGACAAGAATGTGCGCTTCACCTGGAAGCGGCATCGTTTTTGGCGCCTTTCCTTGCAAATTGCGAACGACGCGGCGCATGACATCCTGAATGTCCAAGGCGCGTTCGCGCAAATACGGATCGTCGATTTTGCTCAATGTCTCTGCGTAGCGGCGGGCGACTTCCTCGAAGACCGCTTCGACCTTGACCAGATCGGTCTCAAGCTTGCGCAGGACTTCGTCGATCAGCGTTCGATCTTCGACCACGAGCAGATGGGCATCGAAAATCCCCGCGTCTTTTGTCCCAATGGCTTCCGCAATCCGCTGCTGCATCTCGAGAATCTGCATCCGCGTTTGCACGAGAGCGGCTTCGAAACGCGCAATTTCGGCGCCAATTTGAGAGGGGTCGATTTTATCGCGGATGATTTCCTCAAGTTCGTCGCGCATGACTTGCACAACGCCGCGAGCAATTCCGGGCGAGACCCCAACACCTTGGAACCGCGTTTCGCCTTTTTCCCCGTCGCCACTCATTCGCAGCAGAGTAGCCCGGTTGTCAATCTTCGTTAAAGCGCGCCTTGATGAGCTCCTCAATTTCATCGAGAGCTCGGGCGGCATCAGGTCCCTCACAGCGGACTTGTAATTTCGAGCCCTGCCCGGCAGCCAGCATCATTAATCCCATAATGCTTTTGCCATTGACCTCTTCATTTTCTTTTTTGACCCAGACGTCGCTCCGGTAGCGGCTGGCTACTTTAACGAAAAGTGCTGCTGGTCGCGCGTGGAGACCGAGGCGGTTCACGATGGCGATTTCCTTTTCAGCCTTTTGCGTGCGTGCGTCTGCGCCGGTTTTTCGATTAAGCAACCCCATTCGGCCTTTTTTTCTCCATTAAATTGAGCAGCTTTGTATTGAATTCCAACGCGGCATTCCGTCCGAGTCCTTTTAACTTTTGATCCATTGCCGCTACTTCGATCAATCGAGCAGTGTCGCGTCCGGGCCGTACTGGAATGGTCACATGAGGCACTTTCATTTTTAAGATTTTGTAAAACTCCCGGTCCAGTCCGGTGCGATCCACATCTTCCATGTCGCTCCAATCTTTGAGCGTCGCTACCAGATCGAGCCGCTTCTCTTCCCGAATCGCGCCCACACCGAAGACGGAAGCGACGTTGATAATGCCGATGCCGCGAACCTCCATGTGATAGCGCGTCACTTCCGGCGAAGTCGCCAACAATTCGCGTCCCTCAAATGACGTGATCCGCGTGACGTCGTCCGAGACCAGGCTGTAGCCGCGCTCAATCAACCCAAGCACGCACTCGCTCTTGCCAAT
>QHPU01000041.1 GCA_003219175.1 Verrucomicrobiota bacterium | reverse complement strand
TGCATATTTCCGAGCTGGCTGATTTCCGAGTGAAACGCACCGAAGACGTAGCCAAAGTGGGCGACGTCATTTGGGTGAAATGCATCGGCATCGATGACAAGGGCCGGGTTAAGCTCTCGCGCAAGGCTGCCTTGAAAGAACGCGCCGAAGCCGAGACCGGCCAGGTCCCCGAGCCCGTGCAAAATGGCGCGCGGCGGTAGTCGCCTAGTTTCGCTTCAGGTTGTAGCCGCGGTCGCCGGCCGCGGCTCTCTGCTGCAAAGTCTCCCAGCTGGCCGAGACCAATGACTTCGGCTAAAGAATTTGCGTGCACAAACATCTGCAGCGTCTCGATCGCGTATGCATTGAGTTTCCAATCTATTTCGTCACGGTCTGTACGTTTAGACGCCGCCCGATCCTGATAAGAGATGTCATAGCGGAGGTTTTGGTAGACGAACTGCGCCAGGCACGTGAGCGACATCAATCGGCAATTGGTTCGTACGTCATCATGCCCGATCACGTGCATTTTTTCTGTGCGCCGGAACGTGATGCCAAGAGGCTTTCTGATTTTATGCGGGAATGGAAGTCGTGGACGAGTCGAAGGATTCGCGCCGTTCAGCCGCGGCCAGCGACCGCGGCTACAAAGGCCAACGCCGAAACCAGTCTGTGGCAACGCGAGTTCTTTGATCATGTTCTGCGTTCGGAAGAGAGTTATGCGCAAAAATGGGACTATGTTCGCCATAATCCGGTGAGAGCGGGGCTGGTTCATTCGGCCGAAGATTGGCCTTACACCGGTACGGTAGAGGAATTGGAAAGGGTAGGATGAAAGCTGGCTTTCTCGAAAAATTGATCGGGCGGCTCGGTAAGATCGGGCCGGAAGAGGTGCAGAATTATTTGCTGCGCCTGGCTCAGGAGAAAGGATTTCTCGAGACAGTTTTCAACGCCATTCAGGAAGGAATCATCGTCACCGATTCGTCCGGACGCATCACCTATTTGAATGACGCGGCTGGCGAGCTTTTTGGACTCGCGGGCGAAGATTCGATCGGCAAACAACTCGACGAACGAGTGCAGGGTCTCGATTGGAACGCGTTGACCCACAGCGGCGGTCCTGTCACCCGCGACTTGGAAATTTTTTATCCGCGAAATCGGTTCATCAACTTTTACATCGTGCCCCTCGTCATCGAGCCGCGAGATGCGTCTGTAGCCGACACCTCCGGTAACCATCCGCCCAGTTCGGACCGGGGATCGACAGTCGCGGCGACAACGGAGCAGGTCGGCTACGCCATTATCATGCGCGACATCACTGAGAGCCGGCGGACAGCGGAAAAAACGATTGAGAGCGAGCGATTGAACGCGCTCACCTTGCTCGCCGCCGGTGTCGCCCATGAACTAGGCAATCCCCTTAATTCCCTGAACATCCACTTGCAGTTGATGGAGCGACAGGCACGCAAACTAAAAGGTAAAGCCCGCGAAGAACTCCGGCACTCCATCGATATCTGCCGCGGCGAAATCAACCGGCTCGATTCCATCGTCAGTCAATTCCTGCGGGCCATCCGGCCGTCTCGTCCACAGCTCCGGCCGGGAAATATCAACACCATGGTGGAGGAAGCGGTGCGTTTCTTTGCCGCCGAAATCGAAGCGCGCGACATTGTCGTGGAAACGGAACTGCACTCCGACCTGCCATTACTCCAACTCGATCGAGACCAGATGAAGCAGGCGTTTTACAACGTTATCAAAAACAGCTTCGAAGCGATGAAACGGCGCGGTATCTTGCGGATTCGAACCGATCGGGACGAATCGCATGTGCGCGTCAGTTTCATCGATAATGGCGGGGGAATGTCAGCGGAAGCTCTAAGTCACGTCTTCGAACCGTACTACACCACCAAGGCGTCCGGGACCGGTCTTGGTCTATTAATCGTTAGACGCATTGTCCGCGAACACGGCGGCGAACTCGCAATCGAAAGCACGGAAGGCAAGGGATTGACTCTGACCATTCGCCTGCCGCTCAAAGAGCAGCGCGTCCGAATGTTGGAAGCGGGCGACCGAAAGGCAGCGTGAACCGGGCAGGATTGGCAATGGAGAGAAGTGCTTTAACGGCAGTCCGCCTCGGAGCGTGTCCTCGACGCGTGGAAGCGCGTCCCTCCGTAATCGTGCAAATCCTGAGCTAAGGAATTGTCGTCTCCTGGAACTCGGTCATCTTATTCCCAAGGAATGCAGCCAACGATCCTGATCGTCGATGACGAAAAGCATACCCGCGACGGGTTGCGACGTTTGCTCGAGAACGAATACGATGTCTATGTCGCCGAGGACATTGGCGGCGCCATTAGCGTGCTCGAACGCGAAACTGTCGACGTCCTCCTGACCGACCTCCGGCTGGGCGGCGAAGATGGTATGCAATTGATAGAGCGCGCATTAAAAACGCCGCACCCGCCGGTTTGCATCATGATGACGGCTTACGGTTCGGTTGATACCGCGGTGGAAGCGATGAAACGCGGCGCTTACGATTTCGTTACCAAACCCCTCAACCTCGACAAGGTTGAAATCCTGATTGCACGCGCGCTGCAATCGCGCCGGATGGAGCAGGAGAACCGGACTCTGCGTCAGCAAATCGACGAGCGTTTCGGTCTGGAAAATATTCTCGGCGAATCACTCGCCCTGCGCGAGGTACTCGATACCATCCGGCAGGTCGCGCCTTCTTCGGCCAGCGTGTTGATCGAAGGCGAAAGTGGTACGGGCAAGGAACTGGCCGCCCACGCGATTCATAATTTGAGCCGGCGGAATCACGCGAAATTTGTGGTGGTCCATTGTGCAGCGCTGTCGCCGACACTGCTGGAAAGCGAATTGTTCGGGCACGAGCGAGGCGCGTTCACTGGCGCCCACGAACGACGGATCGGAAGGTTCGAGCAGGCGAATGGCGGCACCATTTTTCTGGACGAAATCGGCGATATCGACCCAAGCACGCAGGTGAAGTTGTTACGGGTGATGAGCGAACAGCGATCGTTCGAACGCGTCGGCGGTACCCAAACCCTGCGCGCGGATGTGAGAGTGATCGCGGCGACAAACAAGAACCTTGAGCAACTGGTGCGGGAGGGAAAATTTCGAGACGACCTTTACTTTCGCCTCAACGTCGTCCGCATCACCATGCCGCCATTGCGCTCCCGCAAGGAGGACATCCCACTTCTCGTTAGGTCCTTCCTGCGGCATTTCTCCAAGGCGAACGAGAAGCCGCTGCTCGACATCACCACCGATGCCATGAATGCGTTCCTGGCTTATGATTGGCCGGGAAATGTTCGCGAACTGCGGACGGCAATCGAACACGGAGTGGTCATGGCAAGTGGACCCAAGGTGACAGTGCGCGATCTGCCGCGCGCAATCCGGGATTCGGTTGGGGACGCCGCGGGTGCCATCGCCGTTGCACAAAAAGTTAATCCGCTCGATTTGGCGGAAACGGAAAAGCGATTGATCACCCAGGCGCTCGCTTCCACCGGCGGAAACATTACCGCTGCCGCGAACCAGCTGGGCATCAGCCGCCGGACTTTGCACCGCAAATTAAACGAAATGAACTCCCAAGGTCGAAATGTGCGCGAACAAGCACGCGCCGCTAAAAAACACTCGAAATAATACCGACACAAACGTGTTCTTAATTCATAGCTTTGGAAAGCCAGGAGGCCGCGGCACCCCGGCAGTCACAGTTTTTTCGGTTTACGAATGCCAGAGCGGGAAGTTGAATTAGGCCGGATGAGCGAGAACCGGAAAATTTTTGGAACGGACGGCGTGCGCGGGGTCGCGAACGTCGAGCCCGTCACCGCCGAGACTGCGCTCAAGCTCGGCCGCGCTGCGGCGCACGTTTTCACGAAACTGAATCCGCGTGCGCATCCCAGCGACGCACGCCCGAAGATTGTGCTCGGCAAAGATACCCGGCTCTCCGGTTACATGCTCGAGAACGCACTCGTCGCCGGCATTACTTCGCTGGGAGTGGATGTGCTGGTGATCGGCCCATTGCCAACCCCGGGCGTCGCTTATATCACCCGTTCGCTGCGCGCGGACGCCGGTATCGTCCTCTCGGCTTCACACAATCCCTATGCTGACAACGGAATTAAATTTTTCCGGCACGATGGCTACAAACTGGATGATCAAATAGAAGAGCAAATCGAGCAGCTCGTTTTCAGCGGAGAAATCGATTCGATTCGGCCCACCGCCGGAAAAATCGGGCGTGCCACGCGAATTGACGACGCGTTGGGCCGCTACGTCGAGTTTGCCAAGCAAAGTTTTCCGCGCGGAATGACTTTGGAGAAAACCCGCATCGCGGTCGACGTAGCGAACGGTGCGGCTTATAAATCAACCCCCTGCATTTTGCGCGAGTTGGGCGCAGACGTCACCGTCGCTCACAACACTCCCAATGGCACTAACATCAACGCCGACTGCGGCAGCACGCATCCGGAAGAGATTCAACGTGTGGTCAAGGAATCCGGCGCGCATGTCGGTATCACCCACGATGGCGACGCCGATCGCGTCCTGCTCTGCGATGAAAGCGGCGAATTGGTCGATGGCGATGAAATTCTGGCGATCGCGAGTGTTGATTTATTGCGAACGAAAAAATTGCGCGACAATACCCTGGTTGTGACGGTCATGAGCAATTTTGGTCTCGACGAAGTGCTGGCTGCGCACGGCGGCAACGTCATTCGCACTAAAGTAGGCGACCGTTATGTGCTCGAAGAAATGATGGCGCGTAACCTCAACGTCGGCGGCGAGCAGAGCGGCCACATGATTTTTCGCGACTTCACCACCACCGGCGACGGCATTATTAGCGCGCTCCAGGTTCTGCGAATCATGAAAGAAAGTGGGAAGCCATTGAGTGAACTGAAGAGTTGCCTCAAAAAATATCCGCAGGCCCAGCGGAATTTGCGGGTAAAACGCAAGCCGCCGCTGGAGGAATTGCCGGCGGTGATGAAATTGGTGGGCGAAACCGAGCGCAACCTTTCCGGGAAGGGCCGCGTGCTCTTACGTTACTCGGGAACGGAACCAAAAATCCGGTTGCTGATTGAAGGCCGCGAACGCGACGAGATTGATCGGCAGGCCAATCGCATTGCGGAAGCGATCGAGGAGGCGATTGGAGCATGATGAAATTGGTGATCAAACAATGACGCTTATTCAGGTAATCGAAGCATTGTTATTCAGCGCACAAAAACCGCTGAACACGACCGACCTGCGCGATGCACTCACCAGTGCGGGCGACAGCGACGAGCTGGTTCCAAACGAATTCGGTCGCGTAAAAGAAGCGGAAGTGGCGGCAGCGCTCGGCCAATTAAAGACCGATTACACTCTGACTCCCCGCGGTTTCCAGCTTGTCGAAAAAGCCGGCGGCTGGCAGTTGGTCAGCCATCCTGATTGCGCGCGCTGGGTTAGTCAGCTTTTTCCCGGGCCGAAACCGGCCCGACTTTCGCCGCCCGCGCTGGAAACCCTCGCCATCATCGCTTATCGCCAGCCAATCACCCGCGCCGATGTCGAAGCGGTGCGGGGTGTCACCGTCGAAGGCGTCCTGCAAAATTTAATGGAACGCGGCCTGCTGAAAATCAGTGGACGCGCCGAATTGCCAGGCCGTCCGCTGCTTTACGAGACCACCGAATTCTTCCTCGAACATTTCGGTCTCCGCAATCTCGACGAGCTGCCAAATGCCGAGGAATTGCGTACCCGCTATTTGCCAATCGCGCCGCGTATACCTGTTGCCGACACCGATGATATCGATAACCAAAAGTCTGCCTCGGACCACCCGTCCGGCCCGCACCGCCAGTCCGGCCCGGACCCGGAGTCCGCGACTCCGGCCACAACCCCTGCGGCGCAGGATTGACTTGGCGGCGCAATTTTGGAGACTTCGCGCAACAGGGGACGGTTAATTTCGCGCAAACACGTTTCTATCTCATATGAATAAAGGTCTTCTTGGTTGTCTCGGCGTCGGTGCCATTCTTCTTTTCATTGTCCTGGTCGGCGGATGTGCCATCGCCGCCAGTTATAATCGATTGGTCCCACTCCAGCAGAAGGTCGATCAAAGCTGGGCCCAGGTACAAAATGTTTATCAGCGCCGGGCCGATTTGATTCCGAACCTGGTCAACACCGTTCAAGGGGCGGCAAATTTTGAGAAATCGACCTTGACCGAAGTAACGAATGCGCGCGCCAGCGTCGGGCGGGTGCAGATCGATCCCAATCACGCTCCAACCGACGCGGCAAAATTGCAGGAGTTTCAGGCGGCGCAGGGACAATTGAGCAACGCACTTTCGCGCCTGCTGGTGGTGAGCGAGCGCTACCCGGAATTGCGGGCAACGCAGAATTTCCAAAGCTTACAGGCGCAACTGGAAGGAACCGAGAACCGTATTTCGGTCGAGCGCGGAAATTTCAACACCGCGGTGCAGGATTACAACGTCGCCGTCCGCACTTTCCCAACGAACCTTTTCGCGGGAATATTTGGCTTTCGGCCCCGGCCATTTTTTGAAGCCCAAGCCGGTGCAGAAAAACCGCCGACGGTGAATTTTAACTTTGGCAGCCCCGCCCCGGCTTCACCAGCAGCGACCGCCGCGGCAACACCGTAAGATTTTGCGTGTCATCCTGAGCGAAGCGTAGCGGAGCCAAAGGATCCTGTGAAAGTCACCTTTAAGATTAAGCAACGGAACCCTCGGGTTTCGCCGCGGTTGACGATGCGGATGCGATTTTGTCTTGGAATTTTAGTACTGCTGGCAGGGGTCGTGTTTACTCACGCTGCGGAAACCATTCCGCCAAGGCCCGATCGTTACTTCAATGATTACGCCGGCGTGGTTTCTCCCAACACGGCACCACGGTTCAATGAACAACTGGCGGAATTTGAACGCCAGACCTCCAATCAGGTCGTGGTTGCGATCTGGCGGAAAATCCCATCGCAGAGTTCGATCGAAGATTTCACCCAGCGGACGTTTCAGGCGTGGCAGCTCGGACAAAAGGGACGAAACAACGGTGTCGTCTTCTTCGTCTTCATCGACGAACGTGGCATGCGCATCCAACCAGGCTACGGCTTGGAAGGGGCGCTCCCTGACATTACCTGCAACGAAATCATTCGCGACGCCGTGGCCCCACGATTCCGGGCCAATGATTTCGAAGGCGGGATCGGTGCCGGGATCGACCTGATCTTTAAGGCTATTCGCGGTGAGTACAAAGGGACCGGAAAAACAGTCCGTGAGACCGGAACGAGTCAAAACAATAACCCGGCCGGGCTACTGGTATTCTTTCTCTTTATCGTGATGATCTTACTCGCCATGCGCGCCTCGCGTCGTTTCGGTGGTTACCGTTATACTGGGGTTGGCGGGCCATTCGTTTCTGGGAATTGGGGAGGCGGTGGATGGTCGTCGGGTGGTTGGTCTTCAGGCGGCGGTGGCTTCAGCGGATTCGGTGGTGGCGGTGGCTCCAGTGGTGGCGGGGGAGCGAGCGGTAGCTGGTAACAAGGTGCGAACGCACAGTTTCCTTCGCCGGCTCGACCACAAGCGGATCGTGCAGGCGATAAAGAAAGCGGAAGGAAAAAGTTCCGGGCAAATCCGCGTTTTTATTCAGCGGTGGACCTTTGAAGGTGACGCCTTGCCCAGGGCGGAAAGAAAATTCTTTCAGCTGGGAATGCAGAAGACCACCAGTCGCAACGCCGTTCTGATCTTTGTTGCGCCACGAGAACAGAAGTATGCCGTGGTCGGTGACGTCGGCGTCCACGAAAAATGCGGGAAAGAATTTTGGAAAAAATTGGTGATCGACATGCGGGAGCATTTCAAGAAACAGGATTTCAACCGCGCCATCATCCTCGCCGTTAGCGAAGTAGGAAAATTATTGGCTGCCCATTTCCCCCGTACCGGCGATACCATCAACGAGCTGCCGGACGAGATCGTGCAGGAATAGGTAAAGCACTCGGTAAAAGTGCCTCTACAACGACACTCGGGGTGACGGGATCTGTAGGGCGAAACTCCGTCGAGCCATTAGCCGAAAAAGAGACAATCCTCGTGGCTCGACAGAGTCTCGCCCTACCATAGCAGCTGCTTGCAAAGCGCGCAGTTTGGTGTTTATTCCCCGCTTCGCAGCGAGTTTTTAACTTAATTACGCTGTTGGTCCCTGGGCTTCCGTCGCTGGACGTGAAGCTATACTCGCCAGGGGTAACCCAGCGAAAAGGAATTGTGATTTAAGATTTTCGACTTTCGATTCTCGCAAGCATTCTGCTAGCAGCAGCGTCTTCGCGAAATCGGCGATCGACAATCGACAATCAGAAATCAGTTATGCCAGTTCGTTACGGTCGGTTTGAAATGCCAAAGACCCTCTCGAAGGAGGAGAAGGGTGCGACGGATACTTACGCGATGTTTGTCGCGGAACCTTTTGAAGCGGGCTACGGCCACACCGTGGGCAACTCGCTTCGGCGCGTGCTTCTTTCCTCGCTGGAAGGCGCTGCCATCACTGCGGTGAAAATCACGGGCGCGCAGCACGAATTCGCCACTTTGCCGGGTGTTGTCGAAGACGTCACCGATATCGTCCTCAATTTAAAGCGCATCAAGTTTAAGGCGACCGAGCACGAGCCGCGCAAGCTTTCACTCAGTGTGAACAAGGAAGGCGAAGTCACCGCCGGCGATATTCAACTCGCGCAAGGCTATGAGATTCTGAATCCCGATCAGGTCATCTGCACGCTTGACAAAAAACATAAATTCGATGCCGAGCTGGAAGTGCGGGTAGGCCGCGGCTTTGCCACCGGCGAAGAAAACAAGCGACCCGATCAGCCGATTGGATTAATCCCGATCGATTCCATTTTCTCCCCGGTCACCCGGGTGAAATACGCGGTGGAACACACCCGCGTCGGACAGCGCACCGATTACGACAAACTCATTCTCGAAGTTTGGACGGACGGTCGTCTTACTCCCGATGACGCGCTGCTCCAGGCCTCAGCCATTTTACGGCATCACCTCGATGTTTTCGTCAATTTCAACGAAGACATAATCGAGTTCGACGAGACTCCCGCCGGCGTGAGCGAAGAGAACATAAAGCTGAAGAAGCTCCTGAACATGAGCGTGAACGAAATCGAACTGAGCGTGCGCGCGGCCAATTGCCTGAACAACGCTAACATCACTACCGTGGGTCAATTGGCGCAAAAGACCGAGGCAGAGATGCTGAAATATCGAAACTTCGGCAAGAAATCGCTTAACGAGATTAAGGACAAACTAACTGCGCTCGGCTTGGGTCTGGGAATGAAGTTCGATCCCGGTCTGGTGGAAACACCAGTGGGAGTTGATGTGACCAGTTCCAACGGAGCGACGACCACCGAGCAACCACGCGTTTAAATCGCGATGAGACACCAGAAAAAGACAGTCAAGCTCGGTCGCAAGGCTGAGCATCGGAAAGCTCTGTTGGCAAATCAGGTTTGCAGTTTGATCGAGCATCAACGCATCCGTACCACTTTAGCCAAGGCGAAAGCGGTGCGCCCGCTTGCGGAAAAGATGGTGACGCTCGGCAAAAAAGGCTCAATCCACGCCCGGCGCACTGCGTTTGCGATGCTGCGGCAGAAAGATGCGGTGAAAAAGTTGTTTGATGAGATCGCGCCGCGCACGGCCGATCGCAACGGAGGTTACACCCGCATCGTCAAACTTGGGCAACGCAAGAGCGACGCTGCTCGGATCGCATATTTGGAGTGGGTGGATGCCATTTTGCTCATCGATTCGGAGGTCGATGAGTCCGCGGAAAAGAAAGCCCGCAAATCAAAAAAAGAAGATGGGCAGGCCGCCGGCGCCGAAAAGAAAACGAAGAAAAAAGCGGCAGCGGCAGCCAGTTAGTCAAACCATCGCTTTGCCCGATCGAGTTTCGCCCTCAGTGGGCGGAACGTTTGCCGCATCGAGGCAGCAAGGCCAGTCCGATAATATCCCCCGCGTCATCCCGAACCGCGAAGACGAAGAGGGATCCCACCAAAGCCGATAGATCACTCAACCTAGTTCGCAAGGCGTGCGCTCGCAGAGCTCGCCCCTCCACCACGCGGAAGCATCCTCCTCCATATGTTCCATTTTCGGGACGGACATTTCCCGCGCGCGGAATAAGTTTGTCGCGCGGCAGACTTCGTCGCCGCATTGTAAGGCACTCGATTACAAAAGGTTGCGTCAAGCAAAATTTGGTTGGCACGCACCATGCATAAGTTGGAACCATCTATGAAAACGCACACTGCCAATACATATGATTTGATCGTAGAGTCTGAGGACAAAAACCGCACCGCCCTCGAAACAGTAATTTACGTGCTGTTCATTTTGAGCGCGGTGGTTTCAATCCTGCAATTTCTGGTGCAGCCTATCGTTGTCCCTTCCCACACCGCCGGCTTTGTCTCGGCCCAAACGGGAACGGTAACGAACTACAACATCTAACGACAATTGGATAACTCATTCGCTGAAACGCAATGCGACATGACTAGATAATTGCAAAATGCTACGGCAAGAGTTGCGATACGCCTTGCGAGTGCTGGCAAAACAACCGGCGTTCACTCTTATTGCAGTACTGACCCTTGCGCTCGGTATTGGCGCCAACACCGCCATTTTCAGCATCATCAATGCGGTGTTGCTTCGGCCACTGCCTTATCCGGACGCAGATCGCATTATGGTCTTGAACGAATCTTCGGGGCCAGGGGATTATTCCTCAGTCGCGCTGCCGGACTATTTCGACTGGCGAAATGAAAACACGGTTTTCGAACATCTTGCCGCGACTCACAAAGAATCGCGCAATCTCAGCGGCATTCCCGGTCGTGAGCCCGAACGCATCTCGTGCGCGTCAGTCACACGGAATTTTTTCAACATCATCGGGCTGCCGCCAGAAATTGGACGCACATTTAGCGAAGACGAAGACAAGGTCGGTGCGCCGCCGGTTGTGGTAATCAGCGACCGATTGTGGCGACGTGCCTTCAACGCTGATCCGAGCGTTCTCGGCCGCTCCATCACGTTGCACGATCAGAACTACACGGTGATCGGCGTGATGCCGCCGCAGATCACTTCGCCGCAGGACACCGATGTCTGGTTGTCGCTCATGCGCAGAAGCAACAACGCCGTCTGGATGCAGCGGTTCATCCACCCGATGATTTACGTCTGGGGCAAACTCAAACCGGGCGTGACTGTCGCACAAGCGCGCACCGAAATGAAAATGATCGCGGCGCGACTGGAGAAAGCTTACCCCGACACGAACGGCAAGGAAACGGCCGAGGTTACGCCGTTAATTGAAAATCTCGTTGGCAAATACCGAACTAACCTCGGACTGCTTCTCGCGGCAGTGGGTTTGGTTTTGCTGATCGCGTGTGCCAATCTAGCCAATCTGTTTGCCGCTCGAGGCGCTGCCCGCGCAAGAGAGTTCGCGATTCACGCGGCAGTCGGGGCGACTCGCGGCCAGATCGTCAAGAAGCTCTTGATTGAAAGTTTCGTCATCGCGCTCATTGGCGGCACGCTCGGTTTCTTCATCGCACTTTGGGTCCGTGACGGTTTGGTCGCGCTGAGTCCAGGAGATGTCTCTCGATTCCACCAAATCTCCTTCGATCTCCCGGTTCTGGGTTTCACATTTTTGATCGCGTCGCTGACGACGGTGCTTTTCGGTTTGTGGCCAGCTTGGCAGGCCTCACACACAGACGTGCAGCTTGCTTTGAAAACCGGCTCGGCTGGCAGCGGCGATCCGCCATCGGCCAAACGCGCGCGGGATTGGCTGGTGATCAGTGAGATCGCGCTTACGCTGACATTGTTGGTCGCCGCCGGTCTGGTTGTGAAAAGCTTTTCGCGGTTGCAATCGCTCTCGTTAGGCTACGAACCGCGCGCTCTAGTTACTGCACGGTTCGAGTTACCGTGGCGAAAATATAATGACCGCGACAAGATCGACATCTTCGCTAAGACGCTGCTGGACAAAGTTCGTACGATACCCGGTGTGCAAAACGCCGCCGTCAGCTCAAACGGCCCGCTCATGGGCGGGTGGCAAACGGGTTTCTGGCGTGAAGAGAACCCACGGCCCCAGCCTGCAGATATGTTGAACAGCGACCTCGAAGTTATCGACGGCGATTATTTTTCTACTCTCAAAGCGCCGTTATTGCGCGGCCGCACGTTTAACGAGCGCGACACAAAAGATTCGCCGCGCGTGATCATTATCGATCAGTCGTCGGTGTCGTCGCGCGGATGCGTTTTCATTCGGTCGATGAAATGGCGCCGTTGCCCGTGATTTATTGTTCGTTAGGTCAGGCGCAGCGAAACAGCCTTGCTCTTTTCGTGAGATCGACAGTGGGTTCTGCGGCGCTCGCGCGCTCGATCCGCGATGCTGTAACTTCAATCGATTCATCGGTTCCAACGTTCGACGTCCGGCGGATGAGCGATCGTGTTCGGGAAAGCTGGGGCGCGCAACGTTTGCTTAGTTTCCTCTTTTCTATCTTTGCCGCGCTGGCGCTCGCTCTCGCAACTATAGGTCTCTACGGTTTGCTCACTTACACAACATTGAAACGCATCCGCGAAATCGGCATCCGCCTCGCGCTTGGCGCGCGACCCGCACAAGTGCGCACGATGATTCTTTCGCACGGAATGCAACTGCTGCTGGTCGGCGCAATTATCGGACTCGGTAGCGCAATCGGGTTGTCGAAATTTCTTCAGCGCGTCTTGTTCGAAGCGAATGGTGCCAATGCGGACATTTATTTCGGCGTCGGCATCGTGATGCTGGTTGCGACATTGCTCGCATGTTGGATTCCGGCGCGTCGCGCCAGTCGCGTCGACCCGATCGTGGCTCTGCGACAAGATTAATCGCCGAGCACGAAACGGTTTCCTTCGCTGTCTCTAAAAATGGCGAATTTACCCCACGGTTCTTGCTTTGGCGGATTCTCGAACTCGACCCCGCGCTTCTTCAGTTCCTGATAGGTCTTTTCCAGATCATCACAAGTGAAAGACATGTTCATGAACGAGCCAACCCGGTTCTTATCTTCCTCGGTGGTGAAGAGCACCACGCGCGTCTCCGCTTTCGGTACCCGCAATTCGATCCAGCGCTGTTTATCGTCGAACGGCTGATCCGTGATAATGGTGAAGCCTAATTTCTCGGTGTAAAAATCGAGAGCGCGATCTTGGTCCTCTACCGGGATGCTGACAAATTTTACTTGTTTAATCATGTCCCGAACCTAGAACGCGTAGTTCATCGGCGTCCAGGCCCAGGGAGCGCGCTGGTGCGAAAAGTGTTGTCCGTTTATCGGTATAGCGGAAATACTTTAACTTTGTAATGTGGTAACCACGTAACCCCTTTAACCCTTCTTCACCATGCCGCGTTTTCACCAAACCATCCCGATCGACGATTACGTTCTCGATGTCCTCATGCGTGACATTGTCGGACACGACCAGCAACCGGCCGCCTTCCTCGTTTACCTTTATCTTTCCAGCCGTGCCGCCAGGCAAGGCTGGCGTCCGGTCAAGGCCAGCCTGCGTATGCTCGCTAATGAAACCGGTCTTTCCAAAAGCGCGGTGCAAAGCGCAATCGCGAAGTTGCAGTATCGCCAGTTGGTGAAAACCTCGCGCGCGCATCGCACCGCCGTACCCGCCCATCGCGTCTTACGACACTGGCGATCGACACGGAGATGTTCAGTGAAGTAATTCCAATCGCCAGTTCACTTTTCCGTTTTTATTAATCTCAAGCCAGCCGATGCTCGGTGGCGCGCCGCGATTCGGCCGTGCAACGCAGCCCGGGTTTAGAAACCGAACGCCTGCGATGGTTTCGTCTCGCGGAACATGAGTATGACCATGAAGCAGAATGTCATAATCGGCGGGCGCGCGGCGTGGGGGCGGACAAATATGTTCCAGCCGAAACCGGATCCCATTTCTCGTTAGGTCGCAAACGAGCGGCCAGTTGTAATTCTCATCACAGTTTCCCCGCACCAGCGTCACCGGCGGACCGAGAGCGCGCAGTTCATCAACAATCCATTCCTCGCATACGTCACCCAGATGCCAGATCTCGTCCGCGCTCGCGGCCAGTTCGAGAATCCGTGGCGGCAATTTGTTATGGGTGTCAGCGATGACGAGCACTTTTGTCATGTCGAGCGAATATGCCAGTCCGGCTCGGACCGAGACATCTCTATTCTCTTTTTCGAGGGGAGAAATCGTTAGAGATTCCTCGACTTCGCTCGGAATGACAAGTCGAGTGACAGGCACTAAATTCCGTCCGTGTCATTCCAAAATTTCGATCTTTCTGCTGAAGTGGTGCGTGGTGTACAGGCGATGGGTTTTGCCGAGCCGACCCCAATCCAGCTTCGCGCTTTCCCAATTATTCTCGCCGGCAAAGATCTGATCGGCACCGCCCAAACCGGCACCGGAAAAACCGCTGCCTTCGCGCTTCCGATTCTGACGCTGCTCGGACATCACGGGAAATTTCGTTGTTTAGTCCTGGAGCCAACCCGCGAGCTCGCGGCGCAGGTCGAGACCGCTTTTCGCGATTACGGGCGGTTCACTGATTTGCGTGCGACCGTCGTGCACGGCGGCGTCGGCTACGGCAAACAACGCCAGGAATTGAAGCACGGCGTTGATGTGGTAATCGCTACGCCTGGCCGATTGCTCGACCATCTCGAGCAGGGCACGCTCCATTTTCGCGACGTCAATATTCTGGTGCTGGATGAAGTCGATCGCATGCTCGACATGGGATTTCTGCCCGATGTCCGCCGCATCGTTGAAAAGATCTCACGCGACCGACAATCGCTGCTTTTTTCGGCAACCTTGCCGCCCGAGATCGAGCGTCTGGCCGCGTGGGTCCTGCGCGAGCCCGAGCTGGTGGAAATCGGGGTGCGCCGTTCCCCCGCCGAAACCGTCACACATGCCGTTTATCCGGTGGCGGCCGAACAAAAATTTGATCTGCTCATGGTGCTGCTCGAACGAACAAATTTTGACAGCGCGCTCATTTTTTCGCGAACCAAACACGGCGCCGATCGCATCGCGCACAAACTGAAACAGGGAAACCATTCTGTCGCGGTCTTGCATTCGAATCGCACCCAACGGGAACGGATTGAAGCGCTGGAAGGATTCAAGAGCGGCAAGTACGAAGTGATGGTCGCAACTGATATCGCGGCGCGCGGACTCGACATTGCCGGCGTCAGTCACGTCATCAATTATGATGTCCCGGAACATCCTGAAGATTATGTCCATCGCATCGGCCGAACCGGCCGCGCGCAAAACGTCGGGGACGCCTTCACGTTGATGAATGGCGAAGAAGTTCCTGCATTGCAGGCGATCGAACATTTCATCGGCCAGAAAATTCCGCGCCTGAAACTGGAGAATTTTCCCTATCTCTACACCGTCCTGTTCGAACCGGAGGCGGCCATCGGCGGCAAACGCGCCATCGGGGGTGGCCGGACCCATCGCGGGTACTCCTTTGGTAGAAGACGGCGATAGGAACATAGGCCTCCCGGCCTGTGCGCCCAGCGGGTTTGCAACCCGCTGAAAAATGTGGCGCAAGTTTTCTAACTTGCGATCCGCTGGGCGCACAGACTGAAAGTCTATGTTCCGTTAGGGGCGCTCGCCCGTGCCGCTCAAACCGCACCATTGATCGACCCAGTCGTTCACCGTCTTGTACCAAAGCCGTGAGTTCTGCGGTTTAAGCACCCAGTGCCCTTCATCGGGAAAATACAACATCTTGGACGGCACCTTCAGCCGCTGCAGCGTAGTGAAAAGCTGAAAACCTTCGCTGACATCGAGGCGGTAATCGTTCTGGCCGTGTACGACCAGCGTCGGCGTCTTAAATTTGTCGGTGAACAGGTGCGGCGAAAATTTCCGATAGAGCTCGCGCTGTTTCCATGGCGGCCCTTTGAATTCCCATTCCGGAAACCAGAGTTCTTCCGTCGTTCCATAAGCCGATTCGGTGTTGAACATGCCGTCATGCGACACGATGCACTTGAATCGGTCGGTATGGCCCAATAACCAGTTGGCCATCCACCCGCCGTAACTCGCCCCCAACGCAGCTTCGCGATTCTTGTCGATGAACGGATACTTCTTCTCCGCGTAATCGAGTCCCTTCATCAGATCTTCATACGGCTTCCCGCCCCAATCGCCGCTGATCGAATCAGTAAACTTCTGCCCGTACCCGGTCGAGCCGTGAAAGTTGATCATTACGACGACGTAATTCCCGGCCGCCGCGAACAACTCCGGGTTCCACCGATACGACCACGAATTTCCCCACGCGCCTTGCGGTCCACCGTGGATCAAAAATTTCAGTGGATATTTCTTATTCGGATCAAATCCCGGCGGCTTGACCATGAATCCCTGGACGTCTTCGTCATTCGCGCCTTTGAACGTGAACGATTCCAACGGCTGCATGTCGATCTGCGACAGCAGCGCGTCGTTCATGTGGGTTAATGGCGCGGGCTTTTCTTGCCCCGGAAACTTGATCGACCAAATCTCATTTGGCGTACTGACCGATTGGTTGGTAAAGAAAAGAGTGCCTAACTCGCCGCCGGTTGCCGAAAAGACCACGTCATCGGCGTGAAGTTTAGGAATCTTTGCAGGCGCTTCATCACTCGCTAGATCGATCAGCCACAATGGTGATTCACCCGATTCTTCTGCCGAGAAAATGATCGGTCTTATCGGTTTGTCATGCGGGGGAGGCGTCAAGGTCCAGGTGAAACTCCCGACGGATCGATCCAACTTTTCGGTTAGGTCGCGTGTATTCCCAGTTTTTCGATCTTGCACGAGGAGCCGCCATTTATCGGATTCGAAACCGGCGCGAGCTTGCGAACGCCAGGCGAGATATTTTCCGTCCGGTGAATAGAGGGGCGTGGTATCGGCGCCGGGACTGGTGGAAATTTTCTTTGGGTCCGAGCCGGACTGGCGGTTGTTTCCGCCGGGGACGGCGGAGCCTACTGAGATCGGCACGACGAAAATTTCGTTGTTCGTGCTCGTTGCTTCGACCTCATCAATGTTGCTGGTGTAAGCGAGCTCCTGGCCGTCGGGCGAAATCGCATACATGTCCTGACCGCCAAGATTGAATGGCGGCACATCGTGATCGCCCGGCGTCAGATCGCGCGGCTGTTGTCGGGGCGCAGCCGTCCCGGCTGTGGGGCCAGCAGACATCTTGTCTGGTGGTTGCACTCCGGCAGGCGAGACGCCTGCTTGCCCCGCAGACAGGATGTCCGCGCCCCGTGCATCCGCGCTAACGACAAATAGATGCCTGCGCTTGAACTCGGTAAATGCATTCCAGTGCCGATAGAACTGGCGATTGAAAATCTTGGCTTTGACTTTGCTGTTCTTAAGCTCGTCGTCGCGCTTCTTGTCGCAGGAATCGTCCTTGCAATCGGGATACACCGCTGAGACAAACACGATGTTCTTCCCATCCGGCGACCAGATCCCGCCGTCGGCACCGGTCGAGATTGTCGTTAGTTGCCGAGGTGTACCTTCCAGCCGACCGCTTTCGGTCTCGAAGTCACACATCCAAATTTGCGTCGGATCAGTCGCTTTCGACGTCCAGATCAGCCGTTTGCCATCGGGTGAAAACCGTGGTCGTTCTTCGTGATTGGTCGTCGGGTTGAGCCGGCGCGATTCACCTCCGTTCGCCGGCACGATCCAGAGATGCGAAGTCTTCGTGTTCGCTTCCAAGTCGACATCTTCGGCATCGAACAGCACCCATTTCCCATCCGATGACGGCACCGGCGCCCCGACTCGTTTCAGCTTCAGCATGTCTTCGAAGGTAAATGGATGTTTTTGCGGCGGCGATTGTGCCGACGCAGTCGCGAGAGCGAGTAGCATGAAAGCGAAAGAACTAAGTTTCATTCGTCTTGCGATTGTGAACGTCCCCTCGGGTAGCGCAACTGTCTTCTGGCATGTTGCCGGCAAGCTGCCGGCAACTACAGGCTGGCAGCCGATGCTCCCCAGGGATCCGGAGATCTGCGAACGAAAATGCCAGCTTAGTTTTGAAACGCTTCCCGCGTCATATCCATGCGCAAGTCTTCCACCCGCGAAAATTGATCCTGCGCCCGCTCCTCGAGCACGTTGAAGTTGGTCCCCTGAAGTTCTGGGAAATTTGCTGAGATCGTCGCGAGCGAGCGCCAAAGAAGCCTTTTCCCTGTGATTCCAAGGGCGAGTCCCTCCAGCGCCTCAAGCAATTCAGCGCTATCATCGGCATCCCCCAACTTTGCCCGGCCGAACTTTTCCGCCAACCACGCGCCTGCCTTGCGAACGGCACTCTCCTCGGCACCGACTTTCTGAATCAGATTTCGCAGCTTCTCCTGATCAGCATGAATCTCGTCGCGCAAATCGCGAAAAAATTTCCCGAATCGGTCTTGCGGATGGCCCGAAATCAAATTGTCGATTAACTCCATCGCCGCGAATGAGCCGGCGAGATGATCGTTAAGGTAGAGCTGCAGCCGTTCGTGGCCGGGCGATTCCTCTCTGCTCACACGATTTCATCGCATTTCACGACGATCGAGGCCGCACGGCGCTTATTAAATCGTCGAGGCCAGAATCGCGAGTGGTCGGGCATAGTAATGAATCAACGGGCAAGATGTCTGTGCTACACTAAAACGGCAACGGCAGGCGGTCCGGGTCGATCCACGATTCGCGCGCTGCGCGCGACTTGATAACATCGCGCGAATAATGCGCCGCTACCGGATCAGTCACCGCCCAACGTTCGACGATCAAATTAACCCGACGCCACAGTGGCATGTCGCGGTAATGCGTTGTCGCCAGATGATCGAGCAGCTTCATCCAAAAGCGCGTTACCGTTTCGTGATAGACGTTCACCCCGTGATGCTGGGTGAAGCGTCGCAGTGTTTCCCGCATCCGTGCGGTGGCGTCATCAAGCGGCCCCTCGCTCAAGTATGTTAACGCCACCGCGATATGCGCGCAGTGATGGAACTGCGACGGGGGAATCGTCGCCTCTTCGAAAGCGCGCACCAGCTCGCGCACTTCCTCATCATTTATGAAATCGCGGACCTTTGCTTCCAATTCTACCCAGCTGGCACGAAGCGCGTCCAAAGAAACAGGACAATAATGGCCCCGATAACTGACATGATGAACCCGGCCGGATGAAAGGCCGAGCCCGGTTCCGGCTTGGAGAAGAGCCGTCCAATGAATCCTCCGACAACGCCGCCGACGATTCCGAGCACTGTCGTCATGATCAGCCCCATACTTTGCGCGCCCGGCATGACCGCGCGGGCGACCAGACCGACAACGAAACCAACAATGATGTACCAAATAATGTGTAGCATAGGTTTTTGCGGTTAGATGCCCGCGACATTACACGGGCGCCACGCCACTGACCATCATTTTTCACGATTCAGCTGACCGGCTTCTCGCGCGCGCCGCCGTACCACATGTCGAGCTTTTTGCGCGACATGACTCCACGCGGACCGCCGAACAGCAAAGAGAAAAGACCGCCCGATACTTTCCATCCGGAATACATTCGCAATTTACGCCCGGAAGTAATGGCTGCTTCGCGCAACAGCTTGAATCTTCCCAGTCGTTTCAACGCGACGGTGAAAAATACTTCTTCGCCTGCGAAATAGGTTTCATCGAAACCGCCGGCCGCAAAAAAATTCTCGCGCGTCGTGAAGAGAAAAGCTCCAGCACCGAGATTGAGACCGAAGTAGAGCACGCTGAAAACATCGAACATTACTTTGCCCCACGATGGAATTTCGCCGTCGAACGCGAGACGACTGCCACCGCCCGCAAAACCGTTTTCGAGCGCCTCCATTGCACCCCGAACATGTTCCGGGCCGATCTGAGTATCGGCATCGACAAAAATAAAGACATCGCCGCGGGCAGCTTTTGCTCCCGCATTACGGGCGGCCGCGATGTGTCGGCGCTCGATTGAAGTCACGCGCGCTCCGAATTGTTCACCGATTGCTGCAGTGGCGTCGGTCGATCCATCGTTCACCAGCACAATTTCGTATTCGTAACCAACGGCGGCGGAGTGGATCGCGCGAAGAGTGCCGGGCAGCTCAGTTTCTTCGTTATAGGCCGGGACAATGAACGAAATCATGGATCAGCAATTAAAGTCCTCTCTTTCGGCTGCGCTCGGAATGACAGGAATCGACGAGAGCGTAATTCACGCCACCGTCGCTTGCTTTTCCAGCTTTATCTCGCTCAAGCCGTGGTAGGTTTCCGCCACGATGTGATCGACCACGGCTTTCATATCGTGCGTCCGTTCCCAAACAGCGATCTGGCGATCCGCGCCGGTGCCCTCATGCAAAATTCGTTCGATGTGATTCATCTCGCGCCGGCTCCCGAGTTCCGCCACTTCGTCAGCGACGAATTCTATGAACTCGTGAATTAAACTGCGCGTCTCCATTTCGCTTTCCTGGCCGAAGTCGATGAGCTTCCCATCGATGCCATAGCGCGACGCGCGCCAGCGGTTTTCGTCCAGTAAACGTCGCCGATAAATCCGGAAGGTAACGTTTTGCCGAAGCAACTTGTGCAGTTTCGCAATCAACGCCTGAATCAGAGCGGCGATGGCGAGCGTATCATCCACCCGGGTCTGCGCATCACAGACTCGAACTTCCAGGGTATCGAAAAAGGGATGCAGGCGGATGTCCCACCAAATTTTTTTCGCGTTATCAATGCAACCGGTCTTCACCAACAGCTTGCAGTAGTCTTCGTATTCGGAGAGCGACTCGAAGGAATCGGGAATGCCGGTGCGCGGAAAACGCTCGAACACTTTCAACCGATAACCTTTTAGTCCGGTATCGTGGCCGACCCAGAACGGCGAATTAACCGAGAGCGCATAAATGTGGGGCAAAAAATAGCGCGCCTGATTCATGACATGGATGGCGGTCTCGCGATCGGGAATTCCCACATGCACATGCAATCCGAAGATGAGATTCGCCCGGGCCAGCAGTTGCATGTCGCGCACAATCTCCTGGTAGCGCTCGCCCTTGGTAATGAGCTGATCACGCCAGTGCGAAAACGGATGCGTGCCGACCGACGCGATCTTGAGTTTGCTACGCCCGGCCAGTGCGGCCAGACGACTCCGCAACTCCGTTACATGCGTACGGGCATCATCGATGTCGCGGCAGATTTCCGTGCCCAGTTCGACAACCGATTGATGCATCTCGGGCTTGATCTGCTCCTTGAGGGTAACTTTGCCGTCATCCAAAATTTCATGAATGTGCGAGCGCAACTCGCGCGTCTCGGGATCGACGATGGCAAATTCTTCCTCGATGCCGAGAGTAAAAACATGATTTTTGGCGCTCATGGACAGAACCAATGTTGTCCTAAGAATGGCTCCCTGTCATCCCGAGCGAAACCGAGGGATCCCGATGAAGGTTACCTTAAAGCTTCCGCGGCGGGATCCCTCGGCTGCCGCTCGGGATGACCGACGTCGCGTGAGTGCGACCTCACGTGAAGACGTGAACCACGATTTTGTGAAACCCGGTGATACCGGAAGTAAACGATCGATTTTCTTCGAATTCCTGCACCTTGCTATCGCCATCGGTGGCACGTACGACCAGCGTGTAATCGTCGATTTCGTCCGGCTCCCAATTAAAACTCCAAAGCGCCCAGCCTAGTTTCGTTCCCGGGTAATCAATCTTGGCATCATCCCAGTTCTCGCCATCGTCGGAACTGAACTCCACTCGCGAAATGCCGCGGTCGCCGCCAAACGCGACGCCCTTCACCGGCACGCCCTTCGCCGCTTCCGCCAGTTTTATCCACATCTCGTTATACGGAACATCAATACGCGATCGCGTCGGCACGATAAAATTTGGACCCCAGCCTTGCGTTTCATAAAAGCCTTTCGCGTTTGCTTTTGTTACTTCGATGCGGGTGAGCCATTTCACATGTTTCTCGCCGAAGTAACCGGGGACGATAGCGCGCGCGGGGAAACCGTGCCGGTCCGGTAATTCCACTCCGTTCATCATCAGGGCCACCAGCGTGGTCGGGTTCGTCGCTTTCTCGAACGGGACAGTGTCGGTGTAGTTATCGACGCCGTGGAGCCGCACCCTTTCCGCGCCTGCCAATGGAGAAGATGCCTGCAACAGATCTGCCATGCGAATGCCACGCCAGACCGCGTTGCTCATGAGTCCGGCATCGAGTCCATTGCTGATACACATCAGGGTCGTTTCCTGATCGATCAGTTCCATGGTCTTGAAATCCAAAATCCGATAGGTCCGCGGATACCGGACAAGGCCGCTTACTTCGAGATGCCACAGGCCCCCATCCACACGCGGGTCGACCACATTCTTGGTCACACAGTAGAACTGATCGTTCGGGGTGATTGGCTGGATCCCTTCGCCTTTATATTGGGTGCCATCATAGCTGAAAGTCGCGATTTGAAAAAGCTTGCGCGCGATAGCGGCGCCTCCACCCGCGAATAAAACGCCGAGCGTGCCAAACAAAAACGCGCGCCGACCAAGCCGCGGTGAGAATTCAACGCCCGTTGCGGTCTTTGCTTGTGCACGATTTGTTAGAAAATTGAAACCAAGGACAAGCACGCGCTCGAAGAGCAGGAAACAAATGGCGAGCCCAAGCAGCGTGATCAACCGCGCAGCGTCGATGGGGATTCCGCGGTAATGGGTTCCAAGGACCGGCCACAACAAAATTGCGCTAACCATCAACGGCAGCGCAACAAAAATGAGGAAGGTCCAGCGATATCGAATTTGCTGATCCTTGCGGCGCACGATTCCGTAAACCATTCCGCCAATCGCGCCCACCAGAATTTGGCCGAACATGGAAGAGCCGACGCCAAGTTGTTTCAAATGATTGTAGCCGCCGACCCGGCCCATGATCCAAAAGAATGGCTTTGGCGAAATGAAAACACTGAGACGGTCGCCGAGAATGACGAGCGGTGTCGCAATGTCGAACGCCCACGCCAGCAGGAGCATGGCAAAGGTCATGGCAATGCCAGCAACAACTCCGGCGAAAAAACCGCAAAGCATTGCTTTGGATCGAGTCATCATTATTGGCAATTATCTAAGAGCAGGGGTGCGGCACAAGCAACGGAAGATAGGCATCTTGCCTGTCTCGGACGATGGGCATCCTTGCCCGTCGAATCTCCGACAAGCTGGAAGCATGTCGGCCGAGTCAGGCTAGAAGGCTAACCTCCAAGCGCGATCTTCAGAAACGTCGCGAGAATTCGGAAACTAGCCACGAATGTGCCGCGCAATGTCCCGGAAACCTTCGACACTCCGCCCGTGCGACATCGATGATCAACCGGGATTTCCAGAGTCCGCAAAGCGGAGCGGGCCGCTTTCATCTGCATCTCCAGATTCCAGCCATAGGTTTCTTCGCGCATCGCGAGTTTCTGGAGCGCGTCGCGCCGAATTGCGCGAAATGGTGACATGTCGGTGTAACGCACGCCATAGAGTGCGCGGATCAAAAATCCGGCCAGATACCCAGCGAATACTTGTTGCGCGTTCATGCTCCCGGTCTCGCGGTTCCCGCGGGTGCGCGAGCCGATCACGAAATCATGTGTGCCATTGATGATTGGTTCCACCAGCGCCGGGATGAATTCCGGGACATCGCTCCCGTCGCCGTCCAGAAACACAATCAGATCGCATTCGCCAGAGACCGAGGCTACACCTGCGGCGCAGGCACGGCCGTATCCGCGCACCGCCGAAATCACGCGGGCGCCAGCGTTTCTGGCGCGTTCCGCGGTTTGATCGGTGCTGCCATTATCAACGACGATGACTTCGCGCGGGATTTTCGTCGCAACCACTTCGCGGACGACTTGCGCGATCGGTTCCTCCTCATTCAACACTGGGATAACAACGGAAATCCACACGTCGACAATTACGAGAGCGATTGCTCGCGATCGACTTGCTGGAGCAATCCCAGTCGTGTGCCTGCCGGTAGCTCTCCGGCGCGCCCCGACCCGTCGCGCCTGATATGCGCCAGAATAATTTCCTCCCGAGTCATGACGCGGTCACGCGATGAACTATTCCTTTGTTGCGCAAAATTTCAGCGGCTTCGCTGAAGTAATCCCGCACGTCGCTTTGCAAACGAATCCAATCAAGATAACGGCCGAGTCCGTCTTCCAAATCCACCTGCGGAACATAACCCGCAGCCCGGATCCGTTCCGTCCCGCTGATCAGATGGCGCATCTCCCCGGGCCGAAACTCCCCATTGATTTCCGGCTGGATCTTTATTCCAAGCGCACCGGAAACTCGCTGCGCAATTTCGCGCACGCTAACGGCTTTGCCGCTGCCGACATTCACTGGCAGCCCATCGAGCGCATCCGTTTCGGCAGCGAGGAGATTAGCCCGCGCAATATCCTCCACAAACGAAAGATCGCGGGTTTGTTCTCCATCTTCGTAGAACACAGGCGGCAGACTGTTGAGCAAACGCGTGCAGAAAATCGCGATCACGCCGGTGTAGGGATTGAAGATCGACTGTCGCGGCCCGTAGGTGCAGGAATAACGAAGCGCGACTGTTGGGATCCCGATTTGTTTTCCCCAAAGCAGCACCAGTTTTTCCTGATCGACCTTCGTTAAGCCATAAATCGTTTCGCCACCGACAGGCGCCTCTTCCGGCGTTGGCACGCTCGTAATCGGCTCATTGCAGATCGGGCACCGCACCGACCAATCCCCGCCCTGCAATTGCTTCACCGGGCGCACCCTGGGAAAAACGAGACCGTGTTTTGGGCATTCGCCCGCGCCCTCGCTGTAAACCGCTTGTGAGCTGGCAACGATCACTCTTTTGATTGGCAGACTTCTTTCGCGAATGAGTTCGAGCATTTGCGCCGTGCCCAGTGAATTCACGTGCACGTATTTCGCCATCTCCGGCATGTAACCGCCATACGCCGCCTGATGAAAAATTACGTCGATATCCTGCAGCGCGTTCTCGATGGTCTCTTGATCGCGCAGATCGCCCTGTACAAATTCGGCATCTCGATTAATCCACGCCGGTTTCCCTCGCTTGTGGGTATTTGGTTCCAGGTTGTCGATGATTCGCACCCGCCAGCCTTCGCGCACGAGCAAATCTGTGAGGTGCGAACCAATCAGGCCCGCTCCGCCGGTGACTAATGCTCGCTTCTGGTTTTTCACTGCGTTGTTTTCAACTAGCTCCGCCCCATATTGCCTTGTCATCCCGAGCAAAGCGAGGGATCTCACAACGAGCGCTGGATCGTGCTTTGTTCTTTGCGCGCTCGCTCTTTAAAATGGTGAGATCCTTCGGTCCGAGCCGGACTGACATTATCCTACGCAGCTCAGGATGAAACGGAAGACGGGCAGAACCGCTCGCGTCCGTCACGTCCAACTAGCTCGACTAGAAACTCTCTTGTCGCTGGCGCGACATCGTCGGACTTCTCATCTAGCAACTCGCTACACAAACGCCACAAAGCCATTGCATCATCGATGTCATAGAATTTAGGCAGGACATGAACGTTTAGTGTTAGTTCCCGTGCCCGGTCCAGCGTTTGAGCAAACACTCGCTCGGTGCTCCAATCGATGTCCTCAAAAAGTCGACGATGTGCTTTCCTCATCCCGATCAAATAATAACCGCCGTCATCGGATGGACCGAGCACAATGCGATTGTCAGCGCCTTGCAACTCGACCACCGCTTGGCGAAATGCGTCCGCCGTTACCATCGGGCTATCTGAATTGATTAGACAGCAGGATTCAAAACCCCCGCGCAGCAGGTCGTTTGCGGCGTTCATCAATCGCTCACCGAAACTGTCGCCACGCTGCGGAATGAGAATGAAATCAGATGGCAAAATATTCACATAGTCCGCCTCGCAGTCTATGGGCGTAAAAACAGCGACACCTTTCGATTCTCGTCCTGCGCTGACGATCGCGGCAGCGATATCGCGCAAGAAACAAACATTCAGCTGAGCGGCTTCATCCGCTTTGAGGGGTGGTTGTAATCGTGTCTTCACTATCCCGGCTCGCGGTGCTTTGGTCATGATTGCAAGCGCGCATCGCTTGGGCGCAAACGCCTGGTCTCGTCTCGGATCAAGAATGTGATGCATCGCTACTGCGCCGATCGAACGACCAAATTAAAGCCCGGGTAGTCCAATATTTGTTCACAAACAGTCTATTAAATAATATTTGAATTCCATTGAAGTATTCATCTTCATGTTGGGAACAACATTGGTCCTTTGTTGGGTACCACACTTCGTCGAATTTTGCTTGAGGCCAATGTGAATAAATGGGCAGGGTTCACGCATATCGGCCGTACAAGGAAAGGGGGGCGCCCATTATCACAACTTGTTCGAAGTTGTTCGCTTCTTTTTGGACAATGAGTTAACAGCGTCCGTATGAGGATTCCAGGCATAAGGCTTGTATTTAGTGTCGGAATTTTAATTAACCTGGTTTGGTCAGGTTCAGCTGCCGACGAACGTGGGCCGACTCCAGAATCGTCGTTGCTTGAGCTGCAGAAGATTCTCGCTAGCAAAAAGTTCATCGATCTAACGCACGAGTTTGCGCCGGGGATTCCGCATTGGCCTGGTTTTCCGGATGAGCAACAGAAGACAATCTACTGGTATAAGAAACAACCGGCTTCGATGGGCGACGGATTTTTTGCAGAGGTTTTTACCCACGTCGGTCAATGGGGCACTCACGTTGATCCACCGGCGCATTTTCACAAAGGTCTACGCACGGTTGATCAAATCGACCTCAAGGAAATGATCCTGCCGCTTGTCTGTATCGATGTTCACGAGGAATGTGCAAAGAATCCCGACTATACCCTCACGGTCGATCGCCTGAAAAAGTGGGAAGCGGACCACGGAACAATTCCGCTTGGTGCGTTTGTGGTGATGCGAACCGATTGGTCGAAGCGCTGGCCGGATGCTGCCAAAATGGCAAACAAAGACAACCAGGGCGTCGCTCATTACCCGGGGTGGAGTTTGCCGGCGCTGAAATATCTGTACGAGGAACGAAAAATTACTGCCTCCGGGCACGAAACAACCGATACCGATCCGGGATTGGCGACAACGAAAGACGATTATTCCCTGGAGGCCTACATCTTGGGTATCAATCATTATCAAATTGAATTGCTAACTAACCTCGATCAAGTGCCAGAGTCCGGCGCGATCGTCGTCGTCAGTTTCCCCAAGCCAAAAGGCGGCTCTGGTTTTCCCGCGCGCGTCTTTGCGATTCTGCCTTGAAGCGTTCGCGCCTGTCTTTTGTAGAAATCGGGAAAAATGGAGAGCCGATAAAGGCTGTTCAGCATTTAGGCGAAACTGCGAAAGAAGTTTGCCAGCAGACGGCCGCCCTTTACCGGAGCGCCGGTTCAGTCGCGCCTTGGCTTGGCTATCTGGTTCTTGAAAATGAAATTGTCGTCGGCACCTGCGCGTTTCGCTCACCGCCGCGTAACCGTGAGGTCGAGATTGCATATTTTACTTTTCCGGACTTTGAAGGACAGGGTCTCGCCACTGAAATGGCGCGGCAGCTGATTGAAATCGCGCAAGCCACCGTGCCGGGCATCAGAATCTTTGCCTTTACCTTGCCGGAGAAGAACGCTTCTAACCGCATTTTGCAGAAACTAGGATTCGGTTTCGCTGGCGAAACGCGTGATGAAGATGATCGCGTGGTATGGCGATGGGAACTGACGCCGGCATGAGAATTTGCTGAGAGTGCTTGTCGAAACAGCTCCGCCCTCGAATTACCGTGGATGCCTGCGCGAGTTTGGTGCGACCACGATCAATGGTCAAAAATGTGCTTGCTCAGTTGACCAAAAGTCGCGGCAGGAACGAAAATAGCCTTTGAATCATGCACATCACCGATATCATGCGAGGAGGCTCTCCCACCTTCTCGTTCGAGTTCTTTCCTCCGAGAACGCCGCAAGCGGCCGAGATTCTCTACCATACGATTCGAGATCTCGAATCCTACATGCCGCACTTTGTCAGTGTCACTTATGGCGCCGGTGGCTCAACTCGAGAGTTGACCCATCACCTTGTCGAGCGCATTCAACATACCACAAAACTGGATCCGATCCCGCACCTGACCTGTGTCTGTCACAACGAAGAAGAGATCGAAGCCATTTTAATTCGATACGCTAAGTCGGCGATTGGAAACATTCTCGCACTCGGGGGCGATAGACCGCCTGAAATTGAGTACGACAAATGGCCCAACTCGTTTCAACACGCGATCGATTTGGTAAAGTTCATTCGCAAATTCAACGAATCGGGCGCACATCCCGATCAGCGCGGTTTTGGGATCGGCGTGGCCGGTTTCCCTGAAGGACATCCGGCAACGCCGAATCGATTGGTCGAAATGGATCATCTCAAAGCGAAAGTCGGCGCTGGTGCCAACTACATCGTCACACAACTATTTTTCGATAATCGCGACTTCTACGATTTCCGCGAACGGTGTGCGCTCGCCGGCATCCACGTCCCGATTATCGCAGGTATAATGCCGATCACCTCCATGAGTGGACTCAATCGCATCGCTGAGCTGGCCGGTGGTACGCGCTTCCCAGCCAGGCTTCTGCGTGCCTTACAGCGATGCGCGAACGATCCTGAAATGGTCAGGCGAGTAGGTGTTCATTTCGCCCTGGAACAATGCCACGATCTTTTGGATAACAATGTGGCTGGCATTCACTTCTACACGCTCAATCGCTCCGACGCCACGCGGATAATTTTTGACAGCCTTGGTATTCCGCGTCGTTCGAACGCACAGGCCCAGAGTGTCTAGTCGAGCAATAGCGCGCTTGACGATAGATACGGTCCCAATTTGTGAATCGTCGCTGCTGGTGGTGCTAAATTTACCGGTATCTACCTGATTACACCGTTTTTGCATTTCGATCGCTCCTGCGACCTCGCCCGATTTGCACGCAAGATGTGACGCGCAGATGGTCTGGCGCGCTTGAAAAAAACAAACCGCGTCGTCTGGCTTCAACTTTTCGCCGTTCTCGGTGTGATCGGGATAATTGTCGCGCTGTGGAACATTTTTCCGGTCCCGGAAGTTTTGGAGATGATCCAGCAACGGGTAATGCGCTGGGGCGTTTGGAGCGCAATTTGTTATCCGATTCTTTACGCGTGTTGTAACGTGTTGCTGCTGCCGGGCGGCGTTTTGAGTATCGGTGGCGGATTTTTTTTCGGTTTATGGTGGGGATTTCTCGTTGTGTTGATCGGCAATGTGACCGGTGCAGCGATTTCATTTTTCATTGGTCGGACGATCGGGCGCCGGTGGCTGCAAGGTCGTCTGGAAAAATCACGGAGACTTCATGCGTTGGAACCGGCGGTGGAACGAGAAGGCTGGAAGTTGATTTTGCTCAGTCAACTGCATCCGCTGTTTCCCAGCAGTTTGATGAACTATCTCTACGGGTTAACCAAAATTCGTTTTCGCACGTGCATGGTTTGGATCGCAATTGGCCAGGCGCCAGGGCTGTTTCTATACGCTTATCTAGGGACCCTGGGACAATTGGGGTTGCGGCTGGCCCGCGGGGAAACTCATCCGCGAGCCTACGAATATTGGGTTTGGGGCTGTGGATTGCTGGCCTCACTGGCAATTCTGGCACTGATGGGCCGGATTGCACTGCGTGTTTTACGCGATGATAACAATATAATTCGCTGATGTTCTGATGGATAAGCAATTCGATGATTTAGTCGCGATGGCATTAGCCGCTCGCTCCAAGGCTTATGCGCCGTACTCAAAGTTCGCTGTCGGAGCGGCAGTCAAATGCAAGTCTGGGGCAGTTTTTGTTGGCGCTAACATCGAGAACCGGTCGTTTGGTCTGACGATTTGTGCCGAACGAGTCGCGATGGGTGCTGCGGTCGCCGGAGGCGAACGAGATTTCGTCGCAATCGCGGTGACCTCGGATTCGGATGAACCGATCGTGCCTTGCGGAGCATGCCGGCAATTTTTGGCTGAATTCAATCCGGATCTGATTATCGTTGGCGCGACCGTGCGCGGCGACCGAAAGATCGACAGTCTTTCGCGTCTTCTCCCCGACCCGACCCGAGGAATTCTAAAACATGCAGATCCTTCCTAATCCAATCGACGTTTTGGTTGTTGGCAGTGGCCATGGCGGGATCGAGGCGGCCCTGGCGTCGGCAAGACTAGGTTGCCGGACCCTGATGTTGACCCAAAACCTCGATACGATCGGACAGATGTCATGCAACCCTGCCATCGGTGGTTCCGCCAAAAGCCATATAGTTAAGGAGATCGATGCGTTGGGCGGCGCGATGGCGATAAATGCTGACGCGACTGGGATTCAGTTCCGTGTCCTAAACCGAAGCAAAGGCGAGGCAGTGTGGGCGACCCGGGTCCAATGCGACAAGAAGGCTTATCAATTTCGGATGAAGGCGACCTTGGAGAAGACAGCAAATCTTCGACTGCTGCAGGGGACTGCTGCTACGCTGCTCGTTGAGGGAGATAGAGCGGTGGGCGTGACCACGGATCTCGGGATGTCGGTCCGAGCGAAAGCGATCGTGATCACAGCCGGCACATTTCTGCGTGGGTTGCTGCACGTGGGCGAGCAGTCGAAGCCAGGGGGACGGATGGCAGATGCATCTTCGAGTCTGAGCGACAGCATTCGTGCCTTGGGATTCGAAGCCGGCCGGTTCAAGACGGGGACGCCATGTCGTCTGAATGCGAATTCGATCGATTATTCCTCGTTGGACGTGCAAGTCGGAGATGATCCGCCACCACGTCTTTCGTTTTTGGACAGGGTGCTTGGGGAGAAGGATGAATCGTTCACCTTAAATTTCAACGAGGCCGGAACGTTCCACGTGGAACAACTCCCCTGTTGGCTCACTCATACGACTCCAGAGACTCACTATATAATTAGGACAAATCTCTATAGATCACCATTATATCAACGTAAGATTCAGGGGACTGGGCCCCGCTATTGCCCTTCCATTGAAGACAAAATTGTCCGCTTTTCTCACAAATCCTCTCACCCTATTTTCCTCGAACCCGAAGGCCGACATTCCAGTGAAATCTACGTCAATGGCATCTCTACCAGTCTGCCATTTGATATTCAGCTAGACCTGGTCCACTCCATCCCCGGACTCGAGCGCGCCGACATCATCCGGCCGGGTTACGCCGTTGAATACGATTATTTCCCGCCGACTCAACTCTACCCGACCCTCGAGACCAAGCCCGTTAAGAATTTGTACTTCGCCGGACAGATCAATGGCACCTCCGGTTATGAAGAGGCTGCGGGACAAGGCTTGGTCGCCGGAATTAATGCGGCACTCCGGGCCCAGCATCGTGATCCATTTACCCTTTCCAAAGAAATCAGCTACATCGGTGTCCTCATCGAGGATCTAACGACTCGTGGAATCGACGAACCGTACCGGAGCCGCGATCGGATTGGTAGACGAGGAGCGGATGGATGGTCTTCGTCAGAAACAGGACGCGATCGCCTCGTTGCAAACTGCGATCGATGCTCTTCAAGTTGACGGACGTTCGCTGCGTCAGGCATTGAAGGACCCGCGATTTGCTCTGAGCGCAATTCCACCGGAAATCCTGGCCATCGCGCCATATTCAATTTGGCGGCATCTCCTTGTGGAAATGAAATACGCAGGGTACCTCGCGCAACAAACCAGACGCGTTAATTATGAACAATTGCGCGGCGATCGAATTATTCCGATGGGATTCGATTTCGAGGTTGTCCCGGGGTTGCGCAGCGAGAGCCGGCAAAAACTCAGGAAAGTTCGCCCAACTTCCCTTAGTGCGGCACGACGTATCCCGGGAATAACAGCCGCCGATTTATCGATTCTTGATATCTGGCTTAGTAGTAAACGGTTAACGAAGTGATTTATCTCGTTTCGGCTCTTGTCGCTTATCTTTTAGGTTCCATCCCATTTGGATTCGTAGCCGGGTTAATTGCTGGTGTGGATGTGCGAAAGCACGGCAGTGGCAACATTGGTGCGACAAATACGCTCCGAGTCCTCGGGAAAAAATATGGTTATTCGGTGTTTGTCGCCGATGTCCTGAAAGGCTTCCTTGCTGTTAGGATTGCGCTTTGGCTCGCCCGGTTCGATCCGTCGACGGGATATTTCATTGGAATTCTGGCCGCGTTTTTCGTGGTAGTGGGACATTCATTTCCCGTCTGGCTTCGTTTCCGTGGCGGCAAAGGCGTGGCCGCGGCCGCCGGCGCTTGTCTCGGCTTGGTGCCGCTGGCAACACTCATAGCGGTTCTGACTTGGCTCGCTACATTTTTAATTTTTCGCTATGTCTCGTTAGCTTCGATTGTCGCCGCCATCGCGCTGGCGCTCAGCGCCTTGTTTTTGGGATATGCAGCTGACCCAATCCTCTTAACATTTACCTGTTTGATCGCGGCTTTGATAATCTTGAGGCATCGCAGCAACATCGTCCGCCTGCTCGAGGGTCGCGAACCACGCTTTGATCGAAAATGAAACGCACTGTCATTATCGGCGCCGGAAGCTGGGGAACGGCTTTGGCTGTGCTTTGGGGGAAAGATGGCCGCTCCATCTCGCTTTGGGGCAACAATTCCGAGCGCATTGGACGCGTGCAAGAGAGTCGCGAGAACGCGGATTATCTGCCCGGCGTTCGTCTGCCGAATAATGTGAGCGCCACACACAACCTTGATGACTGCATGGAAGCCGATCTGATCGTGTTCGTTACCCCATCAATGGCGCTGCGCGAAATTGCCATCCGCGTCCGCGACGCGGGCGTAAGAAAGAGCGACACGGTCCTGCTTAGTTGCACAAAAGGAATCGAACATGGGAGTGGCCTGCGAATGAGTGAAATCCTGTCGGAGATATTCCCCTCAAATCCGATCGCAGTGCTATCTGGCCCTAATCTAGCCGTCGAGGTTGTGTGCGGTCTGCCGACAGCAACAGTTATCGGATCAGCTAACGAGAATGATGCAATTGAGTTGCAACGGTTTCTCGGAAGCGAGCATTTCCGAATCTACACCAGCAATGATGTCGTAAGTATTGAACTTGGCGGTGCGCTAAAAAATGTTTTCGCAATCGCGGCTGGCGTAAGTGACGGGCTTGGATTGGGCGACAACTCAAAAGCTGCGCTCATCACAAGAGCACTGGCTGAGTTGTTGCGTCTCGGGAAAAGAATGGGTGGCAACGAACGTACTTTCTATGGATTAAGCGGTGTAGGCGATTTGATTGCGACCTGCTTCAGCAAACATAGCCGGAATCGTCGCGTTGGGGAACGACTGGGCCGTGCCGAGACTTTGGCCCAGATCCAGGCTGATATGAAAATGGTGGCGGAAGGGATTCCGACGGCAAAAAGCGCCTTCGAATGCGCGCGCCGGCTGGAGGCGGAAACGCCGATCATCGATCAAATCCATGCCATTCTTTACCAGCAGAAGCCGCTCCTTCTTGCGATGCAAGAGTTACTCGGCCGCGATCCCAAAGCGGAGCGGCTTTGAGAACGGGGGAGGCGCTTCAACGCCAGTTTGGCTCGGACCGCGTCCAGGCCGAACGAAGGCTCGTTCTTCCATTATTAAGCATCGCGCATTTCTCTGAAGACCTGTGCCAGCGCTTCGGGATAAAGCACATGTTCGACCTCCTGGATGCGCGCATGTAAAGACTCTGGAATATCACCGGGCAAGATCGGAACCTCGCGCTGAAGGATGATGTCGCCATGGTCGACCTGCGCGTCCACGTAGTGAACAGTGACGCCGGTCCATTTTTCGTTGGCGACAAGGGCCTGTTTCCATGCTTCGAGGCCGGGAAACTTCGGTAGCAACGATGGATGAATGTTGACGATCCGACGCGGGAAAGCGGCTAGCATCGGTTTCTTTAGTACCCGCATGAAGCCAGCAAGGGCGACAACCTCGGCTCCCGCATTTCGCAACATCTCGACCAGTTGTTCTTCTACGATCGGTTCGAGCCGGGTGCGAAAGTGACCCGGCGGCAGGTAGGCGTTGGGCACACCGAACTCGCCCGCAATTTCAAGGATCGGCGCCTCCAGTACATCGGAAATCACTACGGTAGCTTTCGCATCTAGTTTGCCGTCCCGAATGCTTTGCAGTATGGCCCGGCAGTTTGATCCTTTACCTGATCCGAGAATCCCGATGTTAACCATTATTTCGGCCCAATTCTCGTTAGCAGTTCGGAGGTGGAGTAGCCTTTTTCAAAGGGAATGATCTCGATTCTGGTGCCGAAATCGTCCAGGACCGCCCGTTCTTCGGGATCGAGTGTATCGGCCGTGTAATCGCCGCCCTTGGCATAGACGGCAGGCTGTGCTGCGCGCAGGAAATTCGTGGCTCGTTTTTCCGGGAAAATTGTCACGTAGTCGACCGACTCGAGCGCGGTCAACACTTCGGCGCGATCCCGTTCACGATTCACCGGCCGGCCTCCGCCTTTAAGTTGACGAACGGAATCATCCCCGTTTAATCCCACGACCAAAACGTCGCCGAGTTTTCGCGCCGCCGCCAAATAACGCACATGGCCGACGTGCAAGATATCGAAGCACCCATTGCTCACGACGACGCGCTTGCCTTCCTCACGCAGCCGTCCCGATTCCGTCCCTAATTGATCGAGAGTAAGAATCTTACTGTTCACGCTACTCCGACTACGCACTGCAATGCGCCTGGCAGCAACTCGAAAGTTGCCGGTTCATTACCAATTAGCTCGCCATCGACGTTAAACCACATCCCCGGCCGTGATTTAATCGCAATTTTTTTGGCGCGACGAAAAATGATCGCATCGGAGCCCAGATGTTTGCCGACGAGAATTTGCGCGGCGAGAATCGCAAGCTCGGCCGGACCGCGCTCGGGAATGAGCACGATGTCGAGGAGGGCATCGGTGATGCCGGCTTCTGGTGCGACTGGGATACCGCCCGCGACATAGCGTCCATTTGCAATAATCACATTGTAGAGATCAAGCTCGAAGCTTTCAGCGTCGTCGAACGCGACCGTCGTCGTGTAACCGCGCAGTTCAGCAAATGCTGCCGCGGCGCCACGCAAGTAAGCGAGTGGTCCCCACGCTCGCTTCATTTCGGGTGTGAGTTTTTCGTCCACCACGCCGCTGAATCCACCGGAAGAAACATTCACAAAATAGCGGACGCTATCGCTAGTGACGCGGACAAGGTCGACGGCCCGGGTCCGACCGGCCATGATTTGTTCAATGGCAGAGTCTAGGACGCTCGGGACCCCGAGCGTCCGCGCAAAATCGTTGCCCGTCCCAAGCGGGAACACTGCAAGAGCAGCATTGCAACCTGTTTGAGCAATTCCATTCACCACTTCATTCAGGGTTCCGTCGCCACCCGCCGACACAATCATATCGAAATCTGACGCTTCCCGGGCGAATTTTTCCGCGTCGCCGGGTCGTTGGCTAATGCAGAGGCGCTCAGCGTCAAGGCGGCGCAACCGTTTTTGGATCGCGGCGACGTTGTTCACCGCGCCGGCGATTGGATTGAGAATGACGCAGGTTCGCATCGCAACCGAAGAATTAGACAAGATTAACAGGATTTAAATGATCGGTTTTTCTGAATCCTGCATCATCCTGTTAATCGTGTCTGTCTTCCCGCCCGGACTTTGAGCTTGCCTCGCCGGTTGAATTAGTGGTTGATAAGCGCCCGGCATGGCAAAAGACCCATCAGAACCATCGAATGGTGGCTACAAGATTTCGGAAGGTCCGGTAACTTCGTCGTCGTTGTCTCGGCGGAAGGATGAGGTGAGGGATGACCTCACCGAATTACCTTCACATTACGGCAAGCCGCTACTGGTGGCGATTGCGCGAGATCCGCGGACTCTTTTTGTATGCTGGAGCGTCAATTGGTCGGCGGCCTTTGATAATGGTTTGCCGGTGGATCGCTGTGCCCACGTGCGGCTGCGGCAAAGCGGAAATGAGAAAACCGTTGCGGTCGAACCAATGAGCGGCGGTTGCGCGATCGAGGCCTTGGAGCCAGGCGAAACCTATTCGGTGGAGCTCGGCTATTACGCCCCGCCGGACATTTGGAACAGCGTAGTGATCGGGAACGAAGTGATGATGCCATTTGCTTCCGAAGCGGGCGACGAGTTTGTCGATGTCGCAACGGTTCCATTTCATCTCACTTTTCAACAAATGTTGAATGCATTTCGCAGAGCCGAAAGCGGCGATCTGGCGCAGAGACTGGCGGAATTCCAGGAACGAGCCGGCACGGCAAAGCTTACGCGCGAAGAATCGGAAATTCTGCGCGTGCTCGAGTTATCGCCTGAAGATCTGCAAAAAACCGCAGCCGCCCGCGCGTCGCTAGAAAAATCGCAGCGCGTGTCCGCGCGCGCGCCCTTCGGCGGCGCCAGCCCAAGCGAAGGCTTCGGCGGTGGTAGTTAACGATTGGCGACGAGAAAAGAGGAAGGCCATCCTTAACGCGCCTTGGCTACAAGGTCCTGAATCACGTTCTCCAGGCCACTAACCACCAAAGCAAATCGGTCGTAGTTGAGTTTGTCGGGGGTATCGGTCAGGGCGTGATAATGTGGGTAGCGAAATGGGGCGGTGTCGGTGATCATGATGGCGGGGTAACCTTGCTGCCAGAATGACCAGTGATCTGACCAGGCCACGCCGGGGATGAACGCGGGCACGGCCGCGCCTTCAGAAGGGAGTCGCTCGGCCCGGCGAAAAGTGGACAGCGCGCGGCGCACCAATTGGCGCGACCCGATGTTACCCACGAAGGCGATAAAGTTACCGACCTTGGGATAGAAGGCGCCGAGCAGCGGTGACGGATAGATTTGTGAGTCCGGAACATCGGAAAAATAGCCGATAGTTTCGAGGCTGATCATCGCGGAAATTTGATCGCCGCGGGCTTTGCATCGGCTGGCGTAAACCAAACTTCCCATTTGCGATGTTTGGAAATAGGGAGGCTCTTCGTTGACAAAGGCGACGAAACGCAACGTTAGACCAGGCTGCTTTTTTGCAAAACGGCGGGCCAGCGCGAGAACGGCTGCCATACCGCTGCCATTGTCATTTGCCCCGGGCGCGCCAAGAACGGAATCATAATGAGATCCGATGACGATGATCTGAGGAGACGCCCCTGGTATTTCGGTTTCAATATTGTGGCACGGCAAGTTATGCAGCTGGTAAGTGTCGGGTCGCGGCCGCAACCCGGCGCTGGAAAACGATTTTTCAATGAAATCGGCCGCAGCCATGAGCCGGGAATAATGATCCATGTTTCGTTCACCGATTTCACCGGCGAGTTTTTGGACATCGGCGCGTAACTCTTCGCGCAGGATGATCTCAGCCGGCGAAAGCTCAGCCGTATTTGAGATGTTCTTTCCCGGCATTTTTATTCCTAACAGCCAAAGTATTGAGATAATTGCGGCAACGGCGAGCGCGAACCAAAAGCAACTTAGTAACAAACGTCGGAACATTAGTCCCCCGTCATTCGACGTTCGGCGTTCGATGTTTCCTTTTCGGCTTCTAACCCCAGTCCGGCTCGGACCTGCTACCGGGTCATTCTTATTCCTTCCGGCATTTCCGGCGGCGGCGCGTCAATGCGACTATGGCTCCTGCCGTAGGAAAAGTAGAAGACTAGTCCGATCGCGAGCCAAACGATCAGGCGCATCCAATTTGTCCAGCCCAGGCCGTAGATCATGGCGCCGCAGACGATGATGCCAAGTGTCGAAACGACCGGCACCGCCGGGACACGGAATCCCCGCTCTAGTTCAGGACTGCGAACCCGAATGATCCAGACACCGGCGCAAACCAGGATGAAAGCGAAGAGGGTCCCGATGCTGGTCATTTCACCGACGACATCTTCTGGAATGAATGCGGCGAAAATTCCGGTGAAGATGAAAAAGAGTATGTTTGATTTGTAAGGCGTCCGGAAGCGCGGATGAACATCGGAAAAAGTCTGCGGAACAAGGCCATCGCGACTCATGGAAAAGAAGACGCGCGATTGACCGAGCAGCATCACGAGAATGACCGAGGAAAAACCGGCCAGAATCGCAAGCGTGACTGACTTAGAGAGCCATTCGTAGCCGGCCATATAATTGCTAATGGCGAAAGCCACCGACGCCTCCCGTCCATGTGTCCGAAAATCCTCGACGGTGGCGACACCGCTCAGCACGTAAGAAAACAGCACGTAGAGAACGGTGCAGATGACGAGCGAACCGAGAATGCCGATGGGCATGTCGCGTTTGGGATTCCTCGCTTCCTGGGCCGCGGTCGAGACCGCACATCGGCGCGGGAATGAACGGCGTGTGATTGGCGGGATTCACGTATCCCCATCCAATACCGATGACGAGCAGCACGATGCTCACTTTCAGGACGACGATGATGCCATTAACGAAGGCCGACTCTTTGGTTCCTCGAATCAGCAAAAGAGTGAGCAAAAGTAAAATGAACACGGCCGGGATGTTGATCATGCCGTGCACACCGGTGGCGTGATCCATCTCAAATGGCGAATGCGACCATTCATAGGGGATACGCAAGTGGAACCAGCCGAGCACGCGATTGAAGTATTCGCTCCAGGCAATGGCGACGGTGGCCGCGCCCACGGCATATTCGAGCACCAAATCCCAGCCGATGATCCAGGCGATGAACTCGCCCATTGTGGCATAGGAATAAGTATAGGCGCTCCCCGCAACGGGAATCATCGAAGCAAATTCGGCGTAACAAAGACCGGCAAAAGCGCAACCGATGCCAGCGAGCAGAAAGGCGAGCACGACCGAAGGACCCGCGCGATCGGCAATGGCAGCCGCGGTGCGGACGAACAAGCCCGCGCCGATGATCCCGCCGATCCCGAGCATGACAAGGTTCGTCGGTCCGAGCGAGCGTTTCAGGCTGTGTTCGCCGACTTCCTGAGCTTCGGCCATCAATTTGTCGAGAGGTTTTCTCGCGAATAAATTTGCCATGCGTCTTTCTCCTTAATTACTTGCTGTTATACGAAATGATTTTCGGTTACGGCGTAGATGCCGAACGAGCGTTTGCGAATTTCCAGAGGAAATAGATCGGCACGCCCGTTAAGACAATAATTAGGCCGGGCCAGGTGGTCGCGGTTTGATAAATAAAGAGCACGGCAAGAATGACCGTCGCGCCTATGATATAGAGGACAGGCACGATTGGGTAACCAAATGCTTTGTAGGGGCGGTCCGCGTTAGGTTGTTTTCGGCGCAGGACGAAGATGCCAGCGATCGTCAGGATATAGAAGATGAGCGCGGCCGAGATAACATAGTCAAGCAGGTTGCCGTAAAGGTTACCGTAACCGGTGACGTTGCCGGCGGCATCTGTCTTGACGGTGCGAGGTAAAACTAGCGCAGCGGCCCAGATACCTTGAATGATAAGGCCCCATGCAGGCACATGGTTCTTGTTGAGGTGGCCTACCTTCCGGAAGAAGAGACCGTCGCGTGCCATCGCGTAATACGCGCGCGCGCCAGCCAGGATAAGTCCGTTATTGCAACCAAAGGTCGAGATCATGATCGCGACCGCCATGATGGTGGCACCCGCGCCGGGAAAGATGACGTTGGCAGTCTCGGATGCGACGCGATCGCTCGGCGCATTCTGGATGGCATCCCACGGCAATGCCGCTAGATAAGCCACGTTGGCAAGAAGGTAGAGGGTGATGACGAGAATGGTCCCGAGCGCAAGCGATAACGGGACGTTGCGCCGCGGCTCCTTCACTTCTCCGGCGGTGAATGTGATGTTGTTCCACGCGTCGGCGGAGAAGAGCGAGTTGGTTTGCGCGACGCAGATGCCAACGAAAAGACCGAAAGCGACTGCCGCAGTCAGACCAGGCCCGACCTCCTGCAAAGTGCCGCGCAAAGTCCAGAAGTGACTGAAATTTTCTGCCCCTGCGCCTGATTTCAGGCCAACGATGATACCCAAAATGATAAGGCCGATGAGCGCGCCGGTCTTGGCGGTGGTGAAGACGTTCTGCACCAGCTTGCCGAGCTTTAATCCGCGCGTGTTCATGAAGGTGAGCAGCGCGATCATGCACAGGCCGACAAACTGCGCGGTGGAAAGCGACAAAGCGTATCCGCCAAAACGAATCGGTGCGATCAGGTAGTTCGATTCCGAAACCCAGGGCACGAGGACACCAGTGTAGCGGGCGAAACCGACGGCAACCGCCGCGATCGTGCCCGTTTGGATAACAAGAAATAACGTCCAGCCGTAAAGGAAGCCCCACAGCGGTGAGAAAGCTTCGCGTAAATAAACATATTGGCCCCCGGCCTTTGGCATCATGGCGGCGAGCTCGCCGTAGGAAAGCGACGCCATTAAGGTGAGCAGACCGGTCACAAGCCACACCACCAGCAACCAGCCGGGCGCCCCGACTTGTCGCGCGATGATGGCCGAGACGATGAAAATTCCCGAGCCGATCATCGAGCCTGCCACCAGCATGGTGGAATCGAGCAAGCCCAGCCCGCGAACGAACTTTTCCTCTGTCACTGCGGGTGTCGCTGTGATGCTCTCGTTCAAACGGATATATCCTTTAGCTTGTCGGATGCCATCGCGCAATGGCGTTTAGGAGGGAGGCGCGGCGGCTAGCGCCGTTTGGGTTCGGCGGTGGCAGGTCCGAGCCGGGTTGGCACTGAACAGCCGCTCTTTGCCGCCCGGGGCGCTACTGCTATTCAATGTCGAGCTCGCGCACCTTTTTTTGCATGCGAATGTTTTCGACGGCGTTACGAATTTTGTCTGTGAGGCCGACCTTTTGCGGCACCGCCTCGATGACCACGACCGGGGTGGAGATATCGGAGGTACTGATGTAGATATTTTCGACGCGGAAAATGCGCTGCCAAAACGGCTGGCGAGTTTCCAAATCCTTCACGCGATAAAGCTCGAGGGTATCGGTCACTTTGTTAAAGACGCCTTGGCTAATTTTCAGCCGTTCAGTGGTGAGTTCGTAAACTCTGTTTTTGGTCTGGAGGAAACGGGCGAGGGCGATGAAAATCGGGACGATGGCTAGAGTAAAAATGTATGGGCTGAAGTCTCTGGTGGATTCGTTGCGCCAGAGAATCGCGAACAAAACAATGGGAGCGCACAGGCAAAGGCCGCAGAAAAGGAAGACACTTACATTTTTCATTTGCGAAGAAGTGCCACGCCAGACCGTTTCTTCCGCCATGCCTCAATTTTTAGCCGACCTCCTCCTCAGCACAAGCCAGTGATTACGCAGGCTTTCGTTCTTGCTGCCGGATTGGGAATGCGTCTTCGGCCGCTGACCGATGAGTTGCCAAAACCGCTGGTGCCGATTTTTCAGAAGCCGCTCATCACCTTCGCGGTTGATCATTTAATCGCTACTGGCATTCAGCGTTTCGTCATCAATACGCATCGACTACCGCATTTGTTCGAACGCCAGTTTGCGGAGAAGAACTATCGCGGTCGCCCGCTTGATCTCGTGAACGAGCCGGAATTGCTCGAAACCGGCGGCGGGATCAAGAATGTCGAACGGTTTCTGCGCGAGGGTGATTTCCTCACCTATAGCGGCGACATCCTCACGGACGTTCCGTTGTTCTCGCTAATTGAGGAGCATTTCCGTGCTGGGAACGATGTCACTCTTGCCTTGCGCGAGACAGGATTTAAGCCTTCGATTGCATTTCGAGAAGGACGTATCGTCGACATTGGGGAACGATTCGGCATCGCCGGTGATTACGATTTTGCGAATATTGCGGTCTGGGGCAGAAAAATTTTTCAGCGCATTCCGCAGCGAAAAATATCGTTTATTCCCGTCCTGCTCGATTGGATCAAGGAAGGGGGGAAAATTGGCGGCATTGTCTTGAACGAAGGCAAGTGGCTTAACATCGGTTCGAGCGCGCAATATGTGGAAGCGCATCGGATGATTTCATCCGAAAATTGGAGTCCGGATTTCATCCACGATGCCGATTGGGCAGCACGGATCGCGAAAAGCGCGACAATTGATACCAGCGCGCAGTTGCGCGGCCTAACCGTCGTGGGCGCCAATTGTTACATTGGCGCGGGCGCTATCCTTCGCGACACGATTGTTTGGCCCGGTGCACAAATTGCTTCTCTAAGCGAGTTACAAGGTTGTATTGTCCGCACGCGGCAGAGGGCCGCGGGGATTCTGCAAAACGCCATCGTATGAAAACGGAACTGCTTCTTCGCCAAACCCGCCGGCACTTACCGGCTTTCAGCGAGGGAGAAATTGAAATCGCGCCGATCGAGAAGGGGGGTTCCGATCGCAGATTTTACCGCATTAGTTGTGCGCCTGGGGAATCGCTCATTTTGGTGAAATACAACCTCGAGCGTGTCGAAAACCGGCACTACGTGCGCATCGCTGAATTTTTGACGGAACATGGGATTGCCGCGCCGAAGATTTATTTTCATGACCCCGAAGAAGGATTGATTTGGATCGAGGACTTGGGCGAGAGCGATCTTTTCAGTTTCCGCGATGATAGCTGGCTAGTGCGCGGCGCGCTTTATCGATCGGCCTTGGATGAAATCACGAAACTTCATGACCTGCCCCAGAGCGAATGGTCGGAGTTGGATGGAGAAATGCCGCCGGAATTTAATGCCGCGCTTTATCGATGGGAGCAGAATTATTTTTTCGAAAACTGTCTGGGAAGAATTTTTGGCGTCGACGAGGGGACCCAACGCGAGCTGGCATCGCTGCCGGCGCTTAAGGAGATTGCGGATCGCCTGGCCGGGTTGCCACGAACGTTAGTGCACCGCGATTTTCAGTCGCAAAACATTATTGTGCGGGCGGGCCATGCGTATTTGATCGATTTCCAGGGGATGCGTCCCGGCTTGGCGGAGTACGACCTAGCTTCTTTGTTATTTGACCCTTACGTACGGCTGTCCGCAGTCGAGCGCGAGGAACTTTGGTCTTATTATAGAGGGCGCCGTGGGCTGCAATCGGCAACGGAAATGCCAGAAACGCTACGGCTTTGCGCGATGCAACGGTTAATGCAAGCGCTTGGGGCTTATGGTTTTCTAGGGCTGGTTAAAGGGAACCGGCAATTCATTGGGCATATCCCGGCGGCGTTGAATTCATTATGTAAGGTGGTCGCCGAGATCGACTTGCTTAAGCCATTGGGCGTGGCGCTTGCTAGTCTGCCAGACAATGGCTGGATCCCTTAGCGAAAAACCAGTTTCGTGCTCGACCGCGGTAACAGATGCACCGCCAGCGTCTGTACCTGCGCTAGGGGCATTGCCTGCGCGGGCAGATCCCTGGTGCCGGCCGATAGCCTGGGGCGCAATGCTTTCCGGAAGCCTTCTGCTGACGATTTTGAGTCGTTCCGCCGGCGAGGAGGGCTATTCGGTACCTGTTGCTCAGGTTCTTGTACTTGTCGCCGCTTCAGCGATCGTTGGCAGGTCGAGTCGACTGCGAGTTTTGAGTGGTTTTCTTCTTACCATTGCAGTTCTGCGACTGGGGTGGTCTGTGATCGCGCCGATGCTCACCGACTGGGCGCCGGTTCAGCGATTGACGGACGATCTCGACTGGGGGCCAAAAATGTTCGTGACGCGTTTGCTGAATGCGACGGGGGCGCTCCTCATGCTGACCACTTTTATCGGGCACCGGATTACCCGAGACGACCTTTTTCTGCGTGTAGGATATATGAACGCGCCGGTCAAGCCGGAGCGGATTCTCTGGTTTCGCAGCCCGCTGCGATGGTCGCATCTTGGGCCGCCGATCGTGCTGATCTTCGCGGTGGCGATGATCGCGTTCTTATTTTCCAATCTTCGGCCCAATTTTTGGCAACTCACCCAGCATTGGGAATTGTTCCCGTGGGCGGTAGCCACCGCCGCCCTCAATGCTGCGAACGAGGAATTCCAATTCCGTTGCGTTCCTTTGGCGCATCTTCGCAACGTGTTGCCACCCCATGAAGGCATTTGGTTAACGGCGGTTTTTTTCGGACTTGGCCACTATTTTGGACAGCCATCCGGCTGGCTCGGTGTCGCGATGGCGACAATTGCCGGATTTATTTGGGGCAAGAGCATGCTGGAAACACGGGGTGTGGGCTGGGCATTCGCCATTCACTTTGTGCAGGACTTGGTGATTTTTTATTTTCTCGCGATGTCAAATAGGGTATAGGCCCTAGGTTCATTGGACCTATGAGCTAACGCACGAACGGGTTCGTTCTACGTTCTTCCCCGATCTTGGTGGGTGGGCCGTGGCCGGGAAGGACGATGATGTCATCGCCGAGCGGGAATAACTTTTCTTTAATTCCCTGGAACAACTGTGGCGCGTCGCCACCGGGCAGGTCCCATCGCCCCACGCCCCCGGCAAAGAGAACATCGCCCCCGACTAAAAGCTTTTGGGGGCGCAGGAAAAAGCAAAGGCTCCCGGGACAGTGGCCGGGAACTTCGAAAATTTGAAATTTTGCCCCGAGAAATTCGCGCTCGGCCGTTTCCTCGATGAAAAAATCGGGCGCGACAGGTTCGAGATCGAAGCCAAACCCGAAGTTCCGGAAAAAATTCGGATCAGAGATCATAGGGGCGGTATCGCAGTGACAACCTATCGGGCAATCAAATTTTCGCTTAATTTTTGCGACATCGATAACGTGATCGACGTGGCCGTGGGTTAGGATCAGCAGCTTTAAGTCGACCCCTCGATTTTGAAGCCATGTGCAACATCCCTCTGGTGCGTCAAATAGAACAACTCCTTCCGGGGCGTGAAAAAGATAGCAATTCGTTTCGAAAATTCCCCCGCAAAATGTGTCGTATTTCATACGTTGTCAGGCGTGCCAAATAGCACGCTTTTTTTGAATATTCTGGTCCGTCGATTGTCTTCTTAATCGCTGCGGCGGTCTGGGATTCAAGGGGAGTTCTTGCGTTCAGAGCGACGATCTGCGACTATGGAAAACTTCTTTTTCAGGGCATGAACTCTCGTTTTCGTTCTTACACCACGGCGGCGGCAATCTTCCTGGTTAGCCTGGCGCCGACACCCGCACTTCCGGCCAAAACCGACCTCGACAACGTCTGCGTCTCAGTAGGAAGGCTGCTGGAGGAAGGACATTACACGCACAAGCAATTGAACGACGACATGTCGGGCAAGATTTTGCGGAGCTACCTCGAACTGCTGGATTATACTCACCTGTTTTTCACCCAGGAAGACATCGATGCCATTACACAAAAGTATGGTGCCGCGCTCGATGACGATATTTTACTGGGCAACCTCAAACCCGCTTACGAGATCTACGATCTTTATCAAAAGCGAGTCGATGAGCGTGTCGCTAAGATCAAGGAATCGCTCAAACAACCGGTCGATTTCAAAACCGACGGAACGATCGATTTCAGGCGCGAGAAAAGCCCCTGGCCAAAAAATATGGCCGAGGCAGAGGAGCTGTGGCATGGCCGGATCATGAGCGAGCTTTTGCAGGAACATCTGAGCGAGCATCCAATCGAACCCGGACCGCAGTTGGTCGCGCGCCGATACGATCGGCTTGCGCGCAATGTCCACGAAAGTGATCGCGATGAACAGGCGAAGTTTTTCCTCGACGCCGTTGCCCTGGCTTACGATCCGCACTCTGAATACTTATCTGAATCCGATCTGAAAAACTTCAGTATCAACATGGGGCTCTCGCTCGTTGGCATCGGGGCGATGCTGCGAACGGAAGATGGTTACGCCAAGATCGAGAGCTTGGTGCCGGGTGGGCCAGCACAGGTCGATGGCCGACTCAAGGTCGGTGATCGCATCACTGCCGTCGGACAAGGAACGGGGGACTTCACCGACGTCCGAGATATGCGCCTGGACAAAGTGGTGGAAATGATCCGCGGCAAGAAAGGAACAAAAGTCCGGCTACTAGTGATCCCGGTTGACGCAGCCGATCCTTCCAAGCGCAAAAACGTCGAACTGGTGCGCGATGAAATTAAATTGAAAGACCAGGAAGCGCGCGCCGACATTATCATCAAGAAGGATGACGAAGGCCGTCCGGTGAAGCTCGGCTGGATCACGCTGCCGTCCTTTTACGCGGATATGGATCATCACGCCAAGAGCACGACGAAAGATGTATTGGCGTTGTTGAAGCGGCTGAAGAAGGAAAACATTTCCGGTCTGGTGGTGGATTTGCGGCGCAACGGAGGCGGTTCGCTGGAAGAAGTGATTTCGCTGACGGGGTTGTTTTTGAAGTCGGGGCCGATCGTGCAAACCAAAGGCTCGAATGGCAACATCGTGGTCTCAAGCGATCCGGATCCTGGAATCGCGTACTCGGGGCCGCTCATTGTCCTGACCAGCCGACAAAGCGCGTCGGCTAGCGAAATTTTCGCGGCGGCGCTGCAGGATTATGGGCGCGCTGTTGTTGTAGGCGACCAGTGCACGTTCGGCAAAGGAACCGTGCAGACCATTCTAGATATCGGCGGTTATACTTCGCTGCTGGGCAGCCGCTCGCACAAAGATGGCGCGCTAAAATTAACCATCCAGAAATTTTACCGAGTAGCCGGCGGCTCAACTCAGCTGCACGGTGTTGCCTCGGACATTGTGTTGCCGTCGCTGACTGACCTGCCTGAGTTTGCCGAAGGGGCTCTAAAGAATTGTTTGCCTTATGACGAAGTACCCAAGGCAAAATACACCAAGTGGAACGAGCCCGTGTCGCTTTACCTTGACGAGTTAAAACGGCGGTCGGCCGAACGGATCCCAAATGACGCCGAGTTCCATTATGTGCAGGAAGACATGGACCGGCTGCGCCATCGACTCGATGAGAATCGCATTTCCCTTAATGAAGATGTGCGGAAGAGAGAACTTTCCGAGGACAAGACGCGCAAGGAATTGCGGACGAAAGAGCGTCTGGCGCGCAACGTCGAGGAGCCGCGCGTTTATCGCGTGACGCTGGATACTGTCGATAAGCCGAATCTTCAGCTCATTATGTATCCCGGTAAACTGGCCTCGGCGAAAAAGAACGGTTCGGCCAAAGTTGCGCCGGAAGCGGCCGGCGATGCCGACAGCGATGATGTTCTGGGCGGTGTGGACGATGACACGAAAGACCCTGTGATCGATCCCGAGCGCGATGAGACGCTCAACATTTTGTCGGACCTGGTTCAGCTTGAGCGCGGTCCGAAAACTGCCAGCACCAATCACTGAGCGCGCGAACGCGATTAATCTGAGAAGGGGAAAGAAGCGCCCTGAGATTCGCGATCAGCGCCACCACGGATCGAGATCGCGCGGATCGTACTGCGGTCGAAATCCGGGCCCGATCGGTCGACCGAACCACGGCTGCATCGCGCGCTGCCACCGTGGCCCATAAGGCGAGTCACCTGTCGCCCGCGGCGTTCTCCCGAAAACTGTGACCGGTGTGCCGACGTCCACCGCATGGTAGAACGCAATCGCCAATTGTTCCGGCATGCGCACGCAGCCATGTGATGCTGGGTAGCCGGGGAGATAGCCTGCGTGCATCCCATCCGCTTCGTGGAAGCGCATGAAGTAGCGCATGGGGGCGGGAACAAATTTGCCACCGCGCGGTACTTTCATATCGATATCTGCGTCGGCCACAATGGTTCTGCCATTCGCGTCCACGATCTTCCCGTAAATGCTTGAATGATGATTGACCTCTTTGTCGAGGACCTTGAAGGAGCCGGTTTCGGTCAGGTGTCCGTAACGTCCACTTGAAATTGGCGATTCCAAAACAACGCCGCGTCCGCGAAGCAGAAGTGCGACCTGATCCTGGAGATCGATTTCTACATGGAATGGATTTCCCTCCGCCGCACCCACCGACGCGAGCGATAGCAACAAAATCCCCACACCCACGAGAAACTTCATATCTATTTCAACCCACACGGGCGAGAAAAGTCTCAGGTTTTATCCGGCAAATTCGGAAATAATAATTCAGACAGAGATGGGCGCCTTGATTGACGGATGCGGATCATAGTCCAGAAGCGTAAAGTCTTCGAATCGAAAGTCCTCCATGCGTTTGATTGCCGGATTTAATTGCATCCGCGGCAAGGCCCGGCAGTCGCGACTTAGTTGCTCGCGTGCCTGTTCGAGATGGTTCGAGTAAAGATGGAGATCGCCAAAAGTGTGGACAAAATCTCCCGGCTTCAGATCGCATACCTGCGCTACCATCATCGTTAACAACGAGTAGCTCGCGATGTTGAATGGAACGCCAAGGAATAAATCAGCGCTGCGCTGATAAAGCTGACAGCTCACCTCACCCTCGTTCACATAAAATTGGAACAGGACGTGACACGGTGGCAACGCCATCGTGTCAATCTCGGCGGGATTCCAGGCACTCACGATCAGACGACGACTCGATGGATTTTCTCTAATTTGGGAAATCCCTTTGGTAATCTGATCGACATGAGTTCCGTTCGCGCCGCGCCAGTCACGCCATTGCGCGCCATAAACGCGCCCGAGATTCCCGTTTTCGTCCGCCCATTCGTCCCAAATAGTGACCCCGTGTTCGTTCAGATAACGAACGTTGGTATCGCCGCGCAAAAACCAAAGTAACTCGTAAACGATCGATTTGAGATGAAGCTTTTTGGTCGTCAGCAGGGGAAAGCGTTCACGCAAATCGAACCGCGCCTGCGCGCCAAAAACCGAGAGCGTTCCAGTGCCGGTGCGATCGCTGCGCTCTTTTCCGTCATCCAGGACGAGGCGCAGGAGATCGTGATATTGTTGCACATCAAACGCTACCGAAAGTGGCATCGGCTTCCAGCCGATGTTTTTTTACTGCAGCGGCCGTTTATGACCGCGGGGGAAAGCCGATGGGCCGCAAAAATCGTCGGCGGTCTTAGACCGCTACAGCAATGCGTTTGCTCGCGCCAGACTCTGGTCGAGCTACCCGGACTACGAGTTCTTGCGCACCTCTTCTTCCAGCTCATCCTTGCGCTCGTTCAAGGTTTGCAAACGCAATTTCCAGCGATGGAGTTGAATGCTCAGCTGGTTGATGTAGCCGGTTACTTCCGTCCGTTGCGATTCATTCTCCTTCAATTTCCGCTGCAAGTCGGTGAGTTCTTGCGGCGACGTCGGGCTGACGGGCACTGACATCATTGGGACGACCGTTGGTTTGCCGCAGCGCTGGCAGTTCAGCGTCATTCCGGCGGCCGCGGCGTCAACAATGAGCGGACTGGCGCAGTGTTGACACTTGAAAAGGAGGTCGCCATGTTCGCTTTTTGTCTGGGGACGAACAGGGTTCATCACTCACTAATCAAGCAGAGGCTATACCAGCGGCGGGGGGCACGGGCATGGTGCCGATGGGGCCAGTGGCACCTCGCCCGTTGATATTCTAAAAAGGTTTCGGGTTCCAGCCGAATTCGGTGACGAGTTGACTCACCAAGCCAATCCATACAGCGCAATTCGAGTCATTCTGGCGCTATTTTGGCCACCATAAAATTGCAGCTCCTGATACAATACACTTCAAATCAGCATCTTATGCTTGATTCATGTCATTTGGAACGGCCATTGCTCAAGGCACGCGGAGGACTGTACACAAATGGCTAAAGTTTTAGGTATTGATTTGGGGACCACCAACTCCTGTATGTCGGTAATGGAAGGTGGCGATCCCGTAGTTTTGGAGAACAGCGAGGGCGCACGGACGACGCCATCGATCGTCGCCTTTTCAAAAAATGGCGAGCGGCTTGTTGGCCAGGCGGCGAAACGTCAGGCCGTAACGAATCCGGCGAACACCGTTTTCTCAATCAAGCGGTTTATGGGCCGCAAGTACGACGAGGTTCACGAAGAAGAACATCGCGTGCCTTACAAAATCGTGAAAGCCGCCAACGGCGACGCTCACGTTCAAGTAGAAGTTAACGGTGAGCGTAAGACATTTTCGCCACCGGAAATCTCCGCGATGATTCTGGCGAAGCTGAAGAGCGACGCGGAAGCGAAACTGGGCGAGAAAATCACCCAGGCTGTCATTACGGTTCCGGCTTATTTCAACGATTCGCAACGTAACGCTACCAAGGACGCAGGCAAGATCGCGGGCCTCGAAGTGTTGCGAATCATCAACGAGCCAACTGCGGCTTCACTCGCCTACGGTTTAGACAAGAAAAAGGACGAGAAGATTGCCGTCTATGACCTGGGCGGCGGCACCTTTGACATTTCCGTTCTGGAAATTGGCGACGGTGTCTTTGAAGTAAAAGCGACCAACGGCGACACGCACCTCGGAGGTGACGATTGGGATGCCCGCATTATGGACTGGGTCGTTAACGAATTTAAGAAAGATACCGGGATCGATCTGACGAAGCAGCCGGATGCGATCCAGCGTATCAAAGAGGAATCAGAAAAGGCGAAGATAGCGCTCTCCTCAACTCAGGAGTACGAGATTAATCTTCCGTTCATCACGGCGGATGCGAGTGGGCCGAAACATATTCAGAAGAAACTGACGCGCTCGAAACTCGAACAACTTTGCGATGATCTTTTCCAGCGCACGGTCGGTCCGGTGAAAGCATGCCTTAAAGACGCGAAACTTACCGAGAAAGAGATTAACGAACTGGTGCTGGTCGGCGGTATGACGCGCATGCCCAAAGTAATCGAGACCGCGCGGGCTCTGATTGGCAAGGAACCGCACAAAGGCGTAAATCCGGACGAAGTGGTTGCCGTCGGCGCGGCGATTCAGGGTGGCGTGCTTAAGGGCGACGTCAAAGACGTGCTGCTACTCGACGTGACGCCGCTGACGCTGGCAATCGAAACAGCGGGAGGCGTGGCGACACCGATGATTCCGCGTAACACCACCATTCCGACACGGAAGTCGCAGATCTTTTCGACCTACAGCGATAATCAGCCCGGGGTCGAGATCAAGGTGTTGCAGGGTGAACGTCCGCTTTCGCGCGACAACAAGAATCTTGGCACCTTCCATCTCGATGGAATTCCGCCGGCCCCGCGTGGCGTTCCGCAGATTGAAGTGACCTTCGATATTGATGCGAACGGGATTCTGCACGTTTCCGCGAAAGATTTGGGCACGGGCAAGGAGCAGAAAATTTCCATCACCGGCAGCTCCGGCCTTTCGAAAGAGGAAGTCGAGAAGATGCAGAAAGAAGCGGAGCTGCACGCCGAGGAAGACAAGAAGGCGAAGGAAGCGATCGAGATCAAGAACAACGCCGACAACCTGGCGTATCAATGTGAGAAGCAGTTGAAAGATCTCGGGGACAAGATTTCCGGCGACAAGAAGAAGCAGGTCGAAGACGCCATTGCCGCGGTGCGTGAAGCGATCAATCGCAATGACACCGAGGCGATGAAGCGGACCTACGACGACTTACAGAACAAGTTTCAGGAAGTCAGCGCCGAACTTTACAAGCAAGCCTCCGCCGGCGCGGGCGCGCAGGCAGGACCGCCACCCGAAGCAGAGCCGCGTCCCAGCGCGGAACAAGGCGCCGGTGCTCGCGGCGGCAATGGTGACGTGGTCGACGCAGAGTTTGAAGTAGTCGACGAAGACAAGAAGAAATAAACCAATTTGCCGGTGGTAGCTCGATAACTCCCGAGCTACTGCCGGCAACAACTAAGTAAACAAAGGAGTAGAGAAAGAAACTATGGCATCAGTTAATGTCAGACCACTTGGAGATCGGGTGCTGGTGCAGCCGATTGAAGAGCAGGAAATGAAGAAGGGCGGTATCATTATCCCTGATACCGCGAAGGAAAAACCGCAGGAAGGCAAAGTCGTCGCGCTTGGAACCGGGAAAATTGACGACAACGGCAAGAAAGTCGATTTCACCGTCAAATCCGGGGACAAAGTGCTGATCTCGAAATACGGCGGCACCGAAATCAAAATCGACGGCGATACCTATCTGATCATGCGGGAGGACGATATCCTCGGCATCATCGGTTAATCCAAAAGAAGGAAATTAAACTATGGCAGCTAAACAACTACAATTTGATGAAAGTGCGCGGCACGCGTTGCTGCGCGGAATCGAGAAGCTGGCGAAGGCCGTCAAGGCCACGCTCGGACCGAGCGGTCGCAATGTCATTCTCGACAAGAAATTCGGCAGCCCGACGATTACGAAAGACGGCGTCACGGTCGCGAAAGAGATCGAGCTGGAAGATCCCTATGAGAATATGGGCGCTCAGCTCGTGCGCGAAGTGGCTTCGAAAACTTCGGACATCGCCGGCGACGGTACAACTACCGCGACCGTCCTGGCAGAGTCTATCTACAAGGAAGGTCTGCGAAATGTGACCGCGGGAGCGAACCCTACTTCGCTGCAGCGCGGGATCATGAAAGGGGTCGATGCGATCGTCGAGGAGCTGAAGAAAATCTCCAAGAAAGTCAGTGATCGCACCGAGATCGCGCAGGTCGCAACTGTCTCAGCTAACTGGGACAAGACGATCGGCGAGATCATTGCCGACGCGATGGATAAAGTGGGCAAGGACGGAACTATTACCGTCGAAGAAGCCAAGTCGATCGAGACTACCCTCGAAGTAGTCGAAGGTATGCAGTTCGACAAAGGTTATCTATCGCCCTACTTCGTGACCAATGCGGAAGCGATGGAAGCCGTTCTGGAAAATCCTTACATCCTCATTCACGAGAAGAAGATCTCGAGCTTGAAAGACATGCTTCCGCTGCTTGAGAAAGTAGCGAAAGCCGGCCGTCCGCTCCTGATTATTGCGGAAGATGTGGAAGGCGAAGCGCTCGCAACTCTGGTCGTGAACAAACTGCGCGGGACCTTGCAGGTTTGTGCGGTCAAAGCCCCGGGTTTCGGCGATCGTCGCAAGGCGATGCTGGAAGATATCGCGGTGCTGACCGGCGGTCGTTGCATCACGGAAGATCTCGGGATCAAACTCGAGAACGTGAAGGTCGATGAGCTTGGCAAAGCCAAGCGCGTTACCATCGACAAGGAAAACACCACCATCGTCGAAGGCGAAGGCAAGCAGAACGACATTCAGGGTCGAGTAAGTCAGATTCGCCGTCAGATCGAAGAGACGACGAGCGATTACGATCGCGAGAAACTCCAGGAACGCCTGGCGAAACTCGCGGGCGGTGTGGCGGTGATCAACGTCGGCGCTGCCACTGAGACCGAGATGAAAGAGAAGAAAGCTCGCGTGGAAGACGCACTGCATGCGACGCGCGCGGCGGTTGAGGAAGGCATTGTCCCGGGCGGCGGCGTTGCGTTCATTCGTGCGCAGAAGGCGCTCGATAATATCAAGGGCCTTGAAGGCGACGAGAAGGTGGGCGTACAAATCGTGCGCCGGGCCATCGAAGAGCCAACCCGTCAGCTCGCCGATAACGCGGGCCAGGAAGGCGCGCTCATTGTTCAAGAAGTCAAGGCGCGTAAGGGCAACGAAGGTTACGACGTCGCCACCGGTGAATACACCGACCTGGTGAAGGCGGGCATCGTCGATCCGACGAAGGTCACGCGTAGCGCGTTGCAAAACGCGGCCTCGATCTCGGGTCTGTTGCTCACCACCGAAGCCATCGTCACTGAGCTACCGGAGAAGGAAAAAACTCCTCCGATGCCGGGCGGCGGAATGGGTGGCATGGGCGGAATGGATTACTAAGCCGCTGAGACTTAACGAAGATTCAACAACAGCCGGACTCGAAAGGGTCCGGCTGTTTTGCTTTGGGCTCAGCCAAATTTATTCCGAGGGATGCTGAACTTTGCTGGTTTCTTGGGGTCATTTTGCGCTCGCGGCGTAGTTTGGCGAAGGCGCGTGTTTAGCGGATCGTTTCTTTCTGCTATGTTGAGCAATGTTACCGAACTACGATGACTTTTTGATCAGACGATTCGAGCAACCGGATGAAGTGCGCACATTCGAAAAAGGGAAATTCGAGACCGTAAAGATCGGATCGATAACGATTGGCCGGGCCAGTTATGAGCCGGGATGGAAATGGTCGCAACATGTTGGAGCTGTGACCGGTGCAGCGCTTTGCGAGGTGGAACATGTCGGGATGGTTGTGTCCGGGTGCGCGGCTTGCCGGATGAAAGACGGCCGCTACTACGAGATGAAGCCGGGAGATTTGTTTTACATCGGGCCCGGGCACGATAGCTGGGTTGTAGGCGACGATACGTATATCTCCCTACACTTTTTGGGCGCGGAACACTACGCGCAGTCAAGTCGCTAATTGCTTCTTTGGCGTCGTTTCGCGGGTTTAGCGGATCAGCCGTTTAAGTTTATGGTCACGGCCAGCCCTGAATGCCAGTTTGGCGTTCCTATCATTTGTAGTTGAACTTCCGAGCAAAAAAATCGAGAGTGCACAGGAAAATTGTGCTTGTATTTCCAGCGCCCGCCTAATCCAAGCTCCGCAAATCGCGAACGTTCCCAATGAGAGATTACGTAGCAGAGTTGATGGCCGAGGTGAAGGCGAAGAACCCGGCCGAACCGGAGTTTCATCAGGCGGTCCAGGAAGTTCTCGATTCGCTGACGATTGTGCTCGAGCAGCACCCGGAATATCGCCGCGAGAAAATCCTTCAGCGCATCATCGAACCGGAACGGGTGATTATGTTTCGCGTTCCCTGGCGAGACGACCATGGCGATATTCATGTTAATCGCGGGTTTCGCATTCAAATGAACAGCGCCATTGGCCCGTACAAGGGCGGCTTGCGTTTTCATCCCAGCGTTAATTTGAGTATCTTGAAGTTCCTCGCCTTTGAGCAGGTATTTAAGAATGCATTGACTACTCTGCCGATGGGTGGCGCGAAGGGTGGCTCCGATTTCGATCCGAAAGGCAAGACTGACTTCGAAGTCATGCGTTTTTGTCAGGCCTTCATGTGCGAGCTATTCCGCCACATCGGGCCGGACACAGACGTTCCGGCGGGCGACATCGGTGTTGGCGCACGCGAAATCGGATTCATGTTCGGCATGTACAAGCGATTGAAGAATGAGTTCACCGGTGTGATGACGGGCAAGGGTTTAACCTGGGGCGGCTCCGTGATTCGCCCAGAGGCGACAGGTTATGGCGCAGTTTATTTCGCGGAAGAGATGCTCAAGACGCGAAAGGAAGACTTGAAAGGGAAGGTTTGTCTTGTGTCAGGGAGTGGGAACGTCGCGCAATACACCATCGAGAAACTGAATAGCCTTGGTGCAAAAACGGTCACGGCATCCGATTCCGGGGGCTTTATCTATGACAAAGAAGGTATCGATCGCGAGAAGCTCGCGTTTATTATTGAGCTAAAAAACGTCAGGCGAGGTCGGATTTCGGAATATGCCGACAAGTTCAAAGGCGCTGTTTACACTCCCGTGGATCCGAAGCTTGACTATAATCCACTTTGGGATCGGAAAGCGGAGTGTGCCTTCCCCAGCGCAACCCAGAATGAAATCAACGCGAAGGACGCGGAGAATCTTCTGAGGAACGGCATTTACGTTGTTTCAGAAGGCGCGAACATGCCCACTACGATGGAAGGCGTGAATCGTTTCCTCGATGCCAGAATCCTGTATGGGCCGGGAAAAGCGGCCAATGCAGGCGGCGTTGCTACTTCAGGTCTGGAGATGGCGCAAAACAGCATGCGCATTTCCTGGACCCGCGAGGAAGTAGATGCGCGGCTCTACAAGATCATGAGTAGCATTCACGCCACCTGCTATCGCACAGCGGAGAAATACGGGACTCCGGGGAATTATGTTAATGGCGCGAACATCGCTAGCTTCCTGAAAGTGGCGAACGCGATGATGGACCAGGGGTTGGTGTAAATCGAGGGAAGGGCCGTTCGTATCTTTGGTTCCCAAACCGGGAGCGAGAAGTAAACTCCGTCATCCCGCGCGCAGGCGAGGGACCTCGCCAACGGTCGTCGATCAGACAACTCAGATCGGTTGGTTCTTCCGTGTTGGTGAGATCCTCGCGAATCGGGATGACACGTTATGAGAACGGATATCTGATTCGTTAGTCGCCGGAATCGTCCTCGACCGGCTCGGCGCGACGGACCGTTGGTGATTCTTCCACTTGCCCACGACGATTACGGCGACCGTTGGCCTGCTCGCCTTTGTAAACTTCCTTGAAAACTTGGGCAATCAGCGGCGCTGCCACAGTTCCACCGTGTGCTTTCACACCCACGTCGCCTTCGTAAAGCGCCGCAAAAGCGTACTGCGGCTTTTGCGCGGGCAAAAAACCGGCAAACCACGCCGCCGTTCGCTCCTTATTTTTTGGTCCCCATTGCGCCGTCCCGGTTTTGCCAGCCACAGTTACGGGGTCGAGGCTAGCGGCATGGGCAGTTCCCGCAGGGCCGTTGACCGCGTTTATCATTCCCTCGCGAAGCTGCGCAAGCGTTTCTGAGGAAAAATTCAGCGTCCGTTTCTCGCGCACATTGTAAGCCGTCACGATGCCGCCATCGATTGATTGCACCTGCTGCACTAGCCGTGTTTGGTAAAACGTCCCTCCGTTGGCGACGATCGACATCGCCTGTGCCATCTGTAATGGCGTAACCTGCGTGTCGCCTTGGCCGATGGAAAGATTGGCGATGTCCCCATTCAATAACTTTCGCCCATGTGTTGCCTTCATATAGGAATCGTTAGGCACGCGCCCTTCTACTTCGCCGCGAATGGGAATTCCGGTTTTTGCGCCGAAACCGAGTTTCTGCGCCCAATCGATGATCGGATCCGCGCCGGTCTTGATTCCGACCTGATAAAACCAAGTGTCGCAGGATTCGGTCAGGGCCTGAACGAAATTCAGGAAGCCGCGATCGCTTTTTTTCCAATTGTGAAAGGTGAGGTTCCCGATCTGGATCGATGGGACGCATTGATACTGTTCACTCGGTGTTACCGATCCGCTTTCCAGCGCGGCGATGCCGACGGCGACTTTGAAGGTCGATCCGGGCGGGTAGGATGAACGAAAAGCGCGTGGCAAAAGTGGAATCCCAGGGTCATCTTGCAACGCCTTAAAGTTTTCCGCCGAAATCGAAGGAACGAAAACGTTGGGGTTGTAATCTGGCCAGGACGCGAGCGCGAGAATGTCGCCGTTGTTCGGATCCATGATCACGATGGCACCGCGTTTCGCCTTCGCCTCGAGAGCTTTCTCAGCCAATTCCTGCAACCGCAGGTCTAATGTGGTCACCACCGTGTGACCGGGAACAGGAGGTGAAGCGATCTTTTCCGAAGTTCTTCGGCCATCTCTGTCGAAGGTCATCTTATACTCACCGTGTTTGCCGGTTAACACAGCATTGAAGGTTTGTTCGATCCCTTCGCGCCCCTCGGTTTCTGGCCAGATGGTTTCATGATTGTCGATGATCCCGTCGGGATTGCGCCCTGTCCGTCCACAATAACCGACGACCTGTCCGGCAACCTTGCCCTGTGGATAAACGCGAATGTAAACACCGCGCAGTGTCATTTCCGATGGCAGATGCGCTTTCGCAGCCTCGTATTCTTCCGCGGAAAGATTGGTCGAAATCTCGAAGGGCAGAATTCCGCGGTTATGGTAGTGACGGAGAATAGCGTCGTCGGCAATCCGGATTTGGCGGCCGAGTAACCTCTGTGCGGTCGCGATCTGCCGATGCGCAAATTCCAAGGTCTGACTGTCGTTAAACTCAAGTGGGGTTGGAAAATTGATCGCCAGACTGTAGCTGAGTCGGTTTTGCGCGAACGGCGCACCGTTGCGATCGGTAATCTGTCCACGCGGCGCCGGGATATCGAGGATGTAAGTGCGCGCGAGTTTTTGCGTCTCGAAGGTCGGAACAATTTCCTCGTCGAGCGCAGGTTGCGCGACTTCTTCCGAGGGCGTGGCACTGGGCGTCGTCGACGGAGACGGCGCCAATTGTTGTCCGGTCGCATTCGAAGTCGCCATCATCAGCGATATAAAACCAACGCGCGCGATTAAACCTCTCATCCGATCAGGAATTCTGTGCGTGATTTAGAATGATCAGCCTTAGTGCGTTTGTAAAAACCGATGCACGTCGGCCGCCAACTTTGTTCCGATTCCATCCGTAGCCGCGATTTCTTCCACACTGGCCCGCCGCAACCGTTTTACTGAGCCAAATTTTCGCAGCAACAGGTTTTTGCGATGCTGGCTAACGCCCGGGCAATCGTCGAGAATGCTTTCACCAACTCGTTTCTTCATCAGCAGCTGATGATACGCGTTGGCGAAACGATGGGCTTCGTCGCGGATGCGTTGAAGCAGACGTAACGCGCCTGAATCATCCGGCAATTGCAACGGCAGCGCCCGGCCGGGCCGATAGATTTCTTCGTCTTCCTTGGCCAGACCGATGATCGGCAGATCGTGCAACCCGAGCCGCTGTAGTTCTTTGCAGGCGGAGGAGAGCTGGCCCTTGCCGCCATCGACAATGATGAGATCAGGCAAACGGACTAGATTCACAGTGGATGGTTGAGAGTTGATAGTTGATTGGCGCTCCAGCGCTTCTGCGGGATTTTCCTGCGAAAATTCCGCCACATCCGGATTCACGTCGCGGGCTTCAAGCAAGATTCGGGAATATCTTCGCCGCACTACCTCAGCCATGCTGGCGAAATCATCCTGGCCTTCGACGGTGCGAATTCGATAGCGACGATAACAATTCTTGTCCGGAACACCGTCTCGAAAACAGACCATCGACGCGACGACGTGCGTCGTGCTGATGTTGGAAATATCGAAGCATTCCATCACGCGCGGGATTTTCGGCAATTGCAAAGCGTCGGCCAAAGCGCGAACGTCCGCTTCCGGATCAATCGTGGTTGGCAACGAACCACGAGTGAAACGACGCGTAGGTCGGGTCGTTCGGCGCAGATCGTCTAGCATGTTGCGCAACTCCGCCGCCTTTTCAAAATCGAGCTTCTCGGCTTGCGCCCGCATTTGCTTCTCCAACTCCGCCATCATTTCGCGCGAATGTCCCTCGAGAAATTCGCAGGCCTGCGCGACCCGTTCACGATAAATTTCCGGTGTAATCTCGCTTAACTTCATCGGCACCTGATAGGTTGACGACTTCAACTCACGCTCCGTCGGTGACCCACGGCCAAAGGTAAGCACTCCGAATTTCTTGCGCATAAAATTTAACGTCTGCCGAAGCGCGCCGGCGTGTGCATATGGTCCGAAGTAGCGGGCGTTGTCCTCTTTCTTGAAACGGGCGAGACGAAACCGCGGCCATTCTTCGGTCTGATCCACCTTGACCAGGAGGAAGCGCTTATCGTCGCGAAAGGAAACGTTGTAGCGCGGCCGGTATTCCTTGATCAATTTACCTTCGAGCAAAATCGATTCGGCTTCACTCTGCACGGTGTGGGTCTCAAAATCCCAAACCGCGTCCAGCATGGCGCGAGTCTTCAGATCAGCCACTGCCATTTTCGAGGGCATGAAATAGGAGCCAACGCGTTTGCGCAGATCGCGCGCTTTGCCGACGTAGATGACGCGGTTGAAACGATCGCGCATCAAATAAACACCGGGTTTGTGCGGCACCTCGTGTACCTTTTTCGTTAGATCTGGTTTTTCTTTTTTAGTCACCGCCAGCTCTTGATAAGATTGAAAATCGCCCTGCCAGAATTGTAGGGCAAGCGCCTCGCTTGCCGGTTGTGCAATCGGAAATCAGGAGCGCCTGCCCTGCAATTTGTCCCTCATCTTAGTCCTCTCCCACTGGGAGAAGGTTAGGATGAGGGCTCTTCAATAGTCTCCTAGGCCGGCGCTGTGGCATTGCCGAGTGGACCATCATCAATTCGGTCACGTTTTCGGGAGTCAACAGACCCACCAGTCGCTTCATTCCATCCAGTACCGGTACGACGGGACAATTGCATTCCTGCATGATTCGAAATGCCTCCTCGAAACGCGTGCCTGTCGTCACCGTCGGGATGTCGCGACGCATTACCTCGCCGACCTGGATTTGCGGGTCATGTTTGCGCAGCGCCGCGATCAAATCGTGCCGGGTCAAAACGCCGGCGACGTTGCCGGTCTCATCCACCACCGGAAAATCGTGCTGCGAGGTGGCAAGAAGCGCGTCGACCGCTTCCTGAAGGGTGGCGGTTTGCGGCAGCGACCGGAACTCGCGCACCATCGCACTCGAGACCGGGAAACTGCGGGAAATATCTTTGATTTGGGCGAGCGCTGCCTCCTGCGACGCACCCATATAAACAAATAGGGCGATAAAGATGAGGAGCGGATTTCCAAACAGACCAAGAAACCCAAAGATAAAGGCGCATGCTTGGCCGATGCTGGCGGCAATTTGAGTGGCACGCGCGTAACTCAGTCGCGTTGCGAGAAGGGCGCGCAAAACGCGGCCGCCGTCCATTGGAAATGCCGGCAGCAGATTGAAGAGGACGAGTATCACATTGATCGCGAGCAACTGAACGAGGAGGTCCGCACCGGAGGCAGCGTGTTCGAGGGAAAATCCGCGCCAGCCAACGAATACGAACAAGGTGAGAGCGATCACCACGTTTACAAGCGGACCAGCCAGCGCGATAACCAGTTCTTGCCACGGTTCCTCAGGCATTCGCTGCAGGCGGGCGACGCCGCCAATCGGCAAAAGGGTGATGTCAGGAGTATTGATGCCGTAGTTTTTCGCTGCGATGGCGTGGCCAAACTCGTGCAGGACAACACAAACAAACAGCAACAGGACAAAAATTACGCGCCAAAAGGCGATGGCCGAGCCGCCCTGTGCGTAATAACCGAATGCCAGCCATCCGATTAGAAGCAAAAAGGTGACATGAATCCGCAACTGGATTCCGTAGACGCGGAAGATTGGAAGTGACCAGCTCATTGAAACAAATGTCGTCCTCAAACATATCGCACGTCAAAGGCGGCACGTCCGAGCCGGATTGGCGTTAGCGACAGCCCCGTCTTGAATGATATGGAAATTTTTGATGTCGCGGTCGTCGGCGGCGGGCCCGCAGGGTCGGTTTGCGCCGCATTTTGTGCTGCGGCAGGATTGCGGACGGTTCTGATCGAACGCGAAAAATTTCCGCGGGAAAAAGTGTGCGGCGATTGTTTGAATCCGGAGTGCTGGCCGATTTTGCGGCAGCTCGGAATTGATCAACGGGTGCGAGAAGCGCCTCATGCCACTCTGGCATCGGTTGCGTTCATTGGCTTGCACGATCGGAGCATGGAGATTGCGCTCCCGCAGGGCGAAGACGCTGAGATCGCCATTAAACGGAGTATCTTCGATACTCTCCTGCTCGATCGTGCCTCTCAGCTTGGTGCAGAAATCCGGGAAAAAAGCACGCTGACATCGCTCGAGAAAACCAATGGCGATTGGAAACTGACGATTGCGGATGCGTTCGCTTGTCGAGCGCAGGTTTTGGTGGCAGCGGACGGCCGCAACTCAACCGTGGCGCGGTTGTGCGGGTTGCTTCCGCACATCGGAAAGGAACGCGTGGCGCTGCAGGCGCACATTTCATTGCCGCCTCATTTCGGAAACAAGGTCGTTCTGCAATTGCTGCCGGGCGGCTATTCCGGCCAGGCACCGGTAAGCGAAGGTGAATTCAACCTCTGTCTGGTTGGGAAGCCCAAATCGATTCGCACATTGCAAAAGTGGGCAATCGAACAATTCGCACTCTCGACAGCTCAGCAATGGCGAACAATCACGCCATTGACGCGCGCGACGGTTCCTCCGGCGCACCGGAATCTGTTGTTTGCCGGCGATGCTGCTCGTGTCGTAGAACCATTTACCGGTGAAGGAATTTTTTATGCGCTGCGCTCGGGTGTGCTGGCCGCGACTGCGACGGCAAGAATTGTTCAGGAAAATTCAACGGACGCAACCGCTGAATATGCCGCGAAGCATACTGCGATGTATCGTGGCCGATTGTGGATTAACACTCTAGCGCGTAGTGCAGTTGTGTCACCAAAGCTCGGATCGATTTTGCTCGACTTCGCCCGTTTTCAACCGGCACTCTTGCGTTTTCTGACGCGAAGAATCGTCCGGTAATATTTTTCCGGGCCCAGCGGTTATCCAGGCGTTGAGGATGAAGTGATTTGCCGGCAAGCCTTCACGGTGTTCGACATTAACATCGCGATCGTCATCGGACCGACACCACCAGGAACGGGAGTAATCGCGCCGGCAATTTCTGCCACCGCGTCGAAATCGACATCGCCAACGAGTTTGTAACCGCGCTCGTTCGTCGCGTCGTCCACCCGGTTAATTCCCACATCGATTACCGTCGCGCCTTCACCCACAAATTCTGTTCTAACGAAATGTGGACGACCGATTGCGGCAATAATGACATCGGCGCGGTGACAAATCTCCGAGATGTGTCGAGTGCGCGAATGGATGACGGTGACAGTCGCATCAATGCCCTTGCGTATAAGCAAGAGCGCCATCGGTTTTCCGACGATCATACTGCGGCCCAGCACGACGACGTTGGCACCGGAGAGGGCGACCCCGCTTTCACGGAGCAAACGCAGGCAACCAAGTGGAGTGCAGGGAACAAAACCTGTTTCGTCGTCAAGCGCGAGCTTCGCGACGTTGAGTGGGTGGAATCCGTCGACGTCTTTCTGCGAATCGAGTGCGCGCACGATAGCCGCCTCGTCGATCTGTGGCGGCGGTGGTGATTGCACAAGAATGCCGTGGATTTTCTGGTTGCGATTGAGTTCGTCCACCCGGGCAAGGAGTTCCTCCTGCGTCGTCGTCGCGGGCAATTCGAGTTTCACCGAATGAAGACCCAGTTCGCGGCACATTTTGTCTTTGGCCCGCACGTAGGTGCGCGAGGCGGGATCGTCGCCGATGAGAATTACCGCCAGCCCCGGGATTGATCCCCGCGATTTGAGATTGGCAATTTCTTCGCGTAGTTCTGCGTAAACCTTTTGTGCGACGGCTCTGCCATCGATCAGTCTTGGCATGGCGCAGAAGCTATCAGCGCATTTCGACCAGCGCCATCATTGCATTCTGTAGACGGCGCCGCTCCGCTTCAAATTCTTCTTCCGTATTGGTGGGTGCGACACGAAGCAAGGGACCGAAAATGACGCGCGCGCTTGAGAACGGACGGGGAAGGATGAATCTGTCCCAGCTCCTGGCCCTCCAACAGCTCGAATACTCAATATTAATCGGCTGGATTGGGGCTCCTGTCTTTTGGGCTAAAAAAATGATACCACGCCCAAGCTCGTAAGCTGGCCCGCGCGGCCCATCCGGGGTGATCAAGACGTCACGTCCAGAAGCAAGAACTTCGGCGAGTTCCAGCATTGCACTGGCCCCGAGCCGCGAAGTGGAGCCCCGGACAACATCAAAACCGAAACGTTTCGTTAGGTCCGCAACCAAATCTCCATCCCGGCTCGCGCTGATCAGACCTGCCCCGGGACGGTGAGGAGCAAATCGCTTCAGGGCATACGAGATAAACAGGAGCCGGTTGTGCCACAGCGCCCCGATATAGTTCTCCCTCACCGGCGTTTCCAGCACGGCCGAGCGTGCATCAACTTCATAGCGCAACGTCCGTGCCCACAATTGCACCAGGCGAAATCCAAATGCGACAAGAATGCGCGTTATGAAACTTTCCGGGTCGAGCTTCAAATTTGCGGCGGACGAGCTTTTGCGCTTTCCCAGCGGAAGGCTTTCGAACTGGGCAACCCAAGCTGATCGAGAATGCGCCACACTACCGTGTCCGCGACATCGTTGACGTTTTTGGGATTGCTGTAGAACGAGGGGATAGCAGGCAAGACGATTGCGCCGGCCTCGATCAAGGTCACGACATTGCGCGCCTGAATGAGGCTCCATGGCGTTTCCCGGGGGACGACGATGAGTTTACGGCGTTCCTTCAAAAAAACATCGGCAGCGCGCAACAACGCGCTCTGACCCGAGCCGGTGGCGATTCGGCCGAGCGTCGACATGGAGCAGGGCACGATCACCATCGCGTCGAAACGTGCCGAACCGCTGACGAACGGCACGTTCATATCATTGTCGGCATGCCGAAGGACTTTCGCGGGAAGACGAAAGGCCAAAAGTTCGTGATCGGCGACCTGTCGCGCGTGTGCGGTCATGACCAGGTGAACTTCGTGCTCGGTGATGTTGATTTGTTCGAGCAAACGCTGCAAATAAATGCTGCCGCTGGCGCCGGTCGCGCCGATTACGATTTTCATAAATAGCCGCTGCTTGCTAATTTCCGCGTGAGATCGGCGTGTCGTCCACGCAAATCCGCATAAAGCGCTTGATTTTCTTTGCGCGGTTCGGCGCGCGTCTTGCGATCGGTTTTTACTGCTGACTTCACAATTTTCTCGAGCTGAAGCGGCTCGCCCTTCGTCTGACAATAAGTCCAGCCCGCCTGAACCGCAGCACCAAGGGCGGCGCCTTCAACCACCTTGAATCCGACTACCGGGAGACCGAAAACGTCGGCAACGATTTGGCGCATGCTGGCACTCTTGGCGCCGCCTCCGGTAATGTGCAATTCTTTGGCTTCGATCCCCAGACTAATCAAGCGGTTCATCCCTTGGGCAAGTCCGATTACGATTCCTTCAATTAACGCCCGGGCGATATCGTGGCGATTCGTATTGCTGGAATTTAGACCGTGAATTAAGGCAGTGCCGTTTGGCAGGTTGCGATCGTCGAGCGTAACATATTGCTGGGCACTGACTCCAAAGGCCACCACCTCGCTGCGACGGCCTCTGATTTTCTCCAGACAAGCGAGAATCACCCGCTCCGCTGCATCGGACCAGATCTGCGGAACTTGCTCGACATGGCCGCGCGGGACTCCTCCAACAAAGGAATGCGGGACGCTCGCCTGGGCGAGAACTTTTCCCGTGTCAGCGTCGAGAACCAGGCCCTTGCAGGTGATTGTCCCGCTATCCAAGCTGAGGCACAGCATTGTCGAATTTGAATTCGAGGCGAGGTCGCGGCAATTAGTTTAGCGATGATCAAGAAATTACTGCACACACGTTATCGCGTGACCGACCTGGAAAAGACAGTCGCGTTTTATCGAGACGTTCTTGGCCTGGAGGAAACACGACGGCACACCTCCGGACGCGGCTCTCAGCTGGTTTTCTTCAAGGCTCCGGGAAGCGAAGAAGAGATCGAGATCTGCAAATATGACCAGAGCGGTCCGGTCGTCGTCGGACCGGATCTGACCCATCTCGCGTTTGAGGTGGATGATCTGGCAAAATTCGCAAAAGAGACTGCGGCCAAAGGTTACCCGCTCTCTGATGGCCCCCACGCGCTTGGCGACGGCGGCGCCATCGCATTCATCGATGCGCCGGAAGGTTACGAGATTGAATTGATTCAGCGGGGGCGCGGAACTGGCTAAATTAGTAACCGCGAATAGTTGAACCGGTAATTCTTCACGGGCAATGAAACGACAGGTGCGTTGGGTTACTCTGACAATTTGCGGGCTCCTCTGCCTCGGTAGCGTCACGGCCGCAATCGCGCCGGAGGATGAGGATGCGCCCAACGTTGTCCGCCCAACGGGAGTGCATAAGCGTGCAACCAAAAGCACGCGCCAGCGCTCCTCGACCGATTCGGCAACAGCAAACGACATTTCAGTTCCGGCGTCGGTCCTCAATCCAGGACGGTCCGGTGCGGTCCCGAATACGCGCGCGAATTCAGTGATGGTAGTTGACGCGCGCACCGGCGCGGTGTTGCACGAGAAAAATGCGGATCAGCCGCGGCCCGCAGCGAGCACGCAAAAATTGCTGACGGCATTAATTATTGCCGAAACTGGTTATCTCGATCGGCCGGTGAGAGTGGAGCAGGTCGATACGTTTGCCGAGCCGGTCCGATTGAATATTCGGCCAGGGGAAAATTATCAGCGGATTGATCTGCTACGGGCGCTGTTAGTGAAAAGTCCGAACGACGTGGCGCGCTGCCTGGCCCGCGACAATGCCGGCAGCCTCGACGCGTTTGCCGATAAGATGAATGCGAAAGCGCAGATGTTGGGGGCGACGCATTCGCACTTCGTGAACCCGAATGGCTTACCTATGCCGGGTCAGTATTCCACCGCGCGCGATTTGGCGATCATTGCGCGCGCGGCGTATGCGAATCCCACCATTCGTTCCATTGTCTGCCTGCCGCAGCTGGTTTTTCGCTACGCCAATGGACGAACGCGCGAATTGGAAAACACCAACAAGGTTTTAAAGCGACTTCCATTTTGTAATGGAATGAAGACTGGTTACACCGAAGCCGCCGGGCATTGTCTCATCGCGAGTGGTTCGCGACCGGGGCGAGATGTGATCGTGGTGGTCCTTGGCGATACCAAATCTGGGGTCTGGACCGACGCCGCCTCGCTGCTGTCCTGGGGTCTCTGGCTCTGAGTTCAAGGCGTCCCTGACGCCGCCGAATAACGTAACAATGGCGACGGAACCAAGCCCGGATTTCGGGTCGGATCCTGGGCCGGGCCGGGTGCCACGTCTTCCGGGCCTTCCGCGGCCGGCATTGGCTCGTCGGTATTGAGAACGGCGAGCCCCTCAGGAACAATGCATCGTCGGTTTCATTGCAATAGCGAACGCCCTCTTACTGTTAGCATCTTGTCGCCTGCTCTGGCAACGTCCGGTTCGCTCTACAAAAACCGCTCGATAATCGGTCCGAGCTTCTTGATCGTGCCGTGGGGCCACAATTTTCGATCCGTGATTATGGCGTTTTCGAGCGCGCGATGTTCCGACCAATTTGCTTCGCGAGGAATCTCGGGGATCACACGTGCCAGAACTCTCTTTGCTGTTTCCGCATTAGCGAGCAGATGGCCAATGACGGTTTGGACCGAAACGGGTTCTTCTTCCACCTTCCAGCAATCGTAATCGGTGATCATTGCCATCGTGGCGAGGGCGATCTCGGCTTCGCGCGCCAGCTTGGCCTCCGGCAAATTGGTCATCCCGATGACATCGAACCCGTTCCGACGATTGAATTCCGACTCGGCGCGAGTGGAGAAGGCCGGGCCATCCATGTTTACATAAGTGCCCCCACTGTGAACGGTGGCGCCGGTGGAGCGTGTGGCTTCCGCTAACATCTCCCGCAGCTTGGTCGAGATCGGGTCGGCAAAGGAAACGTGGGCCGCTATTCCTTCACCAAAAAACGTGTGGCAGGAGCGCAGACTCGTCCGATCAAAAAACTGCGATGGCAACAGGACATCGCGCGGGACGTATTTTTCCTGCAAACTGCCCACTGCCGTCACGCAAATGATCCAGCGGACGTTGAGAGAACGCAGCGCGTAAATATTCGCGCGGTGATTTAGTTCGTGCGGCAGGATGCGGTGCCCACGTCCGTGTCGCGGCAAAAAATAAACGCGACGGGCAAACATTATTCCGCCGATGATAGAATCGGATGGCGGGCCAAATGGGGTTTCGATCTCATGTTCGGCCAACTCCTCAAAACCCTCCAGCTGGTAGAGGCCACTACCGCCGATAATCCCGATCGCTGGCTCGTTCATTCCGTGGTCTGAATTGAAACGGACGGAAATAGAAAATTGAAGCGAATTGTTCGTTGTTACGATTGCCCACATTTGATGATTGGCTCGAGGTGCGAGCAGCACTGGCAGATGACGAAGCGGCCGATCCACCTCGACCGCGTTCATCATGGCAGGTGGCCAGTCTTACGTTACAACATGCAAGTGAAAAACTTAGGTGCCGCTCCCTGAGGTAATAGCACTTTCGCCGGCCCTGTGTATCGTTCGCGAGCCGTGCCGAAATTTTTTATCAAGACCTACGGCTGCCAGATGAACGAACGCGATTCCGAGCAGGTCGCGCATTCACTCATCGCTCGCGGCTACGAGCGCGTCGATTCCGAGGTCGAGGCCGATGTTGTTCTGCTTAACACCTGTAGCGTGCGCGACATGGCGGAGCAGAAGGCGCTGGGCAAAATGGGGATGCTCAGCCGAATCAGTAAGAACCGCCCAGAAACTGTCTTTGGATTTCTTGGCTGCATGGCACAGGCGCGTGGCGCGGAGCTGTTGAAGGAAATTCCGCATCTCGATCTTGTCGTCGGCACGCAAAAATTTCATCGCGTCGCTGACTATGTAGATGATTTGGTTCTGTACAAAGGTGCTGTAGCCGGGATCAGTGACCCCAGCTACCGCCGCATGGACGATCCACGTTATTCCATCGTGGACGTCGAGGAAGAAGCCGGATCGCAATCGACGATTCGTGAACAGGCGCTGGCTCCAAGGCAGGCCACGGCGTTCGTTTCCATCATGCAAGGCTGCAACATGCATTGCACCTTTTGTATCGTGCCGCGCACGCGCGGAGCGGAACGCAGCCGCACCATTGCCGAAGTCGTCTCCGAAGTTCGCGCCCTCGTCACGCATGGCGTGAAGGAAGTGACTCTTCTTGGCCAGATCGTGAACCTCTATGGCCGCCACGAATTCCCTTGGGTTAGCGCGCGCGTTCCGCAGAATGCGGACCTAAGCACACAGAATGTGTGCGCTACCCGCAAGAGCCCGTTCGTGCAATTGCTCGAAGCCGTCAGCGCGATCGATGGGCTAGAACGTTTGCGTTTTACCTCGCCGCATCCGATCGGCTTTCGTGATGACCTGATCGACGCCATCTCCTATTTGCCGAAACTGGCTCAGCACGTGCATTTGCCGCTTCAGTCGGGATCAAATCGAATTCTCAAGGCGATGCACCGGGCTTACACGGTGGAAAAATACACACAACTGGTCGACAAAATTCGCGCTGCCCGCCCAGGAATCGCATTGACGACCGACATCATCGTTGGCTTCCCGGGCGAGACCGATTCCGATTACAAAGCAACCCGCAATCTCGTCGAACACCTCCACTTCGATAATGCTTTCGTTTTTCGCTATTCCGCGCGGCGCGAAACGCCCGCCGCGACAATGCCGGATCAAATCGACGCGGCAACAAAAGAGGAGCGCAATCAGGATTTGCTCGAAATAATCAACGCCGCGACCCGCCGCGCGAATGAAAAAGTGGTGGGAACTCGCGTGGAAGTTTTGTGTGAAGGCCCAAGCAAAACAAACGCTGCGCGTTTGATGGGCCGCACCAGCGCGAACAAAGTCGTCGTGTTCGAGGCGGCAAGGGATCGCGTCGGCGAAATTTTTGATGTCGCAATCGCGCGTGCCAACGGCTTCAGCCTTTACGGACACCCGGTCGATTGACGCCATGATCTATCATTTTTCACTGCAACTTGCAGGACTCGTGACCGGGCTGATTCTCTGCCTGCTCGGCGCGCTGGGCTTTGCCATGAATGCGTCGGCGCGCAATTTCATGGCCGCTTTTCCGCGCTCACGGACCGCGGGCATAGTGATTCTTGCCCTCGATCTGGTCTGGAGTTTCTGGCTGATCTCTACCATGGAAATGGGAGAATTCTCGGCTTTTCGCCGGCCGTTTTTGGTTATTCTGCCAGTGGGATTTTTTCTGACCTTGCGCTTCGTGGACGAATTTCTCGCCGTCCGTGCCTTGGGCATCCTCGCGTTGTTGGTCGCGGAACCGATGCTCGACGCCGCCTTTTTCCGCTACGAACCTAGCCGGCTAGTCCTAACCGTGTTCGCCTACGTGCTGATAGTGTTAGGCCTTACCTGGGTAATGGTGCCGTACAAATTGCGCGATCAAATCAATTGGTTCAGCAAAACGACCGCCCGGTGGCGCGGGGTAAACGTTTTTGGTTTTATCTATGGCGTGGCGCTGATCGCTCTCGCCTTCACCCGTTATTAAACGAATCCTCGTCATCCGCGGTGGCGCGCTTGGCGATTTCGTCCTGACATTGCCGGCGCTCAAGGCCCTGCGTGTTGCGCATCCAAAGGCGGGCATTGAAATTCTTGGTTACCCCCACATCGCCGCGATCGCGGACAAGCGATTTTATACCGACGCAGTTCGCTCGATCGAGTACGCTGCGCTCTCACGCTTTTTCGCGCGAGGGGCCGAGCTCCCATCCGACTTGCGGGACTATTTCGCGGGCTTCGATCTGATCCTCAGCTACCTTTACGATCCGGACGGCATCTTCGAAGAGAATTTGCGGCGATGCGGCGCGGAAAATATTTTGCGAGGTCCGTCGAAAATTGTCTCGGGCATGTCCGCGGCGGAACAACTCATTCAGCCCGTGCAAGAGCTCGGAATAAGTGTCACCGATCTGGCGCCGAAAATTTTTCCATCTGCAGAAGATCGCGAGTTTGCCTGTGGTTTTCTGGAGAATTGCGCGCCCCCAATTTTGGCGGTCCATCCCAGCAGTGGCAGCGAAAAGAAGAACTGGCCGATCGAAAATTGGATCGAACTTATCAGAGCGGTATTGAACGGGGCTGCGACCTCAAGTGGCCCACGTTTGTTTCGCACACCCCTCATTGTCTTAGGCGAAGCCGACGAAAATGCGAGGCAAAGATTGTGCGCATCATTTGACAACGATTCGCGTGTTCGTTTTGCCCACCACCTTCCTCTGGCCCAACTCGCTGCGCTCCTCGGGCAATCCACTTTTATCGGCCACGATTCCGGAATTTCTCATCTCGCAGCCGCCGCCGGAGCGCGCAGTATCATTCTCTTCGGCCCAACTGACCCTAATGTTTGGGCGCCGCAGAATAAAGACGTCACCCTGTTGATCGCCCCCAACGGCGATCTGACTCAGCTCGCCGTCGCAACCGTGCTCGATGCCATCACGCGCTGACGCGCATCGGCATCAACACATAAAGAAATGGCGTCTGGATTTTCAAAACGCCTGGACTCATCTCATCGATGAGATCGAAGAAAATTTCGTCGTCGGCCAAATTGCGGAGGGGGGCCATGAGAAACTCCGGATTAAAAGCGATGGAAAAATCGCGCCCCTTATACACTACCGGAAGCGATTCGCGGGCCTCGCCCACCTCAGGCGTGTTGGCGGTGATCTCGATGTTGTTCTTGCTGAAACTGAGCTTGATCGAATTCGATTTGTCGCTCGCCAGCAGCGATACCCGGCGCAGCGAGTTGAGAAAGGTCTCGCGTTCGAGCGTGATACGCTCCTTCGCTTCCGACGGAATCACCTGTTTGTAATTCGGATAATTCCCTTCGATCAATTTCGAGACCAGCAGCGTACTATTAAGATCGAATGCGATCTGACCGGTGCCCACGCTGATCTTCACGTCGCCATCATCGGTAAGCAGGCGTGCCAATTCCGTGACTGCCTTTGTCGGAACAATGATGTCCGCTTCGTGACTGCGCGGAAATTCCAGTTCGAGGTCGACCATGGCAAGGCGGCGCCCGTCCGTTGCCACGAGCGTAAGTTTATTCTCTTTATAGCTGAAGAGAACACCATTGAGTACGTAACGCGTCTCGTCAGTCGAAATGGCATAAGCGGTCTTGCGCAAACCGTCGCGCAAATCCTTCTGCCGCATCGTCACGACCTTGGCGTTCTCAAACTTCGGCAACGGTGGAAATTCTTCTTCTGGCAATCCGAGGATCTTGAAGAAACTTTGGCCGCTCCGAATCGAAGCCGCGTTTTTGCCATCGACCTCGACTGATATTTCGCTCGATGGCAGTTCGCGAATGATAGTGAAGAGGCGTCGCGCCGGCAACGTGGTCGCGCCCGCCTTGTCTACGTTCGCTTCAAAACCTCCACGCACACCGACATCGAGATCGGTGGTGGTGAGATTGACCGTTCCTTCTTTTGCCTGCAACAAAACGTTGGAAAGAATCGGGAGCGTGGTCCGAGTGCTGACGACGTTCTGAACCTGTTGCAGTCCTTCCAGTATTTTCTCTTTCGTCGCGCTGAATTTCATTCGGAAAGCCTAAGATGTAAGGCGTTGCTTCTACATCCGCAACCTCTCTCTCAATCAGCGCTGAAGCGCGCTGTCAATGAAAGAGATGGTCTGCCGAATGTTGTCCTGCTCTATCATCCGTTTCTTCACCAGCTTGCAGGCGTGCAGGACGGTGCCATGATCGCGGCCGCCAAATGCATCCCCAATTTCATTAAGTGATGCCTTAGTTAACTCGCGCGCCAAATACATCGCCACCTGACGCGGAAAAGCGATACTAGCCGGGCGACGCTTGCTTGTCATGTCCGCCAGCCGCACATCGAAATGCTCCGCCACTTTCCGCTGAATTTGCTCGATCGTGACCGTCTGCCGCCATTCCTCCAGCAAAATGTCTTTCAGCAAATGCTCGATCGTTTCCTGCGTCAGTTCTTTACCGCTCAGGGAAGCGAATGACGCGACCCGCATCAACGCGCCCTCGAGCCGGCGCACGTTGCTGCGAATGCGGACGGCGAGGAACTGATAAACGTCATCGTGCAAGTTGATCTGCAGAGCACGCGCTTTTTTCCGGAGAATGGCCAGCCGTGTCTCGATATCCGGCGGTTGCAGCTCTGCCGTGAGGCCCCATTCGAATCGTGAAACGAGGCGATGCTCCAGGTTGGCGATTTCCGAGGCCGGCCGATCGCTCGACAGCACGATCTGTTTATGACCGTCGAAGAGAGTATTGAAGGTGTGGAAAAATTCCTCCTGCGACCGCTCCTTTCCGGCGAGGAATTGAATATCGTCGATCAGGAGCAGATCCGCCTGCCGGTAACGTTTGCGGAATTTAACCAGAGTATTGTGTTGGATGGCGTCGATGAATTCGTTGATAAAAAGTTCGCTCGACAGGTACATCACCCGCGACGTTTTCCTTTTCGCCCAGACATACTGGCCGATCGCCTGCATCAGGTGCGTCTTTCCGAGTCCGACGCCGCCATAAACAAAGAGCGGATTGTATGTTCGCGCGGGCGCCTGCGCGACCGCCAGGCTGGCCGCGTGTGCAATCTGATTGTTCGGACCAACGACGAATGATTCGAATGTGTTCCGCGGATTGAGACCGAGGCCGAGTCCGGTGGTCTTGCTGCTGGAGTGGTCGGATTTTTGTACTTCCGGCGTCCCGAAATTATTTTCGTTATCGGATTCCGTCGAGCTAAGAAATCGGACCGTGCGCGGCGCGCCGACGGCACTGGTGATGGCGGATTGCAAGGCCGCCATGTGATTACTTTCAATCCAGAACTGGTAAATGTTATTGGGAACGCGAAACGTCAGAGAATCCTCCGTAGCTTTGATTAACTCCACGGCGGAAAACCATCGCTTATAAGTGTCCGTACTGACCTGCGGCTTGAGCGCAGCCGACAGTCTCTCCCACAGGGCTTTGCACCTCTCGTCCATACCAAGTTGTTAACAGCCCAAATTGCCTCTTCCTGGGAAACCGCCTCGAGGGGCGCGGCGGTAGAAGTGACAAAAACTATGAAAATTATTTTGCTCGCGTGTAGAGGAAAAGAAGGACCTGTTGTGATAAAAACCGCCTTTTTCCGAGGGAAAATAATAAAACACTCCGCCGACAATCGGCGGTGGTGCGTCTAATGGGCGCCCAGAATCTGGCGGAAGATCGAGCGCGACGCCGAAAGCGCGGCTTGCAATGTTACGAAATTGCTGAATTCTGTTCACACTTTATTCACACCTGACGATTCCCTTGCTCCCTGCCAGCGGCGTGAGATTAGAAACGGCGAGAAAAACCGACAAGTAAAAACCTGAACTTTATTTTTGAGTGCCGAGCAAAAATTTCTTGACTGAAAAAAATCGGTTGAACGCGAGCAGTCTTTCCCTCGGGGCGACGACTTCTTCGCGCAAACAGGTCCGAAAAGAGCAATCGAAAATGCATGCTGGCCGAGAGGTTTTGAGCGATTGTGTCGGCCCCGCAAATGAATTTTTTTCGTATGCGCCTCCCGATTTTTCTGATTTGCCTCGTCCTTTTCCTCACTTCATCCAACGCACCGGCTGCCAACGCGCGTTCCGGCCACGTCACCCACGTAATGCTGTTTTGGCTGAAACGATCTGGCAACGTTGATGACCGGAATGTTCTCCTCCGCGGTTTGCCTACCCTCCGCCGCGTCCGCGGTGTCAACGACGTGCGCGTTGGCCGCCCCTTGCCCGTAGATCCACCCGGCTTGGAGCAATCGTTCGATCTCGGCGTCGTCGTGATCTTTCGCGACCGAGAAGCGCTCGAGAAATTCGAGCACGATCCGCGGCGACGGCGGGCACTTGATACCATTCTCGAGCCGCTCGTCCGCCGGTATACCGTCTACAATTTTGCCAACGAATGACCCGCCGATTAGTTGCCGGCTTGTTCCTCCTTCTTGCCGTTACTACTCCCGTGGTGGCGATGAACGAATTGTTACCGCCATTCGGTTTTCGCTGGGGCGATCCGCCGCGGCGAGTCGAATCGGTGCTGAACGGAGCCAAAGCGAAAATTGTGGAGCGGAAACAGGATGGAAGTCGTTCCGTCTGGACAGTGGAGGGACTGGTTCATCCGGGACTGCAACGAACGCTCTTCACTTTTAAGAACGACAAACTCATGGAGGTAGAGTTGCAGTACGAATATCCCGACTGGTCAATCGAGCGTTACAACGAACAGATGGGAACAGTCCGACGCTATTTCGACGGCAAATACGGCGTCGGCAAATTAGTGTCGCGCTCCCGCGACACGGACACCGACATTGTCCAGACCCTGGTAGGCTATCAATGGATGGTCGGCACGACCATGCTCGAGCTCTTTTACTTCTCTGCGGAAAAACCGCCGCATACTTTCCGAACCATCACGGTCGATTACAAAGCGCTGTAGCGGGCGCCATACATCAACTCAGCGGGGAATTGTAGGGCGGCGATCTTCGCCGCCGTGTCTTTTATTCGCGGCCAAAATGGCCGCCATGCAAATGCCTAGAGCGCCGGTTCGATCGCGTGCTGGCGTCTACTTGTCGTTAGTCCGCGTTGCGTCTCCCTTTGCAAACGCTTCACTTTGCTTGAGAGACTGACTTTCGCCGCCGAGCTCATCCGGTCGATGAAGAGAATGCCGTTGAGGTGATCGATCTCGTGCTGGAGCGCTCGTGCCAGTAATCCCGTCGCCTCAATTTCCACCTGCTCGCCATCGATCGTCTGCGCCTCTACCCTGGCCCATCCCGCGCGTTCGATATCGGCCGAAATTTCCGGAAAGCTCAGGCAACCTTCCGACGCGATCTCTTTCTCCGGCCCGGTCTCAATCTGCGGATTGAGAATAATCAATGGCATGTGGTCGTTGGGGTTCACTTCCTTGCCATTCCATGCCATCGTGCTGGGACGATCTTCCGCCGCCGAGACGTCAATCACGGCCAGTTGCAGAGCTTCGCCCACCTGTTGCGCGGCCAGTCCGATTCCATTGGCCGCCCGCATCGTCTCCAGCATGTTGTCCGCCAGCTCGCGAATTCTGCCGTCGACTTCAGCCACCGGCTTGCCTTTTGCCCGCAACGCCGGGTCGCCGTAGTTCCGAATCAGTAGTTTCATTTTTCGCGCGTAAACGCCGGAAGGTTTCGCACGCCCGCCAGCTTGAGTGCGTCCATTACCTTGATGATCGTTCCAAACGATGCTTTCCGATCCGCTTGCAAGGCCAGAGATGCCTTCTGCGTCTGGGAAAGATTGCGAACCGCGCGCTCTAGTTCGCCAACATCGACCGGACGGCCATCCAGTTTGATGGCATCGGCTTCGTCCACGGTGACGATAGCGTGTTCCAGTTCGGCCGGCGCTTTCGTTGCAGTTTTCGATTCAGGCAGATTAATCTGCACTTCTGGCTGGTCCTTTTTGAATGTGGTCGAGACCACAAAAAAGATGAGCAGGATGGTGAGGATATCGACGAGCGAAACGATAATGATGGAGGGCGCGCGACGTTTGCGAACGGCGAAATTCATGTCCGCGCGCTCAGGAGGTTAATACCTGTGTTCGGGCCGTCATTCGCACCGAGGGCGATGCTTCCTCTGGGCCGCGTCCGAAATAACATTTTCCGATCAATTCCACCACCAGCGTTTCCATTTCCACCGACATCACTTCTACCTTTTTCGAAAAATAGCTGAAGGCGATGAGGGTGGGCACGGCGATGGAAAGCCCGAAGACGGTCGCATTCAAGGCTTCGGCAATGCCGAGCGCAATTTGACGCGTGTCGGAGGCGCCGGAGCTCAATCCCAGATGCGAGAAAACATGAACCAAACCGGAAACGGCGCCGATCAGCCCAAGTAATGGCGCGATCCCGACGATTACTTCCAGCACGATCAATCCTTTTTCCAGAATCACCATCTCGTGTCGGGCGCGCGTTTGCACGGCCTCCACGTTCTCGGAACGGGGCGAACGCAGATGCTGGAGGGCGATGCGCACAATCCGGCTGAGCGATGACTGATCGTTCTCCACAATTCGCATTAACCGATCGGGGCTGCCACCCGGCATCAATCGCTCGATCTCGCTTTCGATCACCAACGGCATGACATGCTTTTCGCGCAAAGCGAAGCCGCGCAGTATAATTGTCGTTAGGGCTACGATCGAGCAGATGAGCAGGGGCCACATGAAGAGACCACCGCGTTCAAAAAAGCCGATGACGGAATTCAGCGCTTCGCTCATTTAACGACTGTAACCGGTGAAATTAACTTCACCGGGCAAGCCTTCCGGTGGGAGGATGGCCATGACATCTTCGGGGATGGGTTCAGGCTTTGCATCTTGAACGGATTGAAGGCAAAGGTTTGTGAACGATGCAGACGTTCCACCACTGATTACTTTGATATTGCCGATCTTTCCATCTGGCGCGACCACAAACTGTACGTGGACCGTTCCAATATCAACACGGTCGCGATTTTCGTCACAAAGTCTGTACCAGCGGGCCCCGATTGCCGTATATATACTCTTCTCGTAGCGGCCGAGTGGTGTGCCGACGGCGTTGACGGACGAAACACCGCGCTTGGAAATGTTCCCGGCAATTCGTTCTGGTATTTGCTCGCGACGATAGGCTGTGGACGGAGCAGGCCGTGGCGCGGGCGTTGTCTCCCGCGACGCGGAGTTGAGGTTGTCATCTTGCTTGGGAGTCTGCGTTGTAGGTGGCGGCGAAGCGCGAAACATTGCCAGAAGGTCAGCCGCGGGTGTTGGAGTCGGCTGGGGTGTTGAGGGAGTGATCGCGGGCTTTTCCGTGGCCGCTGGTTGCGGCGTTGGCTGAGCTACGGCGCTGGGGACCGGAGATGGGCGCGAATTGAGCTGCGCTTGAGCGCCCTGTTGATCTAGCGAATATGGATGACTCTCCAAATCGTGTGTCGGCAGTTCTTTTCCCTCCTGTGTTGGGATGGGCGCGGTTCCCAAGGCCGGCAACTCGCTGGCACCAATCGAGTTGGCATTGGACTCGAATGTCTGTTCTTTTGGTTGCTCAGTCCTCGCTTTGGTGTCCGGCGTATCAATAAACGGCATAGCCTTTTGTTGAACTATCGGACTCGCGGCGGGCGCTACATCGACAATTGTCAATTCCACCGGTTTCTCTTCCTCCGGCAGACGTGGCTGAAGTTTGTCACCGAAAGAAGCGATGCAAACGCCAACCACGACGTGCAGCAGGAGCGAGGCGAATATCGCCCACAGAATTTTTTGTCGTTCGCTTCTAGGTTGCATCGCGTAGCGCCCCTGTAACAGGCTCATATTTAAAGGGGTAAAATAAAGCAGCCTGCCCCTTGTGTCATCCCGAGGGCTCGTCTGGCTCGACAACGACGAATCCTTCCTTGCCGTCGCCTCTTTCCCGTCATCCGCGCATGATGAAATAAATACTGCTGCGCATAGCCGCCGTGGGCACCGAAATAATTGGCAGCGAATTCTGCTAGGCCCGCGCTGGTCACTTTTCGATTTCTCGGAAAATATTTCTCGCGCAAGACTCGTTCGATCCAAATGTCGATCGGGAATGCTTTGATTCGCTCGTAGCCGAAGAGCATCACGCAATTCGCTACCTTTGCGCCTACGCCTGGCAGATCGCAGAGTTGTTCGCGGAGTTCAGCGTCAGACAGCGCGTTCCAAGAATCCAAGGTTACCTTTCGCAAGGCGACGCGTTTCGCCGTGGTTAACAGATTCTCAGCCCGATAACCCAAACCGCATTTACGCAGCTCGTTCTCGGTCGTTTCCGCCAATCGGTCAGCCGGCGGAAACGAAAATACCTCTTGGCCGCAAACTTCCTTCTTCTCGCCAAATCGCTGACGCAACGCTCGCGAAATTTGCCGGATATGCGCGACCTGCTTCATCGAAGAGCAGATGAAGGTGGCTAGGCATTCCCACCTCGGCTGACGGATAATTCGAAGCCCCTGGCAAAAGTCACGCGCCGCGTTCATGATCGGGTCGCGGGGGAACGATGCACAGATTTCAGCAAGCGGGTGATCGAGTGCGAAATAATGATGGACTAGCTCGGGCGTTGTAGCCGTGGTCGTCGGCCGCGGCATCTCTTCACGTTGCTGACCACGGCGTCGCAGAGCTCCGACCTCCATTTTTGCGCGCAGGACGTTCCCGCATTGCTCTACGTAAACCGCGCGATCTCCTATCGCCCCGCAAAAACCGGTGCCGACTTTTTCCCAATGAAAGACCTGACCTGAATTCAAGGTTATGGCGAGGTCGAAGTCTACCGCTGGAACTTCAATCAGTTTCATTCCTCTCCATTAGTAGTTTCCCCATTATGTATGACGAAGCACGATCGCGAGGGAATGACGAACCACCAAAATTTCATCATTCCGACATTCGAGTTTGTTTCGGCATTGGACATTTGGATTTCGTCATTTTATGGGCCGGTTGCCGGCGAAAATGGCGTTGCGCTTGCTAGATTCTCTGTCACCTAACGGACCAGATGAACGCGAAACTGGCGATCGATTGCCTCGTCCTTCTCCTTTATTTCTTCATCGTCATTGCCATCGGGCTGCGGATGGGCCGGAAGGAGCGCGACCTGGAAGATTTCGCCTTGGGCGGCCGGCAAATCCCGTGGTGGGCCGTCCTCGCTTCCCTCATCGCTGCCGAAACGAGTGCCGGGACTTTTTTTGGAACGCCGGGCGAAGGCTTTACTCAACGCAATTATACATATTTGCAGCTCGCCTTCGGCACCATCATTGCCCGCATTCTCGTTAGCTTCATTTTCATTAAGCCGTATTACGACTACAAAGTCTTTTCCATTTACGAATATCTGACCCGGCGGTTCGGCGTCGCCACCAAAAACGCCGCGTCGGCGGTGTTTCTCTTCACCCGATTACTGGCTTCCGGCGCGCGCTTGTACGTCGCGGCCATTGCACTCGCGCTTGCTTATGAAATGATTCGCGGTGTTCGCCCGACGCAGGCGGAGACGCTGTGGATTTATGTCGGCGCCACCATTGCCATCGTCATCCTGACCGCGATTTATACCACGCTCGGTGGAATTAAGGCCGTCATTTGGACTGATCTTATCCAGGCCTCAATCATGATCGGAAGCGCGCTAGCTGCTCTTTGCCTGCTCTACTTCGCCATCCCTGGCGGCTGGCACGAGATCGTCCAGCGCCGGGGTCCATTTCATCTTTCCGATTTGATTACCACCGGTCTCGATCCCGAAAAACAGGGCTGGCAGAAAATCGCGGGCATGTTCGCGATCGAGTACACTATTTTTGCAGGACTGATCGGTTCCACGTTTATGACCATGTCCACTCACGGTACCGATCAGGACATGGTTCAGCGCATGTTAACGGCAGTCGATATTCGACGGAGTCGCCGCTCTCTCATCCTGTCTGGTCTTGCCGATATCCCGATCGCTTTCACCTTTCTCAGCATCGGTGTCCTGCTTTGGGTTTATTATCAAGCGCATCCCGATCCGACCTTGCCAAAAACGCCCAATGAAACCTTTTGCCATTTTATTTTGTATCAAATGCCGATTGGACTTCGCGGATTATTGCTCGCCGGAATTTTCGCGACCGCAATGGGCTCTCTCAGCACCGCGCTGAACGCGCTGGCAACTAGTTTTACGCGCGATTGGTACGTGACCTACATTCGTCCGGCGGCGAACGGCGAAGAAAGTTTACGCGCCGTGCGCTGGGCTACGGTCGGGTTCTCCATCCTCATGATCGGCGTCGCCTCGACCACCTCTTACCTCGTTATTGTTTATCCAAACGTGCGCATTATTCCGATTGTGCTCGGAATTTACGGCTACACTTATGGCTCGGTCCTCGGCATTTTCCTCGCTGGTATGCTGACCAAATCCCGCGGCCACGATTACGGGAACCTCATCGCCATGGTCGCGGGATTCGTCGTCGTTTGCCTGATCAGCGGATTGCCAAACGCGATCGCAAGAATATTCGGCGCCAAACTTTATGACCAGCCGAACTGGTTGCCAGTGATGGAATTCCCCTGGTGGATCTGCTTCGGCAGCATTGTTACGTTTTTCGTTGCGATCTCGTTCCGAACAGGGCGCGAACATCTACCCCATTGCAGGTAGCGCAGACTTCCTGACTGGGGAGGTCGGAGGAAAATTAGCGCTACTTCTTTTCGCCACTGAGTTTTATTCCCAGCTCGCGCAATTGCCGCGGATCCACCTCGGCGGGCGAGTGCGTCATCAATTCCTGGCCACGGTTATTCTTCGGGAAGGCCATGACTTCGCGAATGGTGTTTTCGCCGCAAATGAGCATGACAAGGCGATCGAGACCGAGCGCGATCCCTCCGTGTGGTGGCGCACCCAGGCGAAACGCGCGCAACAAATGGCCGAATTTTGCCTGCTGCTCTTCCGGGTTCACGCCTAGCGCGCCGAACATTTTCGCCTGCAATTCCGGCTCGTGAATCCTAACGCTGCCTCCACCGATCTCAACGCCGTTCAGGACCACGTCGTAAGCATCAGCTCGCATCTCGCCGAACTTTTTCTGGTCCAGCAGCGGGAGATCCTCCGCTTTCGGTCGGGTAAAGGGATGATGAACGGCATTCCATTTATTTTCTTCGGCGCTCCATTGCATCAACGGAAAATCTGTCACCCACAAAAAGTCCAGGTCGGTAGAGCCGGCGGTGAGCTTTTGAATTTCCGCCACGCGCAACCGTATCCGGCCAAGCACCTCGCAGGCGATCTCCCATTTCCCGGCAGCAAAGAAAATACAATCGCCTTCTGCGATTTCTAACTTGGAATGGAGTGCTTCCTTCTCCGCTTCAGAGAAAAATTTCACGATCGGCGATTTCCATTCCCCGTTTTCTACTTTGATGAAGGCGAGTCCTTTTGCTCCGAATGTTTTCGCAATCGCAGTTAGTTCATCGACCTGGCCGATGGTAATACCGGCGAAATTTTCCGCGTTGATGGCCTTGACCACTCCACCTTCCGCCAATGCGCCCTGAAAAACCTTGAACTGGCTACTTCGAAAGACCTCGCCGAGGTCGACCAGACGCATGCCAAAACGGCGATCCGGCTTGTCGCTGCCAAAGGTATTGACGGCTTCGCGGTAAGTCAGCCGCGGAAACGGTAGGGGGATTTCGATTCCACGCGCCGCCTTAAAAATCGCCGCCAGCATCCCCTCGGTCAGCGTATAAATATCGTTGGGCATGACGAAAGAGGCTTCGATGTCGATCTGGGTAAATTCCGGCTGGCGATCGGCTCGCAAATCTTCATCGCGAAACGCTTTCGCGATCTGAAAATATTTCTCTATCCCGGCCACCATGAGAAGTTGCTTGTATTGCTGTGGGGCCTGCGGCAGGGCGTAAAATTTTCCCGGCAACAGTCGGCTGGGAACTAGAAAATCGCGCGCTCCTTCCGGTGTGCTTTTACTCAGAATCGGCGTCTCGATTTCGAGAAATCCCTGCGAATCCAGATACTGGCGAGTGGCCTGAGTGACGCGGTGCCGGATTTGCAGATTGCGCGATAGCCGTGGCCGGCGCAAATCGAAATAGCGATAGGTCAGCTCGAGATCTTCATTGCTTAATTCAGCATCAATCTGAAACGGCAGGTTTTCGGCACGATTCAAAATTGTCAGCGATTGCGGAAGCACTTCGATATCGCCGGTCGGGAGCTTCGGATTTTCAGTTCCGGGGAGACGGGGCGCGACTTTCCCGTAAACCTGAATGACGTCTTCCATGCGCAAAGCGTGGGACTGCTTTGCCACCTCGGCGTTCTCTTCCGGGCGGAAAACGACCTGGGTTAGTCCCTCGCGATCGCGCAGATCGATAAAAATGACGCCGCCGTGATCGCGCCGCACCGCGACCCAGCCGGCAAGTTTTACCTCTCGACCGATATCAGTTTTTCGAAGTTCGTTACAATGGTGGGTGCGGTACATGCGAGCGTGTCATTCTGAGCAAAGGGAAGATTCGTGCAAGCAGTTAGGAAGAATGACGATCGGCATCGCGCGAGGGTTCCTGGGTAGCGCACGCGTCTCGCGTGTTGGTTTTGGCGTCACGCCAAAACAGGCTTTTCCCAAGCGTTTGACCGTCAGAAGACATGCTCGCCATAGGAAAAGTCCGCGACCGCGAGGACGCGATCGCCAACACGCGAGACGCGTGCGCTACCCGGACGAGGATCCGCGAAGCGATTCGAGATGGGGGAGCAGTTCATCATGCGCAATGGACTTCTGCTGGCCGCTGCGGAGATCTTTTAATCCGACCTGCGGCCATTCGTCGCCGAAGACGATGGCGAAGCGCGCACCGGTTTGCTCAGCCAACCGGAATTGTCGCGCGATTTTTGCGGTCGCCAGCGAATAATCAACCCGATATCCGGTATCACGCAGTTGCTGAATGGCCGTCATGGCATTCCCTCGCTGTTCCTCTTTCGCGACGACGACATAAATCTCGACATCGCGCTCTCTCGTGATTGTCTTTTCCATCTGCGCCCGAGCGGTCGCGTTGCCGCGAATCATTTCACCCAGAACGACATCACCGATGGCGAAGCCCAGTGCGGGGAATGAAACGGCATCGTCACTCAGTTGCGCAACTAATTGATCATATCGGCCGCCGCCGGCGATCGCTCGGAGTTTGCCGGCGCGATCAAAAACTTCGAAAACAATCCCCGTGTAATAAGCGAGCCCGCGAACAATGCGAACATCGATTTTGGCGAAATCAGCGAGACCCCGCATCCGCAGCTTCTCCATAATATTGTTCAGCTTCACGCTTTCGCCGCCTCTCTCGAAAATTTCAAAGACCGGTTTCGCCAATTTGCCCAATCGCTCTTCTGTTTTCTCACGCGGCTCACGTTCCGATTTATCAATCGCCTGCAACATCTCTTCCCAGCGATCAGGTGGGACTTTCTCGAGCTTCAACAGTTCGGTCCAGAACTCGCGGTCGCTAATGCGGATGACGAAATCTTGCGCGGTGAATCCAAACGCGCGCACGACATCGATGGCGAGCGCGATCAACTCCGCGTCAGCTTCCGCCGCCTCTTCGCCTACAATGTCGCAGTTCAATTGAAAGTGCTCACGTAGCCGGCCGCGCTGCGGTCGCTCGTAGCGGAACACTTGAGGAATTGAGAACCATTTCAGCGGCTTTCGGAACTGCCGGTGCTGCTCCGCCACGATGCGTGCCAGCGTCGGCGTCATTTCCGGCCGGAGGGCCACCGCGCGCTCGCCTTTGTCGACAAACTCGTACAATTGCCGGACGATTTCGTCGCCGGATTTTTTTTTGTAGAGATCGAGCTCTTCCAGGACTGGTCCGTCGAATTCGACAAAGCCATAGCGCCCCGCCACTTCGCGCCATTTTGCAAAAATGTAGTTTCGTTCTGCGCAGGCGGCGGGAAGGAAATCGCGGAACCCAGTCAGCGGTTGCATTTTAGCGAAGAAAAATCAGGGACACGGAGGGCGCACCGATACGTCCGCCCTGGGATGAATTTACGAACCCCTGTTGCGGTTGAATAACACCCGCCGGGGCCCAGTCAAAATTAGTCACGACGGGGATCATCCGTTTAACAAAGCAAAGGACAAACATGAAAGACAACACATTAGCCAAAATCTTCGCGATCAGCACGGCTGGCGCGATCGTGGTCAGTGCGGCCTTAGCACAAACCACGACCACGGTGACCACGGATGCCGGGCCAGTTGCAGCCGGGTTGACGACGCGAACCGGGTCGTTTGTGACTTATACGCCGGGTGACGAATATTTCACCTTCCGTAGCACTCCGGCCGCGGAGCCAGTGCGGTACTATTACACGAAGCAGACTACCTTTATCGATCCAACCGGCCGAACGGTAGAATTGTCGGATGTCCGTCCGGATCTGCCCGCGACGGTCTATTATGTCAACGAGGGGAATCGGATGATCGTGCGCAAGGTGGTGATAAGCAGACCGGCAAGCGCGATAATCGAGAAGAAAGAAACGACGACGACAACAACAACTACGCCATAACGTTGGTTTTGAGAGGAATAACGCCCGCTGGTTCGCCCGGCGGGCGTTTTTGTTGTGTTATCGTATCCTCGCTGGAGGGGGAAGCCGGGGTAGGGATGCCCCGATCTCGGCTACGGAAAGTGCCGCCTCTCAATCTTCATACCCGCGCGGGAATTTTTGGTGCCACTTCCATGCGCTCTCGACGATGGCATCCAGCGTTTGAAATTTTGGCCGCCAGCCGAGCTCACGTTTAATTTTCTTGGACGACGCGATCAGGCGCGGCGGGTCTCCCGGTCGCCGCGGTTTTTCCACGACTGGAATTGGATGGCCGGTAATTCTGCGGCAAGTTTCGATCACCTCGCGCACACTCGAACCGCCACCAGTGCCGAGGTTATAGAATGCGCTTGCCGGCGTCGCCAGTGCAAGAATGTGTGCATCCGCCAGATCGATGATGTGAATGTAATCGCGAATGCAGGTGCCGTCGGGTGTCTCGTAATCGGTCCCGAAAATTTCGACGTGCCTTTTTTGTCCCAATGCCACTTTCAGAACCTTTGGGATTAAATGCGTTTCGCAGTGGTGATCTTCCCCGAATTTTTCCGACGCGCCGGCGGCGTTGAAATAACGAAGTGAAACGAAGCAAAGCCCGTGAATGGTATCGTACCACTTCAGAATTTTCTCGAATGCTAGTTTCGATTCGCCGTACGGATTGATGGGACGCTGCGGCGTTTCTTCATCAATCGGCACGCGTTCGGGTGGCCCGAAGGTGGCGCAGGTGGAGGAAAAAACGAGGCGCTTCACACCGGCTGCAATCATGCCATCGAGCAAATTCAAACCGGCTGCGATGTTATTGCGAAAATACTTGGAGGGGTTTTCCATCGACTCGCCAACGAGCGCATTAGCGGCGAAATGCATTACCGCATCGGGTCGCAGCTGCGCCAAGGTTGCTGCCGTCGTCTCCCGATCGGCTAGGTCGCCCTCGATAAATTCCGCTCGAGGATCCAGGGCGCGACGATGTCCCTCGCTTAAGTTATCGAGGATTGCGACCTCGTGGCCTTGATCGAGCAGCACTTCCGCACAAATGCTGCCGATGTAACCAGCGCCGCCGACGACGAGAATTTTCATCCCGGCGCGATTCTGCCAGTGCTGTCGACGGAATTAAAGTTCGCGATCCGCCAGTTGCGAGGATTTTTTCTTGCTCGCCAGCGCGAGTAGCATGCGGCGTGGGGTGCGGTGCTTGGCCCGGGGCGCCAGCACTTTGATACTCTGTTCATCCGAACCCCACTGCAAAATATCGATATCGACCTGACGCACGCCCCAGCGTTTCATTTCCAATCGTGTCGGCTTGTAAAGATCAATTGTGTTGGTGCCGACCAAAGCGGTGCCGTAATCATCGATCACATATTCCTCGGCGGTCTGCACAATCTTGAATCGAGTTCCGAGGGGAAAGCGCGACCAGTCGGATGCGGCGCTGCGAACCTCCCGCTGGGAAAGATATTCGCCAACAGCGTTGCGGCGTCCACCCCCGCCACGCTCGTGAACACAGTACGCCGTCGTGCGCACGTTCATGCGGTGCAACTTCGCAGCGTCGCGCTTCGCCGTTGGTTGGGTTGCGCAACTTGCGAGAAAGGCACCGGTGAGACATGCGAGAGCGAGTCGCAACGATGTCGCTTGTAAAACGATGCGTCGTGAATACGCATTGAAGCCACTTCTGGCAAGCCATAATTTCCGCCCCTGATCCCATGCGCGCGTTTTCACAATGCCATGTTTATATAGCAGAAAACGTGCTTCTGGATTCGCGTCTGGCCCTTTTCCACGAAGAGGAAAAGTGGCTGGCGGTGGCCGATTTACACTTCGGTTTCGAGCTGAGCCAGCGGATGGCCGGGAACCTTGTCCCCCTTTGGGGAATGCAGTCGATCGAAGCGCGATTGTGTGAGTTACTGCGCGATTACGAGCCGTCGCATGTGATTTTGGTCGGTGATCTCATCCATGATCGGAGCGGTGCGCGTGAATTCTTTTCTTTAATTACGCGGCTGCGAGACCAATCCGACCTAATTCTTATCGCCGGCAATCACGACGCCGAAATCAAACGGCGGGCATCAAAGTTCAATCACTTCGACCTCGAGCTACACGATTCCTTCGCCACGGCACGATTTGAGTTTCATCACGGTGATTGCGAAAGAAGACAAAGTGGCCGCACCCAGATCGTCGGACATTTTCATCCCGCCGCCACGCTGCGAGATGGCGCGGGACTGCGACTTAAATTTCCGGCATTCGTGCAGGAAGGAAATTGCTGGATTTTGCCGGCATTTTCGCCATGGGCCGCGGGAACGGACTGGGAAGAGCACGAACGGAGTCGCGTCTGGGCCTGCACTCCGCAGCGAATCTTGTTACTCAGTCAAGAAGGACAGGATTTACAGGATTGTGCGGGATCACAAAAGACGGGTTAATTTCCTGCATTCAATCCTATCTAGTGCGCCTCAGGCGCGAGCGCCGCTTAGGTCAGTCGTGCAATGCGGACACCGTGTCGCCTTGATCGGGATCGACATCATGCAGGCGGGACAGTCTTTTGCCACGGGCGCAGCCGTTGGTGATGGACGTTTCAGTCTGTTGATCGCTTTCACCACCAGAAAAATGCAGAATGCGACGATCAAGAAATTGATCAGAACGGTGATGAAATTGCCGTAGGCGAATACTGGCACCCCGGCTTTTCTCGCCGCATCCAGCGACATCCCGGGTTGGATCTTATCCGAGAGCGGAATGTAATAATCGGCGAAATTTAAATTGCCGAGGACTCTGCCTAACGGCGGCATGAGAAGGTCATCCACGATGGAGGTGACAATTTTTCCAAAGGCAGCGCCGATAATGACGCCTACCGCCAGATCAATGGCATTGCCTTTGACTGCAAATTCTTTGAATTCTTTCCACATAGGACCTTTAAGTACCTAATTAGTCACGACGTTGACAAGCTTGTTTGGCACGATCACGACCTTGCGAATTTCTTTTCCGGTGATCGCCTCCGCGATTTTGGGCAACGCCAGCGCTGCCGCTTTCAATGTCTCCTCACTGGCATCTGTCGCGACTTTCAAGCGAGCTCGCAATTTTCCGTTTATTTGAACAACGATTTCGACTTCGGCTTCTACCAGCAAGGCTTCGTCATGGCTCGGCCAGGGCTGCTGCGTGATCTCGGCGGGCTCGACTCGAAATTTCGCGCCCACTTTTTCCCAGAGCTCAGAAGTGAGATGCGGCGCGAAGGGATTGAGCAAGACCAGCAGCATACGCATCGCTGTTACGGGAATTCTCTCCACATTGGTAAAGCCGTTCACAAAAACCATCATCTGCGAAATGGCCGTATTGAACGAAAGCGACTCGATGTCTTCGGTGACTTTCTTGATGGTGGCGTGAACGAGTTTGAGCTGTGATTTATCGGACGCGATGTCCTGAATCCGCGGCGACAATTCCCATTCGCCCGCTTGGTTTTCGTCCATCATCAACCGCCAGACTCGGGCGAGAAATCGTGAAACGCCTTCCACCCCGCGCATGCTCCACGGTTTCATTTGTTCGAGCGGACCCATAAACATCTCGTAGCAACGAAACGCGTCTGCGCTGTACTCGTCGATTACTTCATCTGGATTGACGATGTTCCCGCGCGACTTTGACATCTTCTGATTGTCCTCGCCCAGAATGATTCCCTGATTGACCAGGCGCTGAAACGGTTCTGGTTTCGATAAATGCCCAAGATCGAACAGCACCTTGTGCCAGAAACGCGCGTAAAGCAGGTGCAGCACTGCGTGCTCGGTGCCACCGACATACAAATCCACGCCACCACGAGCACGCGGCAATGACGAATGACCAATGACGAATGACGAATTTCCTGCTTCGTGCTTCGTCATTCCTTCGTCATTCATCATTCGGGTTTCGTTATTCTCTCCTCCCATCCAATACCGTTCCGGTTCCTCCCCTACAAAGCGCCGGTCATTCTGTGGATCACAGAACCTGATGTAATACCAACACGAGCCTGCCCATTGCGGCATCACATTGGTTTCGCGCGTCGCCTTATCGGAGTAACGGATCCAATCTTTCGCTTTACCCAGCGGCGGTTCGCCGGTGCCGGTCGGTTTGTAATCTTCCAACTCTGGCGGGACAACCGGCAACTCGTTCTCATTCAGCGCGCGATGCTTTCGATACTGCCCGTCTTCCCAAACAACCGGGAAGGGCTCGCCCCAATAGCGCTGCCGCGAAAAAAGCCAGTCGCGCAGTTTGTAGTTGATCGCGCGCTTGCCGTGGCCGTGTTCCTCCAACCATGCAGTGATTTTTTTCCTCGCTTCCGCGCTTGTTAGGCCGTTTATGATTGGCGAATTCATTGCGATGCCGTCGCCGGTGAATCCGATCGCCGGTTCATTTCCTGTTGGCTGAACCACAACCGCAAGCGGCAAATCGAATTTTCTCGCGAATTCCAGATCGCGCTCGTCGTGCGCCGGCACACCTCCGATCGCTCCAGTTCCATAACCAAGCAGCACATAATCAGCGATCCAGATCGGAATCTTTTCGTTATTGGCTGGATTGATCGCGTAGGCACCGCTGAAGACACCGGTCTTTTCTTTCGATAGATCGGCGCGTTCGAGATCGCTTTTGCAGGCAGTCCGTTCACGATACTCGCGTACCGCGGGCCACTGCTCCTCAGTGACAATTAAATCGACAAGCGAATGTTCTGGCGCGACCACCAAGAATGTCCCGCCGTAGAGCGTGTCGGGACGCGTGGTGAAAGCAGTAATATGGGCGTCGTGATTGTCGATCTGGAAATTGATCTCCGCGCCTTCGCTGCGACCAATCCAATTTCGTTGGAGCAACTTGATTCCTTGGGGCCAATCGAGTCCCTCGAGTTCATTGATCAATCGCTCGGCATACGCAGTGATACGCAGCATCCATTGCCGCATCGGCCTCTTAACGACTGGATGACCGCCTATTTCGCTCCGGCCGTCGATCACTTCCTCATTCGCTAGGACGGTACCCAGCTCTGGACACCAGTTCACCGGAACTTCGGCGACATACGCGAGGCGGACCGAATCAGGATCGGCGCCGCGGTAACTCGAGATGGGCTCGGCCTTGTTCGTCTCCGGATTGAACCAGGAATTGTAAATCTGGAGGAAAATCCATTGCGTCCATTTGTAGTAGCGCGGATCCGTCGTGTTCACTTCCCGCGTCCAATCGTAGGAAAAACCGATCCGTTTCAGTTGTGATTTGAATTTGGCGACATTTTCACGCGTTGTGATCGCCGGATGCTGGCCGGTCTTGATCGCGTACTGTTCGGCTGGCAACCCGAACGCGTCCCAGCCCATGGGATGCAGCACGTTGAAGCCGCGCATCCGTTTGTAGCGCGCGATGATGTCAGTAGCGGTGTAACCTTCGGGATGTCCGACGTGAAGACCAGCGCCGCTCGGATACGGAAACATGTCGAGGATGTAGAATTTCGGCTTTGTCGAATCAAAGCCGGCCTCGCCGGGGTTCGGCACGTGAAAGAGCTGCCGCTCATCCCAAAGGCGCTGCCATTTGGATTCGAAACGGTCGAACGGGTAGGCTTTGCGGCGCTCGCTCATCGAGAATAATTAGACAGAATTAATTTTGGCCGGCAACCGCCCCCATCCCCGTAAATCAAATCAAAGATGATTCAGTTACTTCTTGCCACGCGCAATCAGCACAAGACCCGGGAATTTGCGAAATTGCTCGGTGGAAATTTTATGGTGCGGGATCTGACATCGAAGTCCGACGTTCCGGCGATTGTCGAGTCAGGCGCTACCTTTGAAGAAAACGCGGCGCTAAAAGCGGTCACGATATCGAAGATTTTTCCGAACGAAATCGTGGTTGCGGACGATTCTGGGCTCGAAGTGGAGGCAGTCGGCGGCGCGCCGGGCGTTTTTTCGGCGCGTTACGCCGGAGAAAACGCGAGTGATCGCCGCAATGTCGAAAAACTTTTGCGAGAATTGCAGGAGGTGCGAGATCGATCCGCCCGATTCTATTGTGTCATTGCACTGGCCAAGAGCGGCCAGCTGATGACAACCGTGGCGGGCGAAGTAGTCGGCACGATTACGAAGTCTCCGCGTGGCGAAAGCGGCTTTGGTTACGATCCGATTTTCCTGCCGAATGGGTTTAGCGAGACACTCGCCGAGTTAACGTCGGAGACGAAAAACAAGATCAGTCATCGGGCCCAAGCCACAGCTGCGCTGGTGCGGCATTTTAATACTGCGCTCCGGTCAGGAAAAATGTAATCGGAATCCGAACTCGAGATGGTAAACCCGGTTTGAAACGCCAGCGGCGGAAGGCGAAAACAGTGAAACTATCCAAAATCGGATTGCCGATGCTTTGCTCCATTTTCACGTTGCTGGCAAAGCCCGTCATAGGATCCACACTAATGATGGCGCTACCGCTTCCGGTGAGGCGGCGGCTGCGCGCTTCGTACTGATAATCGGGTCGCGGGGCATTCACCGCCCAGGCCTTTTTCCCACTGCAGGTAGTCGCGTTTGTCTCGGCACGCGAATGGGCGCGGGAGTCCGGTGCGATTTCAGCGAAGGTTCAATGTCGTGAGCCTCGATGAAATCGACCGTCGGCGGCGGCGGTGGTGGCAGAGAGATGTCGGGATCAGGGGGTATCGGGGGATCGTCGGCAGATTCAATGTCGACGAATGGATCGGGATAATCCGCGCCCGCTGGCTCCGTTGCGGGTGATTCCCGGTGAAACGCAATCGCGACCGCCGACAAATGAATCAGCACTGCGGTGCCGAGCGCGGCGGCAATCGGCCATTTCGAAGGCCGATGATAAATGAGAGCCTGTTTTGTCATCTCACCTCTTTGTGAGATCAAACACGCGACGGGCAGAAAATCTTCAGAGCAAAACGCCGCTACCGCCTGATCAGGACTATCGGCAAGATTGCCGAGGCACTACACGGCGTGCTTAACGATTTGTCGGCGGCGCAGCGCGGATTTGGTAGCCAACCTTTGTAATCTGAGCAAGGCGCACCTTGTCCAATAGCGCAATGACGTCGCCGTGAACCGACATCATTTCGGCGCTGATCGATACCTTGATGTTTGGATTGGCGGCATGCAGCTGATAAAGACGCGGCAAAACCTGATCGTCCTGGACAAATTGGCCGTCGAAAAAGATGGCATTTCCCGGCGAGACGCGGATCGCGACGTAATCTTTAGTGACCGTAGTGGGGGGTGCGCCTTGCGCGGGCAAGTTCACCTTAATCCCTTTCATATGGGTCTGGCTCAGGCTCACCATCATGAAACTGGCAAGGAGAAAGAACATGATGTCGATGAGTGGGATGATCTCGATCCGGGCCCGCTTTTTTGGAATAGGTGAAGCGACGCGCATAACTTGATAGCTAATAAGAAGCGCCCGTCATGGTAAAGGTGATCGGGATTTTAACTTTCGAAACGCTGCCAGGTTTAAATCGCCACCGCTTGAATGCGCTGACGGCGGAGTTATCCAGAATCGGATTGCCGATACTTTGGGCCATGGTGGCGTCCGTGACATTTCCGCTCCCAGTATCGACCGTGACCACGCAGACACCACTCCCGGTAATATGTCGGCTCCGGGCTTCGTAAGGATAGTCCGGGCGAGGTGCGCTGATCGCGTTTGCTTTTCCCTGTGAGGCACTCATCATCCCAGGCGGCTTGGCCGCGGCCACTTGTGGAGCTTTAATCGGCTGAGCTTTTTGCTGAATTTTCTTTTGCGGCGGCGGTGTTTGTTCTTCGTGGAATTCCGGTTGGATCTCCGGTGGCGGCGGCACTTCAGGGATCGGAATATCTTCCGGTGGAGGAGTCGGCTCATCTGCCGGCGGCTGATCGAGCGTCGCTTCGATTGTTGCCGTTGGAATATCGGAGGTATCAATCGGTGGCGGTTCTTTATGGAAGGCGAGCGCCACCGCGAGGCTGTGGACAAGAATAGCGCCGCCAAAAGCAGAGAGCACCTGCCACTTCGGCGCCGGCTTAAATAAAAGTGGGCCTGGCATGATAATTAGGGGCCAGTGCTACCACCCGGTACGCCGACCGCAGCCTGGCTTTTAATTTCAAAGGCGATTTTGTAGAAACCCACCGAGCGCAGAATATCGAGCACGCGGATGACGTTCCCGTGCATGGTGTCACGATCCCCGCGCAGAAATACCTTCGCATCCGGGTTTTCCGAGTGCGTTCTCCCCAATATCGCAGTCAACTCGTCGTACGTGACCGGCTTCTTGTCGAAGTAAGGATTGCCATTGGAGTCCACTGAGACACTGATGTAATCGCGTTTGGATTGTGTCTCCCCCGAGGCGCCGGTGGGCAGGTTCACTTTGATCCCCTTCATGTGCACCTGGCTCAAACTCACCATCATGAAGCTGGCCAGCAGAAAGAACATGATGTCGATCAAAGGAATGATCTCGATGCGCGCTTTTTTGTGCGGGATGGGCGAGCTGACGCGCATGGGGAAACTCCTAGATTGAAGACCTCGTGGCCGAGGACGGGGTATCCGTCCCTATCGCGACGCCTTCGCGTGCTTTGCTTTGGGCCTCGAGCATAACTTCCAAATTCGTCGCTGCAGTCTGCAATTCGAACTCTAAGTTAGACACGCGGGAAGTGAAAAAGTTAAACGGAATCAGCGAGAAGATGGCGATACCAAGACCGCAGGCCGTAGCGATCAGCGCCTCGGCGATACCGCCGGTCACCGCTTGGACAGCGAGTTCTTCGTTGCCGAGGAAGCTGAATGACCGAATCAAACCGGTGATCGTGCCCAGCAATCCCAGGAGAGGCGCCAGAGTGACCAGCGTATCCATGACCACGAGGAAGCGCCCGGCGCGTTTGATCTCGATGCCAGCGGCGACCTGCAACGCGCCTTGCAGCGACGCGTGCTGGTGATTCAATCCATTCCACATCATTCGCAACACGGGGTCGCGTGAACCGCGCGACAAGCGGGAGGCCTCCGTCACGTCTCCGGTCTCGATGGCGGTGAAAACTTTCTCAATCCGCTTTGGATCGCGGCGCATCCAGCGGCCCCCCCACCAGAAAACGCGCTCGAGCACGACGGCGACGGCAATAATCGATACAATCAAGATCGGCCACATGATGGGGCCGCCCTTGCGGAAGTTATCGATCAGAAAGTTTGTCCAACCTGCTTTTGCTGGCGCAGCGGTGGGGGCGGCCGAAGGCGACGGCGAAGCCGCGCTCAAAGTCGCCGAGACGACTGGGCTGGGCATTGCGCCGGGTGCGCCGGGAGACATGCCGGGAGCACCGACGGCAGGCGACGGCATGACGCCCGGAGCACCGGGCGAAGTGACCGCACCGGGTACGCCAGGTGACGTTACTGCGCCGGGAACACCCGGGGATGCGGCCATGCCAGGTGGTGGGGGAACGACGGGCTGCGCCGGCGTTGTTCCCGCGGTCGGCGGCGGTGGCGGCGGCGGATTTTGAGCAGCCGCATAAAACGTGATAGCAGCGATAGCCGCGACGACAGTAACAGTCAGGATTGTTTTCATAAGTTTAGTGATTGAGACCGGCCTCAAAATAAAGGGTCCTATTTATCCCAAAGTGAGTTGCTAGGAGTCCAGCAAAACTTTTCATAAGTCGTTGGGACGCAAAATTACTATCGAATTATCTAGGCGCGTGGGATGTAGTGCAAGCGCCCTTTCTTCTTTTCTACCTAATATTTTCAGCCTATTGGGTGGCATTGCGCACCCGATTCTGTAACGGTGGCCAGTCACCAATCCGTGCTTCCAATTCGTCGCCGGCACAAATGGGACCAACTCCTGACGGGGTGCCGGTCAGAATCACGTCGCCCGGCAGCAACGTTAAATTTTGGCTGGCAAACGATACAATCTCAGCCGGCGAATAAATCATCTGGCTGGTGCGAGCACGTTGCTTCACCCCGCGATTTTGGCGCAGGGTGATTTCAAGGTCTGTGACATCGACGTCAGAATATACAAACGGTCCGATCGGCGTGTAAGTGTCGAACGATTTGCAGCGACCGAATTGTTTTTCCGATTTCTGCAAATCACGATCGCTGATGTCTTCACCAATAGTGTAACCGAAAATGAAATCGTGCGCGGAATCAACGCTGACATTTTTCGCAGGCGGGCCGATGACGATGGCGAGCTCGACCTCGAAATCAGTCTGATGTCCGGGGAACGCGATCGCGATCTCTCCTTCGTGCGCGATCAGGGAAGTGGGAGCCTTGAACCAAATCAACGGCGTCCCAAGCGGTGTCCGCTTCATTTCGGCAATGTGATCTGCGTAGTTGAGCCCGACGGCGATTAATTTCGACGGCGCGACGGGAACAGCGATTTCAAGATCGGGCCGGCTGAGATTTTCGCCGCTCGGCTCGAGTCCAAGCCAAAACGGTTGTTTCAGCACGTGCACTTCGTTGCCCCGGACTTCGCCGTAAACCCGGGTGCCGTCCGTTTTCCGAAACGCGCCGAATGTTCGCATGCCGCGACGTTACAGGTAGGGGAGATTGACCTCAATCGCCTGCGAACGCCAGTCCGGCTCGGATCGGTTCGGGGTGAACTACCCCTACCTCTCGGTGGACGCGTGTTTTGGTACAATCCCGACAAAATCGCGCACGGCTTTTTCTTCCGGGATTGAAAACGGCGTGTCGCCGCTTCTTCGAACCCAAAACGCGCTCGATGATCCCCCGTCGAAGTTCAACGCCCGCCAGATCTTGAAATCGGGAAGCGCGGCGAGAGCGCTGGCCAGTTCCGCCAACGAAAGAGTACTCGAAATTCCGATCGCCGCACTTCCACCGCGCGCGACCGCCGCAAAAGTCCTGCGTGCGCTGCGCGATTGATCAAGCCCGCGGACCGGCAGTCCACTGTCAATCAGAAACGGTCCGCACTCGGCGGCCGCGTCGCATTTTTTCTTCTGTGAAAATTCGCTGAGCCGGACGATTTCAATCCCGTGGGCAGTGGCGCAGAGCACGCCGGTAAGCAAACGCGCGCGAACCAGCGGCGAGCGCGTTTTGCCATCGAACACTCGCAACCCGAGCGGTCTGAAATCTGTGTCGAAATATCCGCCGTTTACCCCGGCGACGAAGTTCTCGCGCCCCATCACGGCAGCGAGATTTTCAGAACCGCCGGGATTATCGATCAGATGCAGCGTCGCGGTTTTAATGGAAAAGGCTGCGAGATCGATCGTCGCGCTTTCGTCAGCATTTTGTAAAATGATGTGGCGATGTTCGATGCCTGCGACGGCAGAGGACTGTCGATCAGCTGAGGTGACTCGCCAATCAGCCGAAGCGATCTGCGCCAGAATAAACGACGCGAGAACAAGCGTGGTTGTCTGCGCTTTGCGGCGCAGAACTGTGCCGCGAATTGGAGAGCGTTTCCGTGAAACGCCACTTCGTAAATAGGCGGCTGCCACAGCTGGCCAACAATCCATTCTCGTACGCAAATGGTCCCAGCTGATGAATAGCGACTAAGTTTTAACGCCGTGTTTCTCAAGCATCGCCTGAAACTTTGGATCCTGTCGCAGCGGATCCCACGCTGGGCTTAATTTGAGAAGGGGCACCGTTATATTGCTCGGCCGGCTTAACAAACCATCCAATAGCTCGATCGCCCGGTCGTTTTCGCCCAAAATGCATTCGACTTCGGCTACGCCGGCTGTGATATCGGGACCGCCAAACGCATCTTTGCTTTCAGGAAGCAAATCGGTAGCCCGCTTCGCTTCAGCAAGCGCCGAATCTTTCTCTCCCAGGTAAGCAAGAATCTTCGCCTGCAGAACGCGCAGGTCCGGCGAATCCGGACTCTTCTTCAATTCTTCTTCGCCGAACTCCTTGGCTTTGAGAAACGCAACGCGTGCGCCTGCTTCATCATGTAAGCCTCGTCGCGCAAAGCCGATGAGATAATACTTCCCGCAGATCGCTACGGGAACGGTCGAGAGGAGATCGTCCGACAAGCTTTCCGCCGCGTTTAATCCTTCCTGATATTTTCGTTCCAAAAGAAAAACGTCCGCGCGCGCTCCCGCCACCTTGATTTTGCCCTCGGCCGTCAGCGGCATCGATTTGGCCGACTCAAACGCCTGTTCGGAAACGCTCACGTCGCCTTTTTCCACGACCGCGAGCTTTGCCTTGGTCTCCCACAGTCCGATATTCTGCGGAGCTGCCTTCATTCCGCGATCAATCGCCTTGTTGGCAGCATCGAATTTGCGCTGGACCTGGTAACTCATCGCCAGGTTCTGAAAGACCCAGCCATCTTTCGGATTCAGACTGGCTGCTTTCTCCAGGTTGGCATTGGATTCCGACCAGTTTCCCATCCGGCGCTGGATCGCACCGAGGGCGAGATAAGCTTCGGCCTCGTTGGGGAGACCACGCTGCGCGATTTCGAATTCCCTTAATGCCCCCTCAAAATCGTTATCACCGTAATAGAGCGAAAATCCGAGAGCAAGATGGCCTTCCGGTAGGTCGGGCTGTAATTGCAATGCTTGCTCTGCCAGGGCGCGCGCCTTTTGCCGGCGTTCGGCGGTGCGTTCAAACGTATGCACAATCCAGCTCTCCAAATACGAGTAGCGCGCGAAAGCGAGGGCAAATTTCGGGTCGAGCTCGATTGCCCGGGCGTAAAGGTGCTCGGCCTGCTTCAGCGTCTCAAAGCTTTCGAGCGAAGTGCTAACAAGATTGTGCGCCTGGACAAAAGCGAGGTAGGCGTCGCTGTTCTCCGTGGGTTTGCTTTCGATGCGCGATTTCTCCGCCGGCGACAACTTGGCCTGGAGCGCATCGCTGATATTCTGGGCGAGATCGGTTTGAATGGCGAAAACGTCAGTTAATTCGCGATCGTAATCGCTGGCCCAGAGATGCTCGTCGTTGGTGGCATCGATCAACTGTACGTTCAGTCGGACGCGATTGCCGGAGCGTCGAACGCTACCCTCTAGAATCGTGGAAACACCCAGGGCTTTGCCGATTTCACGCACATTGGGCGCTTTGCCCTTGTACTGCATGACCGACGTTCGCGAGATCACCTTTAAATCGCTGATCTTGGAAAGGTTGGTAAGAATGTCGTCCTGAATCCCGTCTGCGAAATACGCGTTCTCCTTGTCGTCACTTAAATTATCGAAAGGCAGGACCGCGATCGACTTCTCCACCTTGCTTCGCGCAACTGCCCGTGGCAGAACCAGGAAGCCCACCGCGCTCGAAATCACTATCCCGGCAATTCCGAGCCAGATCACGTTGCGTCGGCGGCGCCGTCCCGGCACCGTGGCCGGCTGTGCCCTTGAAGTACGCTCGATCCCGGTTGGCGTAATGTCGAAAATCCAGGCCAGGACAAGGGCGATCGGGAAACCAATTAACAACAGCAGTATTACGACGCGAATCCTCGAGTTGGGAATATCAAAGACGGGAAGCACCTGGGCGATGCCCTGCGCCAGGGCCCAGCTTGCAACGATGTAGGCAATCGCGACGCGGTAAACCTTGCGCCGCTTCAATTCCTCGAAAAAGCCGCTCATAAAAACGCGTTCGTCCATCGCGTCGCCAGTTCTCCTCGCTTCACCGATAGACAACTGCGCCCGCGACGTGTTGAAACTAAACGATTTCTGCGCTGACCGCGAGAGCAACGGAGGGCCGCTCTTCTGGGCGTCCTGGGCGCACAAAAGCGAGCCGCTCCGAATCACCACGAGTAATGCACGGTGTAACGAACAGTCTTTTCTTCGTCCGCTTTCACCGGAACACGAAACTCTATCGTCTGCGCGTTCGTTTTTGTGAACGGGTCCGATTTTTCTGTGATCTCCCAGTTGGTCCAGCGAAAGAGATGCTCGACCACGCGAATTTCCACCGGCTCCTTCTTGTGGTTGCGTAGCTTGATTTCAAAACTCTCGTCCAGCCAGTGATTGGATGAATCCACCTTCACGTTGGTGCGCAGGCGTTCGCCCACCAAATCGAAAGCATTCCCGGTAAAAACCCGCAGCGTTTCGTCTTTCGGCGTGTGATCGATCAAATTCTCGCCGGTAAATTCAAGCTGCTTGTCGTCATCCTGCTTGTAAAAACGGACGCGCCCTTTCGGTAACGGCATTCCGAGATGATTTGCTTCCGAATTTTTAAACTCACGCATGACCGCGACCTTCGTGTCCATCTCAGTCCCGATATCCTGATTATTGCGGATGTTTTCCATCCGATAACCGCGCCATTGGTTCCAGTCGATCTTCAATCCGTCGTAAACATAAATGCGTTCTGATTTCACCCCGCTGGCGCGAATGAATTCCACCTGTTTCGTTTCCCGATCCCGCAAGGTCGTCGGGCGCGCCAGATTGTAGAGGTGATAATCCTCAAACGCTTTTTCAGTTACCGGCGCTGCCATTCTGCCGCTCACCGCCAGCTCTTCACTTCGTGCTAACGCAAATCTTTCGGCCTCCTGGATCTTGCTGACATCGCCTGCCATCAACTTGATTTTCGCGTTTTCAAAAGTCTTGCCGCTCTGGTTGTCCATCGTGATCCAGCCAACGAAATCGAGCAGATCGCTTTTTTCCGGCGCGACGATGTTGTAATTGGCTTCCCAGCTCATTCCGCCGGTGATATAAGCAAGCTCGGCATCGAGCTTGCCCGCCCTATCGGCTTGCAATTGCCATTCGATGGTCGGTTTTAAAATGGTGTCGTCGCTTAGCGGTGGGAAAAGTGGCTGACCCGGAAGCGTAAAGCGCAGTTTGCCATCCACTTCGATGATCGGTTGCGACATTCCGCCGCTTTGATAAGCCGTCGCCGATTGCGCCATGGCGTAGCTCTGACCATAACGCTGCATCGCTTCCTGGCTGTGCCGCACGTAGCCGCTGCGCACGATTTTCCCCTGCACGATCGTGTTCGGTTTGTTTGGCTCGATCACCAGAAAATCGATGCTCTTCCCTTCTGAAAGCGAGAGCAACAGCTCCTGCGAAACGGGATCGTTCCGATAATTCTGCTCGAGAATTTGCAGATTCGTTTTCCCGCTCGGATCCCGCAAAATCACCGAAGCGGGTTCGAGGTGCGCCGTCGTGTCGGTGAAGCGCACATTGTTCACACCTTGTTTCAGGTCGATTGGAACCGAGTCGCGGACCACCGCGAAGTTTTGATTGTAAATCGTGAGCGCCGGTTGCCCGCCGAACACCGAAGTGGTAACCGCGATGCAAACCATTGCTGTAGCCGCGGACGCTGTCCGCGGAATGACTGCGGTAATCCTTTTCATGCTGCCGAGTTAAACACTCGAAACGCCAAAAACCGAAGATGAATTTTGTACGCAGTGGAAGAACAGTTAGAAATTCCTTGGCTTCACTCGCACCACTGAGAATTGACCAACACTAACCAAACGACCTAACCAAGATTTTTCGCTTGCCTAAAGAGATCGTTTGGAGCTAGACAGGTGAATCCTTCACCCGCCATCCAATGTCCTCGTCGCATTCTCCGACAACGGCCCGGCGTGAATTAACCGTCAACCCGTACTAACTATGAGAAAACATGTCACAATCGCCGCAATAGTGTTTGTTGCATCATTCGGTGCGGGCTTCTGCCAATTGCCGTCACTGTCGCCGTCGCCGACAGCGCCGCCTTTAGCATCGGCCATACCATCCGCGCCGCCTTTGGCAAGTGCAACACCGACGGTTTGCAAGCTTCAAAGTTGGAGTCCGGAACCGCGTATTTGTGCAAGTCACGCAAGGGAAAACCTCGGGAAACGTGAAACTGTTTGAACAATCCAACGACGGCAGTTACACCGTTACCGAATGGTCACCGCGCGAAACGTCCGAGCTCATTGTGGCGATTGATAAGGCGATTATGGCCAACAAAGGTGTTAATTGCGTCGGCGAGCAAATAAAAGCGGTGCTAAGAAAGCTAGGAAAAGGAAAGACAGTGAAGGGCGTCGCTGAACCCGCCTCGGCATCCGCAGCTTTCGCGCACGCGGTAAAGGAAGCTCAGGGCGACTTTATCAAGACCGTGATCGTCTTTGGCTGTTAGGAGCGAGGGTTAAATCACTATGTTGTGCGCACCCGTCGAATCCTTTCAAGCTGCGCTGCGGCCGATCATTTGTTATCGGGATTTTCGCGGATCCTAAGCGCATTGGGGACAACGGACGTTCGAATCACTAGATTGTGTCTGACTAACAACCATACCGAATAAGATAACGCGCGCGTAATTTTCGCTCTCGAGTTACCTTGGCGCAGATGACGAAATCAATCTTTGAAAACGTTTGTCCTGGCGGAGCGGATCGAACATTGGATCGAGTCGGAGCAACGCAGACGTGAGCGGCACCGAGATGGGGCCAGCGTACGGGATCGACAGGAGTTTCTCCAAAGCAGCGATTGCGCGATCCTGCTCTCCCACTTGCGCCGTTACACGCGCCAGAATTTCTATCCCACTCGGCCCCGAAATAGCGTCCTTCTCGATCGGATTTACGGCGATGGCACGTTCAGCAAGCGTGAGCGCTTCCGTCTTGTTTCCGAGGGCCATTTGAATCAGGGCCAGATCGCCGATCAGCGTTTGGTTTTCAGACTGCGTTTTTAAAAGAACATCGACTTTGTTTCGGGCGCGCCGCCAAGTTTGAGCGGCCCCCGCTTGGTCTCCTGCCATTTGCTGCGCCCAACCAAACCAGAAGAGAGCGTCTCCGTCCAAATCAGCCGACGCCGGATCGCTCTTTGCCAGCATTTCACCTATAACAGGAAGAATGTTCAGCGGACGGCGTTCAAGGATGGCATGGTAAATCTTCTTCCTGACGGCTTCGGCATCGGCGGGGTTCGGGTGAAGCCGAGCCAGCAAACTGCCGGCGCGAGCCAGGTCGCCTTCTGCCATGGCGACGTTGGCCTCCTCCAGTAACGCGTCGGGGTTGTCTGGTATAATGTTCAAAATCTGCTCACACTTGCGCACTGCCTCCGGAAACTGGCGACGTGAGTCATAAAGGAAAGCGTGCTCCAGCATGATCGCTACGTTGCGAGGGTCGAGTCGCTCAGCTTCGTTGAAGTACGATTCACTTTGGTCCCACTGGCCTCGGCGACGCGCAACGTAAGCGAGCAGCTCCGGAATCCGGCTGCTGTTTGGCAGGAGCCGTCGCGCCTGCTCGAAATACCGAACAGCCGTGTCGTAATCCTTCAGGCACGAATAATTATATTGTCCTTCGGCTAATCGAGCTTCGCCCAGGTCCGGTTGGAGTGTGAGCGCCGTTTCCGCCGCTTGCCGCGCCTCCTCACGCAGAGCAACGGTTGGCTCGAGCCCGAGCGTGAGGTATCCCATTGAATCAACCGATGATAGAAGCGCCCAAGCGAGTGCGAACTTTGAGTCCAGATGAACGGCCTCTCGCAGGTATTTTTGCGCATTTGGGAGATTTGCGCCATAATTGCCGGGCTTCAAAGTGTAAGCGAGACCGCGGAGATAGGTATCGTAAGCTTCGGAATTCTCCGTCGGCTTCATGGCAACAGCTTGCTCCTCCTGCCCCGTCATCTTTGTCCGCAACTGGTCGGCAATCGTTCTTGCGACCTCACTTTCAACTGCAAGGATATCGCTCGACTGTCGATCAAATGTATCGGCCCAGATGTGTGAATCGTTCGCCGCCTTGATCAGCTGAACGTTCACCCTGATTACGTTGGCGCTCTTTTGGACGCTGCCTTCGAGCACATGCGCTACCCCCAGCTGCCGGGCAATCGCGGCCAGATTCTCCGATCTGCTTCGATACTGCTGGCTCGACGTCCGTGAGACCACTTTAAGATCCGCGATTTTGGACAATCGGGTGAGAATTTCATCCTGAATCGCGTCAGCGAAATAGGCGTTCCCCGCGTCGTCGCTGCGATTTTCAAAAGCAAGCACCGCGATGCTCTTTTCCGGGACTATCGCCGGCGGTACTGCTGCGCGGCGGTAGAAAAAGAGGAACGCAGCAGCAGCGAGTGCAACCAGTAAAACGACGGCGACCGTTCGACGACGACTCACCGTGCGCTGAAGTTCGCGCTCGTAATGCAGTTGCCGCAGACGCCGCGGGACTTCGGTATTTCCCGCTTTGTCCGAATAGAAACTGACGATGTCGATCTTTTGCCCATGTTTCATTTCGGCTTCGCCGAGATCGTGCAAAAAAGGACGCCACTGTGGATATTCGGCCAGGTCGTCGGCAACATGTTTCGACATCAAGATGTGTCCGGCATCGCCGCAGCTCATGACTCGTTGCGCGATGTTTACGCCTGAGCCGGCAATGTTGACGCGATCATTTACATCCATCACTCGACTGATCGAGCCACTGTGAATTCCCATTCGAACAGCCAATTGCGGATACGCGCGCAATTTTTCGGTCATCTCCAGAGCGCACTTCAAAGGGGCTTCGATACTTTCTGCAAATACTAGCGCCATGCCATCTCCCGTTGGGAGCCGAATCAATTTGCCGGCGGCTTCTGCCGTGTGGAAAGACTTCGTTCCGCGCACGATCTGATTTAACTGCTCCTGAAACTTGCCCTGCTCATCAACCGTGAGCTTCGAATAACCCACGGTGTCGATGAACAAAATGTGCGCGATCTCAAGCGCGAGATCCGCCTCGGGCTCAGCGGACATGTTATGTTCGGACACGCGGCTCCTTTTCCAAGGTATCGTCCCAACTTTCCGGCCTTTGGTCGAATCAAAACGCTTGCCAACGGCCTGCCAGGCATGCGGCTCAATTCACTTCACTCCGGTCGCGAACACCGTCTGAAAATGCGGACTCTGCTTTTCGCGGGAAACCACGCGCACATCAATGTCTTTAAACCCCGCGTTCTCCAGAAACTGGTGCAACTGGACTTCGCTGAACCCGAGCCAGTGATCGGCGTACAATTCCCGCGCTCGCTCAAAGGAATGGCTCAACAAATCCAGAATTACGATGCGCCCGTTCCTTCGCAAAATGGAGTAGGCGCTCTTGATGGCGCGTTCCGGCTTCGGTGCATGATGCAACGCCTGGCTGAAAATTGCGAGATCAACGCTGTTTTTGGCAATTGGTGGTTCCTGCATGTCGCCAAGGCGATATTCGATGTTGCGGAACCCGTGTCTTTTCGCCAGCTCCGACGCGAATTCGACCATTTTCGGCGAATTATCGACCGCAATTACTTTGCGTGCGTTTTTGGCAAGCAACTGCGCCAGCGTTCCTTCGCCTGCACCTAAATCGGCCACGGTCAGCGGGGGTAACAACGTGATCAGGACGTGCGCCAGCGCTTCCCAAGATCGGCCTGGGACATAACTGCGGCCAAATTTTCCGGCTAGTTCATCGAAATATTCCCGCGCTTTGTCCTGCCGTTTGCGCAGCGCCAGCTTGAGTGCGGTGCGATCACGGGCCGTTTCCGGGATCTCACGGGCCACGGTTTGTACCAGCTCCTGCACCCGGGCGCGTGCTCCGTTCCGGGAAGGATTTTGCAAACCGTAATACACGTTCTTGCCCGCGCGCCGATCGACCACCGCTCCGGCCCGTTTCAGTTGGGCGAGATGGCTGGAAATGCGGGACTGGCCCATCCCCAGAATTTCCTGGAGCTCGGCCACGGAAAGCTCCTCCTGCTCGAGAAGGAGGAGGAGGCGGAGGCGCGTGGGATCGGCGATGAGGCGAAGGAAGTTAATCGTTGACGGCATCGACAAAAGAAACGATATATCTACATATCATGATTGGTCAATATGTTTGGAAGGTCGAAACGTTAAAGCGTTGAACCGTTCCAGCGTTTGTCCGACATTCCCACCGCTTTAACGCTTCATCGCTTCAACGAATCACGTTTATTATCATGCCTCGCCATATCTTCTCTTCCGAGTCCGTTACCGAAGGTCACCCCGATAAAGTCTGCGATACGATCAGCGATTACGTGCTCGATGCTTGTCTGGAACAGGATCCGAAGAGCCGTGTCGCGTGCGAGACTTTGGCCAAGGGCAACCTCATCGTTCTCGCCGGTGAAATTACGAGCAACGCACGTTTCGATTTCATCGCCCTTGCTCGTAAGGCGGTCCGCGACATCGGCTACACCAACCAGGATTGTTGTTTTCACGCCGACACCTGCCAGGTGCTTTGCGCTATGAGCGAGCAATCGCGCGATATCAAGCAAGGCGTCGACGAGGCCGCGGCGGATGACAAGGGCACAGCCGAGCAAGGTGCTGGCGATCAGGGACTGATGTTCGGTTATGCCTGCAACGAGACCCCAGAGCTTATGCCCGCGCCGATTTCCTTCGCCCACAAGCTGGGGCGCGAGCTTTCGCGCATGCGTAAGGCCGGCGAAATTCCATGGCTGCGTCCCGATGCCAAGACACAGGTCTCAATTGAATACGATGGGTTTGTTCCGAAACGCGCCACAACAGTCGTCGTGTCCTCGCAGCACTCGGCTGATGTCAAGCAGAAGGAAGTGCGCGAAACACTAACCGAACTGCTGATCAAAAGGATCGTGCCGGCTGAGTGGCTCGACGAGAAGACACAATTCTTAATCAATCCAACCGGCCGCTTCGTCATCGGCGGACCCGAGGGCGACGCGGGCCTGACCGGCCGCAAAATCATCGTCGATAGTTACGGCGGCATGGGACGCCACGGCGGGGGTGCATTCTCCGGTAAAGATCCAAGCAAAGTCGATCGCTCGGCTGCGTACATGGGCCGTTACGTCGCGAAGAATGTGGTCGCTTCTGGCTTGGCCGATCGTTGCGAAGTGCAATTCGCTTACGCTATCGGTCATCCCGACCCGGTTAGCGTGAGCGTGAACAGCTTTCGCACCGGCAAGGTCAGCGATGAAAAACTCACCGAGGCCGTGTGCGAAATTTTCAGTTTTAAACCCGCTGAGATTATTAAACAGCTCAACCTGCTTCGCCCCATTTACAAAAAGACAACTAACTACGGCCATTTCGGCCGTGTCGACGATCTGGACGCTTTGACGTGGGAACGGACCGACAAAGCAGACGTCTTGAAGAAGGCGGTGCAAGAAACTTTATGAGCATCACAACAACCGAAGCAAAGACAAAACAAGATTACAAGATCCGCGACATCACTCTGGCGGATTGGGGACGTAAGGAAATTTCCATCGCGGAAAAGGAAATGCCGGGTTTGATGGCGATCCGCGAGAAGTACGCGAAATCCAAACCGCTCGCTGGCGTGCGCATCACCGGATCGCTGCACATGACGATCCAGACGGCAGTGTTGATTGAAACACTGACTGATCTCGGCGCAAGCGTGCGTTGGGCGAGTTGCAATATTTTTTCCACGCAAGATCACGCCGCAGCCGCGGTCGCGAGCGGGAGCATCTCAGTTTTCGCGTGGAAAGGCGAGAGCTTGGAAGAATACTGGTGGTGTACTTATCAGGCGATTTCGCACCCGGGCGGGAAAGGACCACAGCTGATAGTCGATGACGGCGGCGACGCAACGCTGCTCATCCACAAAGGCTACGAGCTTGAGGAAGGGAGCGATTGGGCGAAATCAAAATCGGCCAACAAAGAAGAGCAAGTCATTAAGGATCTGTTACTCGAAATTCAGCGGGCGAATCCCTATCGCTGGCATGAACTGGTGAAAGATTGGCGCGGCGTTTCGGAAGAAACGACGACCGGCGTGCATCGCCTATATAAGATGCATCAGGAAAATCGGCTCCTTGTGCCTGCAATCAATGTCAATGATTCGGTCACCAAATCGAAGTTCGACAATCTCTATGGCTGCCGGCATTCCCTGGTTGATGGATTAAACCGCGCCCTCGATGTCATGATCGCCGGCAAGGTCGCGGTCGTCTGCGGTTACGGCGATGTCGGTAAAGGCTGCGCGCAATCGCTGCGTGGCCAGGGCGCGCGCATCATCATTACCGAGATCGATCCGATCAATGCTCTGCAGGCGGCCATGGAAGGCTACGAAGTCACAACTATCGAAGAGACGTTAGGCCGGGGCGACATCTACATCAGCGCGACGGGCAACACTGACGTGATCACGCTTGCGCACATGGAGAAGATGAAAGACCAGGCCGTGGTGGGTAATATCGGCCACTTTGATAACGAGGTTCAGGTCGACGCCCTTAATTCAGCGCAAGGGGTGAAGCGCACGAACATCAAAGCACAGGTCGACAAATATACGTTCCGGGATGGCCACGAAATCTTCCTTCTCTCTGAAGGTCGATTATTGAACCTGGGCAACGCCACCGGCCATCCCAGCTTCGTTATGTCGAACTCATTTTCCAATCAGGTGCTCGCCCAACTCGATCTCTGGAAAAATCGAGATAATTACAAACCCGGCGTCTATGTCCTGAGCAAGAAACTCGACGAAGAAGTAGCTCGACTCCATCTCAAAAAGATCGGCGCCAAGCTAACGAGATTAAGCCAACAACAAGCGGACTACCTCGGCGTGCCAGTCGACGGCCCCTACAAGTCGGAGCACTACCGCTACTAAAGCCGTCACGACGCCCAAAACGCCGGCGCGATTCCGGATGTAGGTGGATCAGAAATGAGGGAATTTAGCCAGGATCATTGTTCGCGAATTCCAAAAGCGCTTCGCCCTGGAGGAACACGCGCTGCCGCCGGGCCGTGGGGAGGCGAAGGCGGGTTGTGTCCCAAACATTAGGGGCCGACGGCGCGGCACCTTTCACGCCATCGCCGCCCGTTATTTCAGCACACTGACGTCATGACAGACCAGCGCATCGGCAACGGTGGGGGCTTCGCCTCTAACCCACTGTTGCAGCCAAGTGCCGAGGCGGCGCCCGAAATCCCGCGGGCGCTCTTCGAGAAATCGTTCCGCCAGATCGACTCCGCGATTTTGTAATTCTACCTCGCTCGCCTCGATCACCGTGACCAGTTCCCGCGTCTCTCGCGGGGGCGGTTGCGCACCATCGTAGCGCAACCGTTCGCCCAAGAAATACAAATCGTGCGATCGTCCGAAGACCTCGGCTACCGAGTCGAGATCCTCGATCAACGCGCCAATGACCAGCGGATTGATTGGTCGTAAAATCCGCAGTTGATAAAGTAGCCGTTTCGCTTCGCTCCGGAATTCGTGAAAATTCTCCGGCGTCGGTTTGCTTTTTGCGCAGACCAGCGCGTGACGCGCGGATTTGTATGCGCGTTGCGCGGCGCAACGAATGTCTTTGCAATCGAGGTTTTCGACCGGCCACTCTTCAATCTCTTCCTGCAACTTTTCCAGCTGCGGTGCCGCCTGTTTTTGCCAACCCGCAAAGGCCGCCACAAAGTGTTCCAATTCCGCCAGAAGCAGCTCCTCGGTTTTGCGAAATGTCTGCTGCGAAGTGCGAAGCGTGATCTCCTGTAATTGCCGCACTGTTTGCAGACGCACTTCCGCGTCCCGCACATCTGAAATGAGCCGGGCGACACCGCGGAAACAATGATTCTGCTTCTTGTAATGTGGGCGCCCAATTTCGTCCGCTACCATCTGCAAGGCGGCGCGTAATCCGCCGCAGGTTGGCGCCCAACGTTTGATTGCGTCGCAATTGATAACTCATCGCTTCACTCCCGCGCCAGCCGGACGTTGCTGTAACGTGATTTCCCGCTCACCTCCGCTGCGAACCAGTCCGGCGGCTGAAAGCGCCTGCATTCCGTCTCGTCCCGGAATTCCACTTCCGCGACAACCAGTCCCTCGTTACGACCACGATAAAGATCGACCTCAAGGGTATGTTTTCCAAACGGAATGTCATAGCGCGTTTTTGTTAACCGACACCCTGCCGTCGCTGGCCACAATTCCTCGAACTGATCTCGCGTGAGATCGATTTCGATTTCCTGTCGCGATATCCCGCGGCCGCGTTTGATCGTGAGCGAATGATGCCGGCGAGATTTGCGCAAACGAATCTGCGTGCCATCGGTTTTCGCCGCGAGATACCCCTGCTCGATCGTGCGACTGTGGTACTGCCGCAGATTTGGTGGCAAACGCTTCACCAAAAATTTGCGTTCGATCTCGCGCGACACTTTTCCGTTGTTGGAGAATCCAGCCTCCACCACTCTTCACTTTGTTCCAACGCCCGTGCTGCTGGCAAGCGATAAGTCCGACGCCGAACCTGAGTCCTGCATTGCAAAGCGCGAAGCGGACAGCGCATCATCCCGAGCCGCAAAGAAACCGCCAGTCCGGCTCGGACTCGGGATGACAATTTATGTTCTTCAACCGAAACTCGCGCGGTGAAACTCCAGTTCAGAAAATTCTTCTTCGTTGTCATCGCAGCATTGTCGAGCGGGACGACCGCCGACGCCGCGCCCAACACAAATCATCACGTCGTTCTCGTCGTCTGGGATGGCATGCGCCCGGATTTCGTCACCGAAAAATACACGCCTACCCTCGAGAAGCTCGCACACGACGGCGTCCGTTTTCGCAATCATCACTCCGTTTATCCCACCGCGACCGATGTGAACGGTGCCGCGCTCGCCACCGGTTGCTATCCGAATCGCAACGGCCTCGCCGCCAATCTGGAATTTCGCCCCGCGATCAATTCACGACAGCCCATCGATCTGGGCGATCCCGATTCCATCAAACGTGGCGACGAAGTTTCCGGCGGGAAATATCTGGCGATTCCGACGTTCGTGGAATTACTGCGTGCCGCCGGCAAAAAGGTCGCATTGGTGGGCGTGAAATCGGTTGCAATACTCTTTGACCGGCACAACGACTGGACCTACGTGAGAATAAGAGGGAAACCACTCACGATTTTCGCCGCTGCGCCTCTTGGCCCCTCGGCACGCGACGAAATGATAAAACTCCTCGGGCCGATTCTGGATGACCCCGGCACAGACTCAAGGCAACGAAATCATTTCGCGACTCGTGCCTTAACTGAATTTTTCTGGCGCGACGGCGTTCCTGATTTCTCGCTCCTCTGGCTGAGCGAACCCGATCTGGCCGAGCACAACTTTGCGCCCGGCTCGCCCGAATCGATCACCGCCATCAAAGCTGTCGATGATGATCTCGCAATGCTGCTGGGGGCGTTAGAAAAGAAAAAAATTCGCGATTCCACTGACGTCTTCGTCGTTTCTGATCACGGCTTCTCCACTATCCGCCGCTCCATGGACGTCGTCGCCCTCCTCAACAAAGCCGGTTTCCATGCCACCAAGGAATTTTCCGATAAGCCGAACCGCGGCGACATTCTCGTCGCCGGCAACGGCGGCACCGTCCTCTTTTACGTGCGCGATCACGATCGTGAAGTGACGCAACGGCTGGTAGATTGGCTGCAGCACAGCGATTTCGCTGGAGTAATCTTCACTCGCGATCGGCTTACGGGGACATTTGCTTCCAGCGACGCCTTTATTGAAACGCCGGATGGCGCCGATGTCGTGTTGTCGTTTCGTTCATACGACGAACAGAATCAGTTTTCTGTCGCAGGAATGATCGATGCCGATTGGAATCGCAAAGCTGGCGAAGGAACGCACGCCACGCTCAGCCATTTTGATGTCAACAATACTTTACTTGCGACGGGTCCCGACTTTCGCCGTGGGTTCGAAACTTCGGCGCCAAGCGGAAACACCGATCTAGCGCCGACCATTCTCGCGATCAGCGGTGTCGATATTCCGAAGGGTCTGGCCGGTCGCCGCCTCGACAATGGAATGGATGGCTTGTCAGATTGGCACCCTCGAAGTGGCACTCGGCGCGTCGAAGCAAGCAACGGCGGTTGGCACCAACAGCTCCGAGTAACACACTTCAGCGGAAGTGATTATGTGGAGTCCCACGAATCGTTAGCAGAAAAGGCCAAGCAGTAGTGCCAGAGACAGGACTCGAACCTGCACGCCTTTCGGCACCAGATCCTAAGTCTGGCGCGTCTGCCAATTCCGCCACCCTGGCACGTCGATTTTCGATTTTAGATTTGTGGTGTGTGATTGCAAGAGGCGGAACTCGACCTCTGACCATAACGTGTAGCTCTGCATTTCTTTATTTGCTACGTCAATCAGGGCATCATTCGCTGAACCGCTAACTGTCTGTCAGTCCTGCCGCGCAACAATGCGCGGCGGAACGAAGGGTCTGCCGAGCGCGATCTGTTTTTCCGTGAAAATTCTTGAAGTCCCAACGCTAATGGACCCACCTTCGCCTAATGCGAGTCCGGCTCGGAGCTACGGAGCGGCAGGCGCGAATGAACACGAGACCTTGCGCGGCTACGAGTGAAGCTCAACGCCCCGAGCTGCTGTTGGCTGCTCGCGCTCTTTTTGCTTCGTCGATCACGCGCTGTTCGATCTCGCGTGGCATTTCTTCATAGCGACTGAATTGCTCGGAGTGAACGCCGCGTCCACTGGTGAGCGAGCGCAGGATACTGGCGTAGCGGTAGAGTTCCATCGCGGGAACTTCGGCCGAGACGATTTGAAATTGTCCATCGACATCCGTGCCAAGAATTCTCCCGCGACGGCTGGAAAGATCGCCCACGACTTTGCCCATGCAATCTTCCGGAATGCGCACCTCGAGCACATTGATCGGTTCGAGCAAACAGGGCCGCGCTTTCATGAACGCTTCCTTAAATGCCCAATAGCCCGCGACCTGGAATGCGATGTCCTTCGAGTCGACCGGATGCATTAGGCCGTCGTAAAAATTCGCTTCCACGTCCACGACGCGACAGCCGGCGAGAATTCCTTCCGCGCACGCGATCTCGATCCCACGCTCGACCGACGGCACGAACACGCGGTCTACGCACTGGCCGGAAAGTGATTCGCTGAACGCGATGCCAGAGTTGCGCGGCCCGGGCGCGAGCTTGATTGCGACTTCGGCGAATTGCCCTGCGCCGCCGGTTTGCTTCTTGTGCCGATACCTGTGATCGGCGCGGCCATGAATCGTTTCGCGATATGGCACACGCGGCTCGATGAGGTCGAAATGAAGCCGGAACCGCCGTCGAAGACGCTCAGCGATCACTTCGAGGTGCAGTTCCCCCTGCGCGGAAATGATCGTCTGGTGCAACTCAGGATCGGCGCGGAAAACAAATGCCGGATCTTCGTTGTGCAACGTCGCGAGCCCCGCAGCCGTTTTGTCCTCTTCCCCCCTCGCCGTGGGTTGCAGCGCGGCGTGAATGTTCGGGCGCGGATATTCCGGCACGGCAAGTTTCACCGGATGATTCGGAGCGCAAAGCGTGTCGCCGGTGTGCGTGTTCCTGAGCTTTACCGTCGCGCCAATGTCGCCCGCGCCGAGATGCGACACCGGCTCGCGCGTCTGGCCATTGAGCAGAAAAATCTGCCCGATGCGTTCAGTGATCTTGCGATTGGCATTAAACGAATCGCCGCCGGTCCTGATTTGCCCGGAATAAATCCGGAAGAATGAAAGCTCGCCGAAGTGTTCTTCGTTCATCGTCTTGAACACTTGCAGCACCGGGTCGGTGCCACCGACTTTCACCTGCACCTGCTCACCGCTGCGCGCGTCTTCTGCATCGATCTTCTCGCGATCGAGCGGCGAGGAACCGTATTTCGCGGTGAAGTCGAGCAAGCGGCCAACCCCGACGTTCCACACGGCCGACGTGCAGAAGAGCGGGATGAACATCTGCGCCTGCACGGCCGCGTGAATGCCCGCGCGAAATTCCTCCTCCGACAGCGAGCCTTGCTCGAAAAATTTGTCCAGCAACGTGTCGTCCGACTCGGCGATCAGTTCGATCAATTCACGATGCAGTTGTGTGGCGTGGTCTTTCCATTCGCCGGTCGCCGGCTCTTCGTGAAACTTCCCGTGCCCGTCGGTTTCATACGTCACCACTTCGTTGCGCAAGACATCGAGCACCTGGTTGAAATTCGGCCCGGGATTGATCGGCACGTTGAGCGGAAAGACTTTCGGCCCGTAATGTGCGCGCGCGTCGGCCAGCACTTCGTCGAAGTGTGCGTTCTGTTTGTCCACGGCGTTGACCACGATGACCTTCGGAATGCCGCAGTCCGTCGCGCAATTCCACACCCGCTCCGTCCCCACGCCGATGCCATGTTGCGCGTGCACCACCACGAGTGCGAAATCCGCCACGCGCTCTGCCGCAAGCGCCTCGCTGATGAAGTCGAGGTAGCCCGGGGTGTCGAGGATGTTCAGCTTCTTGCCCATCCATATGCAATGCAGCAGCGACGTCTGCGTGGAAATCTGGCGCTGCCGCTCGCTGACGTGATAATCCGAAACGGTGGTGCCTTGCGCGATGCTGCCCATACGCCCGATGACGCCCGCGCACGCGAGCATCGCCTCGCTCAGCGTCGTCTTGCCGGACGACGCGTGACCCACGATGGCAAAGTTCCGAATGTCCGCTGCAGAAGACATGGCCATAACTAAGATCCCTTCCGGCTCTAAGCACGCCTCGAATTAGCCGCGGGCGCAAGCGGAAATCTCCAACTTGTCGCTGTGATCAGACATCACGCCTATCGCATGCCGGATTGGATCCAGTGAATCATTTCCGCCAAGCAGCCAGAGAGGCGCAAGCCGGCCGGATCAAAACATGCCTTCCTCCAACCGCGAACCGTTTCATATCACTTGCTTGTTCATAGCGTGGCAACGATGCAAGATCTGGGGCCCGTTACGCGCGTCGGCAAATAAACGCGAGCACTTGTTTTGACTCGTGTGTTACCGTCCAGCGTCGGATCATGCCTACAACCGAAGAAGCTGATGAGCGTTTTTATCGGGATACCGAGAGTATCGCGTTTCCCGCCCTTAGCGACGAACAGCTCGCGACATTGGAGTCCTTAGGCACGCGCCGCAAAGTCAATCGTGGCGAGATTATCTACAGAGCTGGCCAGCGCGACGTGCCTTTCCATCTCGTCGTGAGCGGAGAGCTCGAAGTTTTTGAATCACGCGATGGTGAGGAACAGATCCTCGGCGTGCCCGGGCCGCGCGATTTTCTTGGCGATATCGCGATGCTCACCGGAACAGCCGTTATTGCGACAGTGCGCGGTAAAGCCGAAGAATCGGAAGTTCTGCAAATTCCCGCGGCACGTTTGCGCCGCGCGTTAGCGGAAATTCCGAGCGTCAGTGAACCGATCCTGAGCGCGCTGATCATGCGACGCAAACGTCTTCAGCGGGATCGCGAGTTTACCGGTCTGCGCATCCTGGCCGATCGCGAGTCGCGCGAAGGACATCTGCTCAATGATTTTCTGGCAAAGAATCATTATCCGCACCGAGTCATCGACGCAGGGAGCGAGCAAGGGCGAACGCTCGCGCAACGGATGAATCTCGCATCGCGCGATCTGCCGGCACTCATCACGCCGAGTGGAATGCCGTTGCGGCATCCGTCGTTGCGCGAAGTCGCACGGGTAGCCGGTCTGCTTCGGCCATTGGCTTCGGAAGATGAGGACGAAATCTTATCTGATCTCGCGATCGTTGGTGCTGGGCCAGCTGGTCTTGCGGCAGCCGTGTATGCAGCTTCTGAAGGACTCAACACGGTGGTCCTGGAAAGCTACGCGCCCGGCGGTCAGGCCGGAGCCTCATCGCTCATCGAGAACTTCTTCGGTTTCCCTACTGGTATCAGTGGCGGCGACCTGACATATCGCGCGCAACTGCAGGCATTTCGTTTCGGCGCGAAATTCACCACGCCTTCGCAGGCGTTATCGCTTGGCTATAGCCCTGATGCCGAGCATCCGCACTTCCTGCATATCGAAGGTTGCAACGCTGTCTTGCGCGCGAAAGCGGTGATTATCGCAACGGGCGCGGATTACCGGCGACTCGATGCAGAAGGGCGCGAAGAATTTGAGGGCTCAGGTGTTTATTACGCCGCGACGCCGCTTGAAGCTCAGCTTTGCGGCGGATCAATCGCGATCGTTGCCGGCGCAGGTAACTCTGCCGGTCAGGCAGCAATGTTCGTTTCCGAAGGGGCGAGGAAGGTGCTGCTAATCGTGCGCGGCGATAGCCTAACGAAAAGTATGTCAAGCTATCTTTCGCACCGTGTTGAGACAAAGGAAAATATCGAAATTCTTTATCAAACCGAAATCAGGCGAATGATTGGCCGCAAAAAATTGGAGTCAGTCGAGCTCGAGAACACAGGCACCGCCGCACGACGCACAGTGCAAACACCGGCCGTGTTTTCGATGATCGGCGCGTTACCATGCATTGGCTGGCTCCCAGCCGAGATCGAGCGCGACGACAAAGGCTTCATCCTCACCGGCGCAAGAGTAGCGCGATCCTCAGCTTGGCAGAAAATGAATCGCGCGCCGGGACCGATGGAAACGAGTCGACCCGGGGTGTTCGCCGCGGGCGACGTGCGTTCCGGCTCAGTCAAGCGCTGCGCTGCTGCGGTAGGCGAAGGTGGCATGGCGGTCGCAAACGTTCACCGCGCTCTCGCTGAATATAGAACTCGATAGAAATAAAGCATCAGGTAAGACCGCGCGGCCTGAACGACGCAAACCGTTTTGCCACGCGATAACTTTCGACTCGCCTAACGAAAAATATGACTTGTTTGGTGCTCTCGAACTGCGGGTCAACCTTTTAGCGTTTAATAATTCCCCGCGGCCGATGCCGTCATCCCAGGTATCGCATTTGTTTTGTCCGCTCCTGTCCGCTGCTTTCGGGCCGCTCCTCGATCAGCTCCTCAGCCGGCACCGTGTGAAACGATACTACCACCCAGTCTGTTTCTTTCGAGATGACCGGTTGATGCCAGACATTCTGCGGGATCGAAATCCATCTTTTTTCCAACGGCGTATTCGAATCGCTTATCAGCATGTTTGATTGCCAACGTTCATCGTTTGGCGCCGAACTGCCTCCCTGTACTTCCATGTTACCCGAACCGTGGAATGACATCATCCGCTGATGACTGTTGGGATGACGTTCTGCGCCCGTGTTGGCGCCGGCCCGTAGAACAAAAACCCAGCTCGATTTGATCGCTCCGGGAAGGAGACCGCCGTAAACTGTCAGCGGGATCGGTTCCCAGGCCATGAGCGCGCCTGTTTCTCGAGAAAGCTTGGCGTGCACTCGCTCCACCATCGGTCGAATCAGTGTCCGCACCTTTTCCGATCGCAAAATCTGATCCAGTTCGACGAGTATTGCTCGCTCTGCTGCCGTCATATGCTCGCGCAAACCTAAGCGCAAACCCCGTGGATACCAGATATCTGATAACCGCTACTCGGCGCAGCTACGGTGCGCTGGCTGCGTTTTCTCCTTTCTACTCTCGTCTTTCTGCTTTTTACTTTCTTCCACCGCATGCCCAGCCGCCGTGATTTTCTTTCTCTCGCCGGTAAAAGTCTCGGTCTGGCTGCGTTTTCTTCGGCCACGATCGGTTCTTTATTAAGAAACGTCCAAGCTGCGACCAACACCGTCGCGCATCTCAGCCCGGAAGAGGCAGCCACCGACGAAGATTACTGGGCTACCATCCAAAAATCGTTCAGCGTCACGCGCGGGATCATCAACCTGAATAACGGCGGCGTCTCGCCCAGCCCGCGCATCGTCACCGAAGCGCTCGTCCGTTACATCTGGGAACAGGAAGACGCGACCGCCTACACGATGTGGCAAATCCTCGAGCCGCAATGCGAGACTATTCGCACCGGCTTGGCCGAAATGTTTGGCTGCGATCGGGAAGAGATCGCGATTACTCGCAACGCCTCCGAGTCGCTTGAGACCCTACTCATGGGCATGGACTTCAAGTCCGGCGATGAAATTCTGACCACCACCCAGGATTACCCGCGCATGCTCACTACCCTGCGTCAGCGGGAGAAACGCGAAAATCTAAAGCTCAATCTTATTAAGATTCCGATTCCGCCGAAGAATCTCGACGAGATCAGCGCCGCGTTTGAAAAAGGAATCACCGACCGCACCCGGCTCGTTCTTATCTCGCACATGATCAACATCACCGGGCAGATCACACCGGTAAAAGCGGTTTGCGAAATGGCACGCGCCCGCGGCATTGAGAGCATCGTCGACGGCGCTCATTCCTTTGCCCAGTTCGCGTTCAAACAAAGCAATTTGGGCTGCGATTACTTCGGCACCAGTCTGCACAAATGGCTCTACGCGCCGAAAGGCACCGGCATGCTTTACGTCAAGCGCGACAAAATTGAAAAACTTTGGCCGTTGATGGCCGCGGAATCTAAGCAAGCGAGTGACATTCGCAAATTCGAAGAGATCGGCACCCACTCCGCCGCGCCCAAGCTCGCCATCGGCGAAGCGCTCCTCTTTCACAACGGGATCGGCGGCAAACGCAAGGAAGCGCGGTTACGTTATTTATCGCGTTACTGGATGAACCGGCTTAAAGACGTGCCCAAAATTCGGTTCAACACTTCGTTCGATCCCAATCAATCGTGCGCAATAGCGAATGTTCACATCGACGGCACAAATCCGGAAGCCGTTACGAAATATCTATTCGACAAATACCACATCTTTGCCGTGCCCATCATGCACGAGGAATTCCAAGGAGTCCGCATTACCCCGAATGTCTACACCACGCTCGGTGAGCTCGATCGTTTCTGCCAACAGATGGAACAGATTGCGCGCAATGGCTTGCCCGCGTAACGGTCCTCGGCAAATCCCAATTTTCTGAGCGATTCACCGGCCACTCCTCGTCATTCGTGTTTCCCCGCCTCCCATTCCGATTTAACCGCCGGGGGCAATGACTGCAGGTTGTTCACAAACAACACGACTTTCCACGTTTCTTGCTCCGACATTAGGTCCTTCCACGATCCCATTCCGGAATAGCGGATTCCTCCCTGCACGATCAAAAACATCTCCTCGCTCCGTAATGCGGGTGGCGCCTGAAGGAATTGCGGGACACGCGGATAAAATCCGTTTGCGCCCCACTTGCTCGGCTGATCGAAATCACCATGACACCCGGCGCAGTTGCTTCGATAAATTTTCATGCCGGCGCGGAGCGTTTCCTCCGAAGCGGAAATCGGCGCCTTTAAATTCTTCGCTTCCCGTGCTACCGCAGCGTGGAGTGACCGAGTTGCAATGTTGTTTTCCCATCTCGGTGGGATTGAAGTTGCACGCCACGGCCACAACCCGATGCCGACAATGATCACTGCAATCAGCGGTCCCAGAATCAATCCGCCAAAGAAAAACCACTTACGTCCCAACATCATTTGCAGGTTAGCTTGCCCATCGACCGGCCGGCAAGTCAGGTCAACCTCCGTGCTTCAGCGGTTTAACTCTGCAACCGCAGTCCTGTAGTCCCGCGGTCTCGTTGTCCGCCAGGCTAGCCCTCGCTGATCGTAACTCCGATCAGCTCGTCGCCTTGCTGAATGGCATCGACCACTTCCTGACCTTTTAGCACCTTTCCAAATACCGTGTGTTTGCCGTCGAGCCAGTTGGTCACGACGTGGGTGATGAAAAATTGGCTGCCGTTCGTGTTCGGCCCGGCATTCGCCATCGACAAGCTGCCCACCTGATGCTTCTGCGGATTGCGCTCGTCTTCGAACTTATAGCCAGGGCCGCCCCGACCGGTCCCGGTTGGATCGCCGCCCTGTATCATGAAATCGGCGATGACCCGATGAAACACGGTGCCGTCATAAAATTTATCCCGGGCCAGGGAGACGAAATTATTCACCGTTTTCGGAGCATCCTTGGCGAAAAGCTCGCACACGATTTCGCCCCGCGACGTGTTAAACGCAGCGGAGTATTTCTTATTAGGATCGATCGTCATCGGAGGCGGCGTGGGATATTGTTTCGACATAGGGCCGCACCCTACCTGCATCCGAGGAACTGCCAATTTGGGTTTTCAACTTTTCAGAATTTTGACAACGTGCGACCATCATGATCATGAAGAACCGTTTCCTCTATCTTGTTGTTTGCACACTTTTGCTTGCGGCAATCACTCCGCTCCGTAGTGAGCAACCGCCGGCCAATTCACGCCGTGAATTTAAAGTCGGTATCCTTGTTTCTTTGACCGGTTCTTGGAATTCCCTCGGGCAAAACACCGTCGCCGCCCTTCAGATCGCCAACGACCAACTAAAAGCTACTGCTAAGGCCGAACACGGCGGCTACCGGTTCAAATTATTTGTCCGCGACACCGCGCTCGATCCCGCCAAAGCGCTCGCCGCCATTCAAGATCTCGATAAACGCGGCGTGAAAATTGTCATCGGACCACAATCGAGTTCCGAGGTCGCGATGATCAAATCGTACGCTGATGCTCACAACATTCTCGTCATCAGCCAGGGTAGTACCGCGTCCTCGCTCGCAATCGCGGGAGACAACATTTTTCGTTTCTGTCCGAACGATAAACGTGAGGCCGACGCGATCGTCGCTCTCATGCAGCACGATGGCATTCACTCCATTGTGCCGTTGTGGCGAAACGATGCCGGTAACAATGGCTTGCATGATTCGGTCAAAGCTGCGTTCGAGAACGTTGGTGGCACCGTCACATCCGGCTACCAGTACCAGCCAACTACAACAGATTTTTCCGCGGCGACAACGTCGGTCGCCACACAAATTCAATCACTGGTGACCGCCGGCGCGGATCCGAACAGCGTCGCGATTTACCTCGCCGCCTTCGATGAAGCCGTCGATGTCTTCCACAGCGCGGCGGCTAACTCTACTCTCTCTTCCACGCGTTGGTACGGAAGCGATGGTACCGCGCTTTCCGCGGCCTTGACCGGCGATGCGAGCGCGGCCGCCTTCGCTGCCAGCGCCTATTATCCGAACCCGACCTTCGGACTTGACGATGCCTTGCAGAATCTGTGGCAACCGGTTGCCGATGCTATCGAAGCCCGCACCGGTATACCAGCTGATGCCTTCGCCCTTTCCACCTACGACGCGCTCTTCGTCTTGGAACGAGCATTGCGAGTCACTGGTAATCTAAAAGACTTTGCGAGTTTTAAATCGGCGTTCGTTGATGCCGCCGATAGCTACAGTGGCGTCACCGGATCCACTGCGCTCGATGCTGCCGGGGATCGCCTCAACGCCGACTTTGATTTCTGGGCAGTGCGTCAAGTCAGTGCAACCTTTAATTGGGTCCGAATCGGCGCCTACACTAATGGAATGCTTACGTTATTCTAATCTACGACCGCTGAATCCTGAACGCTGAACGCTTAAAACTTCCTGAAAACCGATAACGGATAAATGCTAACGAACCGTGCAGCGGTTCACTCACTACTTCTGGCCGGCCGATTACCGTCCTCTTTCGCTTCTTCTTCGGTCATGTACTTACCTTCCTTGGTCGTGCCGTACCAGCGCGATCTCTGGGAATGGTAAACATGGGTTTTGGTATTAACCCAGACCAGTCCAGGACCACCGCCCGGTGCCGGAGTAGCGGCATACTTGACGCCGATCATGTGCGGCGTCGATCGCGCAGTGGCCTCGTGCGGTGCACGCGGCGTGGGAATTGCGACTGGTCCTTCCGCGGGGACATCTACACTCTCTCTTTTTTGCTTCTTCGGTTTGCCGACGACAACCGTCGGTGAGCTGCTCGGGGTCGCCTTCGCTGGCTTTGACGATGAGAACGGCCACCACCCCGACTTTTTCTTGGTCGTTTTTTGTTGTTTTGCCGGCGATTCGCTTACCTGAGGAGAGGGCGAGGGGCTGGCACTTTGAGGCAGCCCCTCGACCGCTATTATTGTTGTGAAAAAAATTACTGCGAGTCCGAGCAGAAGTTGAGTGGTGAAACGCATGGCGCGATGTTACTCCAGTTGCCTGGCGTCGGAGAAGTCTAAAATTGATTTTTGATCCAATGACGAGGGCATTCTGAGTCCTCTCTTGACCACGGTCTCCGCCCGTTGTCCGTCGTCCCGTAGTCCTGTAGTCTCGCTTTCAACTTGTTGAAAGCTTATCATTCATCACGCGCGCTTCGCGTTCTTCCTTCTATCCTCTTCCTTCTTCTTTCCCTCGGCTGCCGTCATTCCCGCGATGACGTGCACTCCGCCGAGCTCGCCGCACGTGTAAAGGGCGAGTGCCTTCACGCGTGGAACAATTACGAGCATTACGCCTGGGGACACGACGCGCTCAAGCCGCTCAGTTGCACACCGCACGATTGGTATGGCCAATCCCTTCTCATGACTCCGGTCGACGCGCTCGATACCTTGATTCTCATGCATCTCGATGCCGAAGCGGATCGCGCTCGTACCTTGATAAAAAGCGAGCTCTCGTTCGACCACGACATCTACGTCAAGAATTTCGAGATCACGATTCGTCTCCTCGGCGGACTCCTCTCCAGCTACCAACTCACCAGCGACCGGCGTTTGCTCGCTCTCGCTGAAGACCTCGGTCGGCGACTTCTCCCCGCATTCGATTCACCCACCGGTCTCCCTTACGTTTACGTGAATCTCCGCACCGGCCAGGTGCGCGATCCGAAAACAAACCCTGCCGAAACCGGGACAACTCTGCTCGAGTTCGGCACCCTCAGCAAACTCACCGGCAACCCGATCTTCTACGACAAGGCCAAACGCGCCTTAGTCGAGACCTTCAAGCGCCGCTCGCCCCTCGGCCTCGTCGGCTCCAGCATCAACGTCGAGAGCGGCGTTTGGTCGGATCCCGACAGCCACATCAGCGGCGGCATCGATTCCTATTATGAATACCTCTGGAAATGCTGGCGCTTGTTCGGCGACCACGATTGCCTCGACATGTGGAATGCCAGCATTCCTGCCCTCCACAAATACCTCGCCGACGAAACGCGTGGCCAGCTTTGGTACGGCCACGCCGAAATGAATAGCGGTCAGCGCACCTTCACTATCTACGGCGCGCTCGATGCTTTTTTCCCCGCGTTGCTCGCACTCGTTGGCGATGTTGATCGCGCCCGCCGTCTTCAGCGTTCCTCATTTGCAATGTGGAACCTTCACCACATTGAACCCGAAGAAATCGATTACCGCTTGATGCGTGCGACCGCGCTGACTTATCACCTGCGTCCCGAAATCATCGAGTCCACTTACTACCTCCATCATTACAGCGGGGCGCGCGAGTATCGGCAGATGGGCGAAATCATGTTCAATGATTTCATGAAATATTGCCGCACCGATACAGGTTACGCCGCGCTTCAGAATGTGATTACGAAAGAGAAACACGACGAAATGGAAAGCTTCCTCTTCGCCGAGACCTTTAAATATTTTTATCTGTTATTTGCTCCCGCACAAAGCGTGGATTTTGACCACATAACCTTCAACACCGAAGCTCATCCGCTACGCCGCACCTGGTAAACCCGGCTGGCAGAAGATTGCGGATTACGCGGATGACATGAATAAACAAGTAACAAAGGAAACAAAGGGGGCGAAAGCGGATCAGATTTAGCCTCGTTGGTCCCGCGTTCTTGCCTGACGCGCCGTACCTTTTCCCGAAGGCGGGTTATCTTAATGCCGCCCTTTCCGCTTCGCCTTTTGCTTCCTATTAACACTTAACCGATAACTGATAACTGCTGACTAATACCTGATAAGCGTTAACCGTTCACTCTTCTCTGAAAGTTCACATCCTCGACACCATTCAACTCGGCCGACCGGGCATTATTGCCGTTACCGCGCTGGAAACGAACGATGGACTTGTGCTTTTCGATACCGGTCCGGAGTCAACCTTTGACAATATCGTCACCGCGCTGCGGAAGATTGGTACTTCCGCTAACGACATTAAGCACGTCTTTCTCAGTCATATTCATTTTGACCACGCAGGTGCGGCCTGGCGATTCGCCGCGCTTGGGGCCACGATTTACGTTCATCCTCGTGGCGCACCGCATCTCATCGATCCGGCGAAATTGATCACATCCGCGAGCCGCATCTTCGGCGACGACATGCAAAGATTGTGGGGCCAAATCGCGCCGGTCCCGGAAGAACGGGTCAGGATTTTGGAAGACAAGGACGTCATTCAGGTAGCCACGTTCGAAATCCGCGCCATCGCCACACCGGGCCATGCCAGTCATCATCACGTTTACCATTGGGATGATAGCCTTTTCGGTGGTGATATCGCCGGTGTCCGGCTCGGCGACGGTCCGCCCATTCCGCCGTTTGTTCCGCCTGAGCTGCACATCGAATCCTGGCGTGAATCCATTGCCAAAATCCGGGAACTGAATCCGACTAATCTTTATCTTCCTCATTTCGGTTTGGTGAAAGGCTCGGTCACCGCGCACCTCGACGCGTTAGATGAACGTGTAACTCGGTGGTCCGAATGGTTTCACGAGAAGATTTCGGCAGGCGTTCGAGAACCGGACCTTGTCCCTGCTTTTGCCAAGGTCGAGCACGACGACTTAACCGGCAACGGCGCGACCGAAGAATTGGCGCAGGACTACGAAACCGCCGATCCGAGTCACATGGCCGTTCCCGCGGCCATCCGCTATTGGCGGAAATACCACCCAGAGGAACTTGTGGAGAGTTGAGAGCTGCTCCCGACGACTGTCTGGAGTTGAGAGTAAGGGATTGTGCTCACTTGTCGTCAGGACGACCGGCATCTCTTAACTCCCACCTAACTTGATGCTGAACTCGATTTTTTCGAGTTCAGCAGCAAGGTTCCGTGCCTGCTCGGTTGTGAGCCCGACCAGCGGTGGCCGCACCCTCGCCCATTCCGGGTCGTTCCGGTAAATCGCAATCGCCTGTTTCAGCGCCGCGATCATGGAGGGCCACGACATGCGCGCGAACACCTCGCGCACCACATTTAGTCGTCCCTGCAGAGCCTCCAGCTCTGCACCTGTAGAGGCGCTTGCGCCAACCGCCATCTGATACAGCTCATAAATCGCCGCGGGGTTTACATTGGCCGTCGCCGAAATCGTGCCCGCGCCGCCGTTGCAGATATTGGCGAGCAGAAAGGATTCGCTACCCACGAAAACATCAAAAGTGCGAGCCGCACCGGCTGTTGAATCCGCCCGTCCGGCACGGACTGCAAATGCGTCGAGGAAAGTTTTGGTGTTATTCCAATCGCCCGAGCTGTCTTTCATCCCGGCGATCGCGCTTGGATAAGCCTGCAAAAGGCGCTCGACCAATTTGGGAGTGATACCGACAACCGCCACCGGTGGAATATGGTAGAGGTAAATTCTCAGACGCGTATCGCCGACGCGCTGCACCACTTCGCTGAAGTAACGGTAGAGACCTTCTTCGCCGACGTTCTTGTAGTAGAACGGCGGAAGCATCAGTACGCCTGCGCAACCGTGATTTACGGCATGCGCCGTGAGTTCGACCGTCTCGCTGATCGAGCAGCAGCCTGTGCCCGGCATCATGCGCGCCGAATCCATACCGGCCGCGACCAAAGCATCCAGGAGAGTCATGCGCTCTTCCGCTGACATCGAGTTCGCCTCGCTGTTTGTCCCAAACACCGCCAGCCCGCAGTTCTGCGATAGCAACCACTTGCAATGCGCGATGAACCGTTCCCGATCCGGGGATAGATCCGCCTTAAATGGTGTGACGACCGGCGCTAACACGCCCCGTATTCGATTGGCTTCCATATCACTCGTGGGTGGTGAAACGATCGCTATAGGTTGCAAACCCAACCCTCAACTCTCAACCATGAACTACCAGCCCGCGTCGCCCTCCGCATTCTAAATGATCAATTTTGATACACACGCAGGGTCCAGCTCCTCTCAATATATACGTCCCCTCCCGGGGCCTTCGCGCGAGTTGTCGCCCAGACGATGACCATAACTAATAACTGTTAGCCGATAACTGATAATTGATAACTTGGCGCTTCCGACCGTGGTCAGGAATCTGGTTGTCTTGCCAGCTCCCTGCCGTCTGCCCTGCAACTCCTTGCATTCACGATCCGACGATGTAGCGCAACAGCATGGCCGATGCGCCCGCGCTGCCTGATTTCAACGACCCGATCGCGCGACATGCTCGCGTCGATCAGCCGCTGCTGAAGGCAGACATGACCGTCGAAGAAGCGCTCGCTGCCATCCGGCGCCAGGGTCTCGGCGAACGGATCATCTATTTTTATGCAGTCGATGAACATGATCGCCTCGCCGGCGTCTTGCCAACCCGGCGTCTGCTCACTGCCTCACCGGAGATGACGTTGCGCGAGCTGATGGTGACCCGCGTCGTCGCGATTCCCGTAACGGCTACCGTTCTCGACGCGTGCGAGTTCTTCGTTCTCTACAAATTCTTCGCCTTCCCGGTTGTCGATGCCGACCGCCACATTATCGGCATTGTCGATATTAGCCTGTTCACCGCCGAGATGTTGGAGGGCGAGGAGGCCGCTGCGCCGCCAATCGCTGCTCAGGCTGATGAGATATTCCAAGCGCTCGGCGTTCGTCTCTCGCAACTGCGCGGCGCATCTGCCTGGCGTGTCTTTCGCTACCGGTTCCCATGGCTTCTCGCCACCATCTTCGGCGGCACCATGTGCGCGCTGTTGGCTGGTGCGTTTGAGGCCACGCTCGCCAGCAGTGTCGTGATCGCATTCTTTCTCACTATGGTTCTCGGACTGAACGAGAGCGTCAGCATGCAAACCATGAGTGTCACCATTCAGGCCTTGCGCTCGCAGGCGGTCACGGGAAGCTGGTTCGGCGCGGCGCTGCAGCGTGAGCTTCGCTCGGCGGCACTACTCGGAGCAGGCTGCGGTACTCTTGTTGCCTTGATCGTTCTCGTCTGGCGGCACAATATGACCGCCGCGCTGGCAATTGGCGGCAGCATTGGCCTCTCGCTGGTCACGGCATGCTTGTTTGGCCTGGGTATTCCTTCGCTCCTTCATTCCTTAAAACTCGACCCGAAAATCGCCGCTGGTCCCGTCACACTTGCGATCACCGACTTCGTCGCGCTTATCTTCTACTTCGGGATCGCCTCTCTCGTCCTTTGACCTCTGACCTCTGAACTTCTAATCTCTGACTCTGTGCTTGGCTTTGCCCATAGCCCTTTGCGCCCTGCAATAAACTAACTGGGTCACGTCGTAGCCCTTGACTCGCCGCAGCTTAAACAGAGGCAGCCTGGCATAGAGGGAACCTGGCGGAGGCGTTCTCCCGAGCGAATCCGCCAGTCCGGCTCGGACCTAACTTTTCACTCTTTTCGGCTTTACCTGGTGCGTCTTCTTATTCCGCAAACCGTCGCGCGAATACTCCAGATCGAGCTCGCCTTTCGGTCCTCTGCGCAAACGCTGCGGCACCAAATCGCCAACCGGTCCTTTTGCGATTGTCGTTCCGCCATCGACAAAATAAAGCGCGCCGGTGACATAGCTCGCTTCGTCCGAGGCGAGAAACGCATACACGTTCGCCACTTCCTCGGGCGTCCCACGCCGCGCCAACGGCACCGCTTGGATCAGCGTCTTCTCCATTTCCTTGTCCATCGGTCCAGTCTCCTTGTGCGTCCACGCCGTATCGATCGGCCCCGGACAAACGCAATTGGCCCGGACACCGAACTGCGCCTGCTCTACTGCCACGCCGCGCATGAATGCGTGTATCCAGCCTTTCGTTCCGCCATACGGCGTGTTTTGCGCCAGACCAATCATGCCCGACTCCGAGCCGGCTGAGATGATGTTGCCACGAAACTTTTGCAGATGCGGCAACGCGAACCGGCTCATCATGAAGGCCGACCGAATATTCATTCGAATCGTCTCATCGAAATCGGCGACCGGATAATCCTGCGTTATCGCGTTATCGAAAAACACGCCGGCGTTGTTCACCAGCACATCGAGCCGTTTGAATTTTTTGATCGTGACATCGATGCACTCCTTCGCAACGCGTTCCTCGGAAATATCGCCGCCGAACGCGATCGCTTCGCCCTTCTTATCGCGGATCGCCTTTGCCACGTGCTCGATCGGATCGCTCGGCAATCCACACACTACCACCTTCGCGCCTTCGCGCGCGAACTTGTGCGCGATCGCTTCACCGATGCCGGTGCCGGCGCCGGTTACAATCGCCACCTTGCTCTGCAACCGTCGGTGTTGTTTCTCCGACCCATCGCCACCGAGAAATTTTAATGCCATATAATAAGCTTCGCACCGCCAGAGATATCTGGCCGCGGAACGTTGGACGTTGAGTGTTGAGTGGTCTAGTTGTCTTGCCTCTGGTGCAACAAAAAGCGCTCCGCCATTTCAGCGGAGCGCTCTGGTGTGTGTTGCAGACAATCGCCAGTCCGGATCGGACCGCTAGTCAACTTCAATAAAGTCCGGATCACCCGGGCAAATCATCCGTTCCGTGTAAACAAAGCCGTCCACGTCAACCGCGACCCAGCAGGTATCCACGAAAACGAAGTAGGTGTTCCCGATCAACCGGAAGTGGTTCGCTCCGAATCGTTGGACGAAGAACTCCTTCGGATGCCGTCCAAGATTGAACACCTCAGTGTGACGCGACCTGAACTCTTGCTTGTTCACGGTCGTTTTCTGGCTCGTACTCGAACGCACTTGACTCTTGTTCACGTCCTGAGCGCCCTGAACATTCGTCTGTCCGCGGACGTTTGTGTCCGTCTGAGATGTTGCTTGCGCTTTCTGTTTGCCTTTCGCCGGCTCTGTCGTCTGCGTTTCGTTGGACTGCGCCGGCGACTGTTGTGGCTCCTCTCTCTGACCTAACGCCATGAGCGGTAACCCCAATATCAGTGTTAGTGTTAATATTCTCATTATCTCTCCTTTCCTCTTTATATTTCGCATCTCCCAAAACCTTTGGACCCGTCGATTGTACTGACGCAAAGCAAGAAGGATGAGCGACATAGAAAGCACGTGAATGCGGCGCCGTGAGCGAATCTCAATTAAGAAATCTCTTTCAACGCTGAAAGCCGATTAAGTCGAGGATATGTTATCCGTGCTCGCGTTCATCTTCGATATCGACGGTACCTTGGTCGATTCCAATGAGTTGCACGTCGATTCGTGGGACCGCGCATTCCGCC
>QHPU01000156.1 GCA_003219175.1 Verrucomicrobiota bacterium | reverse complement strand
GGCCAAGACACGCCACGATGTTGATGATCGGTGAGCAACCGGGTGATTACGAAGACGTGGCTGGCAAGCCCTTTGTCGGTCCGGCGGGAAAAATCCTGAATCGCGCCCTCGAAGACGCTGGAATCAACCGCGACGAAGTTTATGTCACCAACGCGGTCAAACATTTCAAATGGGAACCGCGCGGGAAACGGCGGATTCATCAAAAACCAAGCGCGCGCGACATCGCCGCCTGCCGCCCGTGGCTCGAAGCCGAGCTGCGTCTGGTCGAACCGAAGCTCGTCGTTGTTCTGGGTTCAACTGCCGGGCAAACAATCTTCGGACCGAGTTTCCGTGTCATGAAAGAGCGCGGCAAAGTCTTGTCATCGCGTCTCGCAGGGAAAGTCGTCGCAACGGTCCATCCTTCCTCGCTCCTACGCCAGCCCGACGAAGCATCCCGCGAACGGGAATACAAGCGCTTTGTCGCCGATCTCCGTGTCGCCGTGAAAGCGGCAGAAGCGAATTAGAACGAGAGGCGGCGCTCGTCGGACTGGATTTTAATCAGGGCTTTTCACCCCACCGCAGTGTCATGGACTCGGACTCGCCGATGAAGCGCTAGTGGCCGCCGATGAAGCCGCGGCTTTCTTTTCCTCGCGTTTGGCTCTCCGCGCGTCTCTTTCCGCCTTCTCCGCTTCGGTCAACGGTCCAAGCTTCAAAACTTTCGCCTCCATCGAACCATCCGGCATCTTGTAATACGAGCCGCGCACTTCCTCATTAGCGACCACTTCCTTCATCGTCGCTGGCTGGCCACCTTTCGTTATAATGGTTTTGTCGGTAACCTTGAGCACGCGCGAGGTATCCTTTCCCGCGATAGTGAAGGTCTTCGCTATATCATCCACCGAAGCGATCATCCCCTTGAACGCCGTCGCCCGCAATTTTGCAGGCGACGCATCGGCACGTGCCGTTGCGGAACTCTCAACCTCCGGCGACGGCGAGCCTTTTGCTTTGGCCTCACTCGGCGTCGGCAAGCAGAGAACAACAACCGCGAAGAATGCGCCGATGATTAAGAATTTTTTTTGTTTCATGTGTAATCAACTTATGTAGTTACGATGTTGAGCAAATTCTGTTAACGAGGATAAACCGACAGGCGGATTATCCAAAAGAACCACGAAGGCGTGGCAAAGGCAAAAGTACGCACGACCAAGGGACGGTTTGAAAAAAGGGTCTCACCCTGATAAGGTGACGACCTCTTCGGGGGTATAGCTCAGTTGGTAGAGCGTCTTGTTCGCAATGAGGCCGGTGCAAATTCGCTCAAATTATCGCACCCGCTTACACCTGCTCAACTAGGGGGTAAAGCGCCGAATCCTGCCTAGATTCCACGTCGTCTCACAAACGCTTAAACCATAGGCATGAGCGGTCAAAGCAGCGTACCAAGCACACGCACGCGATGCGTCAGGTTTGTTACGAAGTTGCCCGAGGTCGAGGGCGCAGCGCCTGGGCTAAGTTGTCGTACCTTCCACGGTTGATGAAAGCTGGCGTGGACGAATAATCAGCAAGTCTAGACCGCCTCTCGCCGGGCGGAAAATAAAAACGATACATTAGTGTCGGTTGCGACCTGCTCTGGCGCGATTTTGGCTGCAAGTGCGTCGTGAGGTTCGGGGTAACGGGCAGTAGAATCTTGCGCGGGGCCGCCTCTGCAGCAGCTCTGTTGCTATCCATCGAACTTTTCCTCCAGGAGGAGGCGGCAGCCGCAAGCACAGTGACGTTGACGTGGCAGGCCAGCCCTTCAATTCCAAATATAGATGGCTATCGAATCTATTATGGAACAAGCCCCGGAAAATATAGCCAACATGTCGATTTCCGGGGAACAGGAACAAGTGCAACCGTAGTAGCACCTCCTGCTGGAAGTACGTATTATTATACGGCAATAGCGTACAAAGGAAGTTTTGAAAGTCCAGACTCGAACGAGGTGATGAAATCCACGCCGGCAGCTTCGCCCGCTCCCACTCCGACACCAACACCAACCCCGACTTCTACTCCCACCGCAACGCCCAAGCCATCGCCAACTCCGACAGCCACCCCTTCGTCGACCCCTACGCCTACATCCACACCGTCTCCTACCCCGACGCCGATGCCGATCGTAACGCCAGCTCCCTCGCCTACGCCGACACCCACAGCTACACCGGTAATGAGGCCAGCTCCGTCACCGACTCCCACCCCAACGCCGAAGTCGACTCCGACTACAACGCCAACGCTTCCTCCACCAACCGCAACGCCCACGCCAACTCCTGCCTCGACACCAGAGACGACAGTTACGCCTACGCCGAAGCCAAAGAAGGCACGCGGAAAGGGCCATTATCGGCGTCCTTTGCCTAGGCCAACACCTTGATCACCTCGTCGACTGCCATGCCGAAGCCAATCGATGAATGGACTCAAGCCCAAACACCAGGCTCAATACTCGGCTGCCGACGGTTACTCTACCAGTGGGATTTCTTGTTTTTACGTTGACTTGCGTGGCGTGGAGGTAAGGGGATTCGAACCCCTGGCCTTCTCATTGCGAACGAGACGCTCTACCAACTGAGCTATACCCCCGTTTTACCTATGAAAATCGGACCGAAACACGTAGCCGAAAATCTCCTTTGTACACTGATTTTTTACACTGTAGACTCGATTGTATGGGAAAACTACAGCGCAAAAATGGCGTGTTTCAAAAGGTCGGCGAATGTCTCTACCGATATTCATCGAACGGCGTTTACTATGGCCGAATCCGAGTCGACGGCAAGGAGGTCAAACGCTCGCTACAAACCACGGATCGC
>QHPU01000033.1 GCA_003219175.1 Verrucomicrobiota bacterium | reverse complement strand
CGATGGAATCAGCAACGGTTGGACTGATGGAGTGGGGGAGTGATGGAGCCGTGATGCCGATAACTTCCGCCAGGTCATTTGGCGCCATCGCGCGTTCACTGCGGATTCGGGGCAGTAGGATCTTTTGCGCGATTGGTGCGAGCGCCTGAATGATTCCGTGCACATTCTTGTCGCGCAGGGTAGCGAGGATGATGATGGCGCGATCGTGGCCGAATTCTTCCCGCCAGGTCTGCGCCAGAATTTTTGCACCGGCAGGATTGTGCGCACCATCGATCACGATTTTGTCATTCCAGATTTGGAAACGCGCCGGCCATTCGACTGATTCGAAACCGCGTGCAACCAGATCATCTGAAATCGAGATGTTGGCTGCTTGCAGCGCAGCCATGGCGACGGCGGCATTTATCTTTTGATGTTCCCCGCGTAATGCGATCTTCGACTTTGTCCAGATCTCGTTAACAAATTGTAGTGATGCGCCACATGCGTCAGCGCGCTGCTTGATGACCGACTCGGCATCCGGTCGTTGCGGCGCAGAAATAACCGGAGTGGCTGACTTAATGATTCCCGCCTTTTCCCGGGCAATCTCGGCAATGGAATACCCCAGCCATTTCTCGTGATCGAGATCAATCGGTGTGATGACGCTGACCGATGATTGCATCGCATTTGTGGCATCGAGTCGTCCGCCCATGCCGGTTTCGAGAATAACAACCTCACACTGGCTTTGTTGAAAATATTTCAGCGCAAGGGCTGTTACGATTTCAAAAAACGTCGGATGTGGATCCCAATTGCGGATTCGTTCGCGAATTTCGGTGAGAGAGCGCGCGACATCATCTTCGGAAATCATTTCGCCGTTTACCCGAATCCGTTCGCGAAAGGTGACAAGGTGAGGGGAGGTAAACAGACCGGGACGATAACCGGCGGCGCGACAGACTGCGTCGATCAAAGCGCAGACGGAACCCTTCCCGTTCGTGCCGGCGACGTGAATGACGGTACAATCGTTGAGCAGCGGGAGGGCGGAGGTGTGCGAGGCGACGATTGCGTTATCGGGGGCCGGTCTGGAGGAACGGTCTTGCAAACGGCCCTCCACGATACCGAGCGCCACTAACAATCGCTCGATATTTTCCAGCCCGAGCTTGATTCCGAATCGTTGGGTGGCATAGAGCCACGCCAGCGCTTCGCGGTATTTCACGCTGCCGCCGGCCCGAGGAAGCGCAGGAACTCTGCAATTTTCGGCCGCAGTTTTCTTCGATGCACGATCTGATCGATCAAACCATGTTCTTCGAGAAACTCGGCCGTCTGAAATCCTTTGGGCAAATCCTGGTGAGTCGTTTCTTTGATCACGCGCGGTCCCGCGAACCCGATCATGCTTTTCGGCTCGGCTACGATGATGTCGCCAAGCGAAGCGTAACTCGCCATGACGCCGGCCGTGGTCGGATTCGTCAGAATAGAAATGTAAGGCAATCGGGCTTCGCCGTGACGGGCCAAGGCGCCGCTGGTCTTTGCCATTTGCATCAGACTAAGCATGCCTTCGTACATGCGCGCGCCACCGGAAGCAGAAATGATGATGATGGGAATGCGCTCAGTTGTCGCGTACTCGATAGCGCGGGTAATCCGTTCGCCTACGACTGAACCCATGGTGGCAGCGAGAAAGGCGAAATCCATCACCGCAATCGCGACTCGGATCCCTTCAAGCGTTCCGTAGCCGCTCAAGACCGCGTCAATCAGTCCGGTCGATTCCTGGTATTTCTTCAGCCGATCCTTGTAGGTGGCCATCCCTTGAAATCTAAGCGAGTCGACCGAGTGCAAGCTGGCATCCATTTCCACGAAGCTGCCTGGATCGAGGAGACTCTCGATCCGCTCCTTAGCGGACTGTGAGAAATGGTAATCGCAATGCGGGCAAACCCGCTGGTTTTCGGTTAACTCGATTTCGTGAACGACTTCGTTACAGCCGGGGCATTTCTGGAAAAGGCCTTCCGGAATGTCACTGCGACGTTTTCTACCGCCGCCGCCGCCAGTTGGGGGTTTTTTGAAAATAGCCATGGCTTTATGCGCGCGCGGCGGTCACGGCGAACACCGACTGCGCACCCGCCTCGCGCAACACTCGCGCGCATTCGCTCAACGTCGAACCGGTGGTTAGAATATCGTCCACGAGAAGCACCCGCAATCCTCGCACGCCGATCCTTTTTCGTAAACGAAAGGCGCCCCGTAAATTTTCCATGCGATCATTTCGATCGAACGCTGTTTGGGTGGTGGTATAGCGCGTGCGTTCGAGCGGGCGACTGAGGGTAAGATTCATTCTTTGCCCCAAAATTTTTGCGAGCAGCTCAGCTTGGTTGAAACCGCGCTCGCGAAATCGGGCGGGATGAAGTGGAACGGGAACCACGCAATCGAAATTTCTATCGCGCAGCCGGTCATCGTTCATCGCTTCCAGTAACCATTCTGCAACCGGGTGTCGAAGATGTAACTGGCGACTGTATTTGAATTGCAAAATGACAAAACGAACCACGCCGCGGCTGCGATAAGCGGCGACGGCGGCATCGAAGGCGAGGCTGCGATGTGCGCAATTGGAGCAGGTAAACTCGCCCTCGATCGCTCCTGGAAATGGCTCTGAACATTTCGCGCAAAAGGGAGCGACAATGCGTTGTGCTTTACCGAGGCAATCCTGGCAAACGTAATCGCCCCGCGTAACCGGCGCGTGGCAAACGGCACACAGCGCCGGGTAAAAAAGCGACGTTACCGCTCGCAGCGGCTCAAGTGTGCGATCGATTTGCATAACGCAGCCAGACAATCATCAACGCCCAGGTAATCAATCCCAAAAGAAGCGGCAGCAAGCCGGTGAGCAAGTTCGTTCCTAACCAAGGCAACATAGTTATTGAGCGCCTCGTTAGCTTGCCAACTACGCCGGCAACCAAAATCCAACCTGAATGCAATCCGATTGGCAGAAAGAGCGACCGAGTACGCAGGCGAGCATCGGCCAAAATCCAGCCGATAAGAAACAACGTGGCGAAGAGCGCGAGCACCATCATGGGGTCAGCAAAGTGCGCGAATGAATTTGCAATGGAACGGAATCCGGAAAACCAGGTGACAACGTCATTGGTGTCGCCAGGCGGTTTTAGAAAATGAAGAATGGCGAAAAACGCTGAAGTAATGAGCGTTGCAAGAATGGGTCGGAGATCGCGCAGAAGAATCCCGAGAAGTAGGCCACGAAAAAAAAGTTCTTCGATTAACGGAACTGCGATCGCCGCGCCGACCACGCCAAGGACCGGACTCCATGGCAGCACAGTTTTTAAAATAAGAATTCTTGTCGCGATCAGCACAAAGGCGCAGATCAAAAGTGGAAGGCTCGCCAAAAGAAATCCGGCAATGGCGTCACGCACGGCTTCTCGATTCCTGTCCAACTGCAGATCCCGGAGAGAATGAAGGCGAAGTGAGCGCAGCAACGGCCAGACAAATGCGATCGCACAAATCAAGAGGGCGCGATGAAAAAAATCCTCGAAATCAAATTTTGCGAAGAAGGGCGAGACGGAGCGGGCGCTCCAGAAAAGCGGAGGGGCAAGCAGCGCGCCGCCGATTACGACTGCGAAAAAATAAGCGAACAGTTTGGCGGCATCTTTCAAGGGCGCTAATCTAAGGGCGCGAAGTCATGCCGCGTCAACATGTATGGAAGGAACGAGAAGAAGACGGAGTGAAACGCGAAGTGCGAGCATCGCGTTTCGGCGGCGCCTGGCGTTTGCAATCAAAACGCACAGATGAGGAATTCTGGACCTATTACGATCAGCCATTGCCGGCGGATTTGCTGGCATTGAAGGAAATCATCGAGAAAAAATATCGGCGGCGGCGCGCGACTGTGGAGGAACTATTATCGGTGCGGGAAATGGTGCGGGAATGCAGAAATGAATAGAACGTTCGTGAATCCCTCTAAAGCCTGAGATGATGAGGAAAATCCGCCTCGATCAGGTCCTTGTTGAGCGTGCGCTTTATCCGAGCCGCGAACAGGCGCAACGCGCGGTGATGGCGGGCGAGGTCCGAATCGGCGAGCAAGTGGCGCAAAAACCATCGGTCTTGATCGATCCCGACGCTCGCATCGCAACCACTGCGAGTCCGCGGTTTGTCGGGCGCGGCGGATTAAAACTGGAAGGGGCGCTGGATTTCTTCGAAATCGCCGTCCGCGACCAAATCGCGGTCGACATTGGCGCTTCTACCGGCGGGTTTAGCGATTGCCTGCTGCAACGCGGTGCGCGCAAAGTCTATGCAATCGACGTTGGCCACGGTCAACTGGCCTGGAAAATTCGTAGCGACCCGCGCGTGACCGTTTTCGAGAAGACGAATGCTCGCACGATCACGCCTTCGCTAATTGGTGAAGTCGCGAATATTTGTGTGGTCGATGTTTCATTTATTTCTCTAACTTTGATATTGCCGAATGCATTTCAGTTGGTAAGTGCGAGCGGAATCGTACTGGCCTTAATCAAACCACAGTTCGAGTTGGAGCGGGCCGAAGTCGGCCGTGGCGGAATCGTGCGCGACTCCTCGCTGCACGAAAAAGCGAAACGTAAGATCGCATCCTTTATTGAAAACAGCGGAAATACGGTCGTTGGTATTTCGCCGTCATCCATCGCAGGGACCGATGGCAACCGGGAATTTTTTATATGCGCACGAAAACCATCGGCCTAATCGCGCACGCGGAAAAGCCGGGCGTGGCAGACCTCGCGCGTCATGTCATTCGCGAATTTACCGAACGTTCGCACGCTGTGATCGTCGAAAACGAGACCGCCAAAATCGCAAAGGCGAAGGCCGACGGCACTATTACGCAAGTGGCAAAAGACTCGGATCTGATCGTGGTCCTTGGTGGTGACGGAACGATTTTGCACGTCGTCACCATGGCGGGGAAAAACCTGAAACCCATCTTTGGCATCAACGTCGGTTCCCTTGGATTTTTGACATGTGTGAATTCCTCAGCGTACCGCGAAGCGGTGGAGGCCATCGCGAGCGGCCGCATTTCCTACAGCAAACGATCGCTTTTATCCGTCGAGCTGCGGACAAATAAGCGCGCGATTTCAAACGTTCATGCTTTGAATGACGCCGTCGTCAGCCGCGGCGATCTCTCGCGTTTGATCAAGCTGAACGCAAAAGTAAACGGAGAAGCTCTGACGGAATTTAACGCCGACGGATTAGTCGTCGCGACGCCGACCGGTTCGACGGCTTACTCGCTCTCCGCCGGCGGTCCTATCCTGTCGCCGGAATCGGGCGTCTTTGTTATCACGCCGATTTGCCCGCACGTTCTTACCAACCGGTCGATTATCATCAGCGATTCATCTGTCGTCGAAATTTCGCCCGGCAGCACAGAGTATCCCTGTTTCCTAAGTGTTGATGGTCGCGAACCAGTGCGAGTTCCGGCGAAGGGCCGAATTGCTATCCGGCGGGCAAAGGTCACTCTGCAGCTTGGATTCCTGCCGGAAATCTCGTTTTTCGGCGTGCTGCGCCACAAGCTGAAATGGACCGGGAGTAATGTTTAGGCTGCATCGGTCCAAGCCGGACTCGCGTTCGGCGGAGCAGCCGATCTACCTTCTGCCGTTCAAGTGGCACGTCATCAAAAATGCGTTGTAAACGCCTGGCCGGAGGTGTGTCTCGCCCGGGCTGATATTTTGGTCGACCGCACGTTTTCTGCTCGCGATAAGCGAGGGATTTTGTCACGGTGCGTTCTCAATGAGATTTCACGTGGCGCGCGATGGCGCGGTAATGGGAGAATTCGAAGAGCAAATTTTTCGCAATAAGGTTTTCTCCGGTGAAATCCGTCCCAGCGACTTGTATTGGATTCCGGGCTTTAGTAATTGGCGGCCAGTTAGCGAATTTCGAATAGCGCGAAAAACCGAGCCAATCGTGCTGGACGACGGGTCGGCCGTGCCTCCGGCAATTCAAGAGTCCCGTCAGCGTTCAGCGCCCGCGCTTGCACTAGTCTGTATCGCCGTGCTGGCATTGATCTTTTTCGTTGGCATGATGACGGGAAAACTTAGGGGCGGACGGACGCAACACGCGCGAATTGAAGCGAAGACGGCACTGGCCGGGGAAATTCGAATCGGGATGAGTGCGAACGAAGTCATCTCACTGCTGGGTCAACCGACAAAAATCGAGCGAGTCGCCGGCTCTAAAGAACAGTGGACTTACGAGGGCCCGAATGGCCCAGCGATCCTTCATTTTGAGAACGGCGTCTTGCGACGTGTTCATTCCGATTAAATCGGCGACGATTTTTAGCTGGCTCTCAGGTGCTGTATATGCTCTATAGACCATCTTGCTCGACTCCCACCTAATATGGCACTCCCGCAACCGCGTAACGTTCTACCGCTCGAAGGCCAAATCGATCTCAATGTTTCCGCTAAGGTGACAGAGACGATCAACGAATTGATCAAAGACAAACCGGCGCGTCTGGTCGTGGATTTGTCAGGGGTGACCTATATCGACAGCTCCGGCCTGGCGGTCCTGATCAACGCCACGCGCGACATGGAGGATTACGGGGGTATTTTCATGCTGGCCGGGGTCCGCGAAGAAGTTCGGCCCATTTTGGAGACGGCGCGGCTGGAAAATTTCTTCCCGATCTATCCAAGCGTGGATGAAGCGCTGGCCGCGCCTTGAAGAAGAGATGGGATCCAGATAGCTATTTCGCTGAATCAGGCGTGCATAACGCCGGCGGTTAGAATAAAGATGAGTCCATGAGCGCTGATGATGTCACGTCGCCATTACACGCCGGCTACGAGGACCGTTTTCGCGATCATCCGGAAACTACCATCCTCACCTTTCGCGCGCATGGGTTTGTTGGCGCTGACGGGATTTGCAAGGTCGAAAGTGGCAAACCCAGAACGGAGGTAGGCGTTCATCCGATCTTGGGCGGCGACGGGAAGAGCGCCTGCGCAAGCGACATGTTACTGGAGGCGCTGGTCGGGTGTGCCGGGGTAACTCTCGGCCAGATGGCAACGGCGATGGACATTGATTTACGAAAGGCGGCCATTCGCGCCGAAGGCGATCTTGAGGTTCGTGGGCTGCCAGGCATGTCGGAACAAATTCCACGGGGTTTGCAAAATATCCGACTTCATTTTGATGTGGAGTCTGACGCGACAGAAGAACAACTGCCTGTGCTTGTCCGCCTGACCGAACGCTACTGCATTGTCTCTCGCACGCTGAATCCATCCGCCGCAATCACGTTTTCCTCGTTGAAGCCCGGCAGGCGAGCCGAATCGGCATAAGCACGAACCGCGCGCTGAGCGGTGGTTGTGGAGAACTGTTTAAGTCCGCCGAAGGGTCGTGGCAATTTGCCACGGCCCTCGTGGCGGCAGGACTCGCCCTTTTACGGGCAGGGACCAGGTCCGGGAGTGACGTCGAAGAAACCGGAGACGGTGCCGCTAAACTGCGAGGAATTAGTCGTGCCAGTAGTATTGACAACCACGACAAAGTCCGACTGCGCTGGCACGACAAAGGAATATTGCACATTCGGGACCGTTGTGCCCAAACCGCTTATTCCGCTATCGCCCAGATAGTTCAGGCACAGGTTTGTTGGATCGTAAGCGCTCAGATATGCGGCGCTTTCGATATCGCCAGGGCCTCCGAGCGCAGCGTTGATCGTGACAGTAAAGCACGCCGGCGCAACGGCATTATTTCTGAAGCTAAACGTCTTGAAAAACCGCGTCCCTGGCGTGCCGATTCCTCCGGGGCAGCCTTTCCCACTGCAGCTGCTCGGCTGACCATCTCGCCCCATCCGGTCAGCCTGCGTCGAGTCAGACGCGGTCAGCATGCTTGGCGGGATCGTCTGGTCGGCACCGCCCGTGCAGCTTGGCACGGTATATGAGATGACCTTGTGTCCACCCGCATACAGGAGATCCAGGTTGAACGCGATCTCTGTGCCGCACTCGAACGACTGCGAGGTCTGAATCTGGAACGGCGTGTTGTTGTTGGCACTCGCATCAATCGCCAGATTCGGATACGCCGATCTGGCCTGTATTATGGCTACTCCAGGAGTGGTCGAACTTAGTGTAGCCGAGATGGCAGATTCATTCGCGCAACCGTTGTTCGCCACCTTGAAGTTCATGTTCACACACTCGTTGCTGTTAATAACATTATTTCCGTTTCCAGAGGCCGAGTCGTTAATTGTGAAACCATCCGGTTCGAGATTTGAGCCGCCGGTTAGCACAAAGTTCCGAGTTACGGTGCCGCCGCTGGTGACAGTAACATTCACGGGCGATGACGCGTTACAATTGCGGTCGGGATCGGTGGCTATCGCCGTATAAGTTCCGGGTGGCGCCAGGATTGAATAAACCCCGTTTGCGTTCGTAGCGCCGGCGTATCCATTATTTAAAGTAACGATCACGCCGGAAAGTCGCTTGTTGCCGTCGCTTGGTGAAGCCTGCACCGTGCCTCTAATCGTTCCCCAAGCTGGCGCGGAAACGCACGATGAGAACCGATGGGTCGAAATCTTCGTAGCCCAATTGAAGGCGCCGTTATTCGGAAGGTATTCGTTAGTGTAATAGAAAGTGCATTGGTCAACCGGATCGATCGTCATCGCGCTGTAATCACCCCAACGGTTTCCGGCACGCGTGGGGGTTTCCGTCTGCACGCCTAACCCCGCGAAAACGGTCGCCTCTGTACCCAATGTATTGGGAGCGTCTGTCCTCAACCGGCCATTGATATAGATCCCTGGTTTGGTAGACAGGCTCGATTTGCTATAGCCGAGCGCCATGTTGTGATCTTTGTCCATGGCAATTGACCCCATCCAGCGATACTCGGAGTCCGGGTCATAGGTGCTCTGCTGAAAAACTGTAGGAGTAGTAGTAAGGCCGCCGGAATTTCTGAACTCGAACCAACGAACCGCCCCATGCTTCGGCTTACTCGGGCCGCCTGTAACCGTGATGTTAGTGACCAGCGATTCCTGCACAGGGTTACCGCCGAAATTCCGATACGCCAAACGGTACATGAGACGGAAATCGAGGTTGTCGAGGTAATCAGCCGGAGTTGCCGGTGCGGGTTGCGGCACACAGTCACGGTTGTCCTGGGCCGCAGTGTTGTTCACACAGGGTGCGGAGTCCCAGCTGGCCGCGATTTGCGTCTCAGTCAGCGTGATTGTCGGGTTCGTGCCCCACGTCACCTTCACTCTGGTTGAGTCGAGCTTGTTCGTCGTGGCCGGATCAGGTCCGATGACAAATGCTGCTGCGCCTGCCGGCGGCGGCGTGAGGCTGTCCAGATCGGATGGAATCATTCCGTCTTGGGGCTTGTTACCATATTTCTTCAGGTCTTTCTGAAGTTGACGGGCGGGGAGGCCTTGCAGCATCTTGTCACGTTCGAAGACAAAGACTCTTCCGGTGATATGAACAGTACCGGCCGCGTTAAACACACGGCCAGTCATATAGTAGCCGTCCGGCCACACGCCCGTCTTCGGATAGTCCACAAAGTTTACCGGATCGGTAACAAAATCGTAAACGTACCACGAGCCCGTGGCATCGCTGGTCGTGGACACCGCCACACACTGGTGTGAGAAGTCTGGGCTCGCGCCCACGACAAACTGTGAAAGAATCCAGCGTCCACTTAAAATATCATACGAAACTACGGGGTCGCCGTCATTGTGTGTCGCGCACGCGCCGCCCAGCGACTGAAAAAGGGTGTTTCCTGCGACTGGTCCAAAAAGCAGCTGGCCGCTCTTGCTGAACACCGCGAAACTGGTGTTGTTCCACTGAACGTACTGAGTGGCGCCGACGCGGCCGTTTGTGTCTGGTGGGTTACTGTTAGGAACAAAGCCGGCAAGGCCAGTCCCGATACCCTCGAAAATAATACCGGAGCTGGGTGCAGAAAGGGGAGAACCTGCGAAAGTTTGCGCGGTCTGCCCGGCCCTACTCGCATCTCTCGGTGGTTTCGTCCGAATGGGTTCTAGCTCGAAGCGC